>CBFDDU010000065.1:0-18248 GCA_965603655.1 uncultured Candidatus Electrothrix sp. | reverse complement strand
AAAAAGAAACTTCATACTCCCGCCCCTTTTCGCCTGACATCCCCAAGAACACCAAGCTCCCCAAGATCAATATCTCCGAGATCACCGAGGTCTCTGTTCATGATAATCTGATCACCGAGCTTGTCCTCCTGATGACCGCTTTTGGCTGCCTTCAGAGTGGCGGTATCGGTCGCACCGGTCGCAGCTGTGGACGCAATAGGTACAGTGGATTCAGTGGATTCGCCGGAATTATTCGACTCACCGGCAACAAGCATCCGTCCCTGTTCAATGGTGACAACTTTACTGCCCGGATAATTATAAATAGAGTGATCATGGGTGGCGATAAGCAAGGTCGTCCCTTTCTCGTTATAATGATGAAAGAGGTCCATCACCAACTCGGTGGTCTCTGTATCAAGATTACCGGTGGGTTCATCAGCAAGGAGAAGTACCGGATCATTGGCTACGGCCCTGGCAATGGCCACCCGCTGCTGTTCTCCCCGGGAAAGCTTCCCGGCCCGGGTATTCACCTTGTCGGACAGCCGGAGTTGAGACAATAAGGTACTGGTCCGTTGCCGGATAAAGGATCTGCTCCGGTAGGCCACTTCCATGGAAAAGGCGATATTCTGGGCCACGGTTTTTTCCGGCAGCAGTTTAAAATCCTGGTATGCCACCCCGATGCTCCGACGCAAGGCCTGCATTTCCGCACCTGATAATTTATTGAGTTCCTTGCCTGCAACCTCAATATAGCCTCGATCCGGTATATCAATCCCGCACAGCATGCGAAGGAGGGTGGTTTTTCCGGCCCCGCTCATGCCGGTGAGGTAACAGATCTCCCCCTTATTGACCCGCAGGGATATATCTGCGAGAGCCTGGATATCCGGGGGATACACCTTGCTGACCCGAATCAGCTCGATCATGGCCTGTCCGTCTTCTTCTGTGATCATAAAACGCAATGAACCGCCCTGTCCAAAGGACAGGTATCAAGGTTAGACTAATTTTTCAAAGCACTACGCCAAGCAACTCTTTGATTCAACAAGAAATATTCTACCCATTATCTCGAGTGCCGTAGGGGCGAACCTATGTGTTCGCCCTTTTATACCGGGCAGACACGCAGGTCTGCCCCTACAATTCCATACCTGAAAACGGGGATTTATTGCTTGTTGGTTTCCTTATGCTGAATGCTCAAAGACCGCATCAAAGACAGCAAAGACCTGCTCAATAACCTTACTGTCTTCTGCCAGCTCTAAATACGAGGCTCCGCTGAGTTCCTGATCAATCAGGTCGTCACTGGAGGAAACAATCCCTGCCAAGTCCATATCAGCCTCAGCAACAGCCTCGTCAATTTTTGCTTGCAGAGCCGGAGGAACCGGATCAGGAGCCCTGTTGACCAACAGATATTGGTGCTTGACTTCCAGCTTCAGCGGGCCGGTGATATCGGCGATCCGTCGGGCAGTCATGATGCCACGGGCAGAAGGGTCGGAAACAATGAACAGGTAGTCGATACTGCGCAGATTCATCCTGCTCAGATGTTCCATCCCCGCCTCATTGTCCACAATGATATATTCGTAGTTTTCCGCCAGCTTGTCCATAGTCATGGCCAGATACTGGTTGGCTGCACAATAACAGCCCGGCCCGTCCGGCTGCCCCATCACCATCAGGTCAAAACCCGTCTCTTCGATCAGGGCCTGATGGATTTTCATCTCCATGTACTGGTCTCTGCTCATACCTGTAGGCATATCGCCCTTCAGCTCCTTACGGATTTCGCCCAGGGTTGTTTGCACGTTGAGACCGACCAACTCGTTAAGATTTGCATTTGCATCGGCGTCCACAGCAAGAACCGGGGTCATTTTGCGGGCGACGAGATATTTCAGCAGCAGGGCCGAGGTCGTTGTTTTACCGGTCCCGCCCTTGCCAGCGAGTGCTATAACTTTGGTCATTGAATTGCCTTAAATATAAAAAAATTCTGTCATAAAACAGTGTCAATCAGACGTATACAGTGATGAACTATACCCTAAAGGTTGGTTGTTTCCAAGTGAAACGGAAAGGAAAAAAGATGTTCCTTATGATTCCCGGTGGACGGAATCATAACTATGTTTTATCTTTTCTTTCCTATAGGGGCGGACCTGCGTGTCCGCCCCCAATACCGCCCCAGGAAATAAAGGACAGGCACGGATCTGTCCCTACAGCCCTGCACCGAAAACTGAGTGGGGGCTTACTTTTTGTAAAATCACTGACTTTATTTTTTTAAATCTTTAACGATATAACTCTACAAAAAAATGACTTTCTCAACAACCCAGCTTCTCACCTACGCCGGTCCGCCCCTGCTCGGTGCCCTTATCGGTTACCTGACCAATAAGGTAGCGATCCGCATGCTGTTTCGCCCCCTGAACCCTTGGTACATTCTGGGCAAACGGGTTCCAATGACCCCGGGTATCATCCCTTCCAAACGCCATGAACTTGCCGAAAATATCGGCGACATGGTGGGTGAAAAACTGCTCACCGCAACAGATATCGGCACGGCCCTGTCCGCAGAGCCTTTCCAGGATCATCTCCATCAGATCGTGGACGATCAGGTTCAGGACATTTTGGTCCGGGACTTAGGCCCGATCCAAACCGTGGTTCCCCGGCGCTTCAGGGCCTATGCCCGAATCGGCCTCAGAACGCTGAAGTACCAATTACGCACCGGGCTACGAACCTATATCGATTCAGACCAGTTCCATATGGCCTTGAATCAAGTTATTCCGCAACAACTATGTGAATTCGGCAATCGCAGACTTGATGAAATACTCCGGGCAGAGGACCGAAAGGGCTTTTATCGCTTCACAGAGGCCTGCCTTGAAAAGATGGTCACCTCCCCTGATAACACCAAGCTCCTTGCTCGCCGAATACAGGAAGGACTGACCGAGGCGGCGGTATCAGGCAAGGCTGTAAAAGACTTTTTCCCGGAAGAACTGGTCCAGCTCATCTGCGCAACGGTTGAGCAACAGGCACCACAGCTCCTCCGCCGGACAGCGGATATGCTGTCTGAGCCCGCCATGCGCGACCGTATCATTATCGCCATAAAGGGCGGAATAGAAAATTTCATCGACGGTCTCGGCCCCATGGCGGCGATGGCCAAAGGCTTTATCGACATAGACAACATGGACGGGACCATCCGCACCTGGTTGGAGCAAAAAGAAGACGCCTTGGTGGACTGGCTGCAACAACCTGACATCCAGGAACGAGCAGCCCGCGCCTTGGCTGATCAGACCAAGGCCTTCCTGGGCACCCCGCTGGCGAACCTGCTGATCCATGTTGAGCAGGAAAAACAGGAGGCGATCTGTTACCAGCTTGCTGAGAAAGTCATGGCGATGCTCGGGTCGGAAAAAATGCAGCAGATGATCTCCGATGCTGTCAGAGAACAATTTGAGAAAGTAATTGACCAGGGACGCCTCCCGCTTGCCGATTGTGCGGCCTTGCTCCTGAACAAAGAGCAGGCAGAGGCAATGCGCCGCAACCTTGTTAATGAGCTGTCCAGGGTTCTTCGCTCTGAACAGACAGGGGAACTGCTGGACAAGGCCATCAACACTATGGTGGATCGGGTGACATCCAAACCGCTGGGCATTCTCCAAAACCTGATGCCGACCGGGGTCCGCAACGGTGTAACCGAGTACATCGTTCTCACGGCCAACAAAATGCTGGTTCGAGAAGTACCGGGTCTGGTGCATACCCTGAACATCAGGGAAATGGTCAAGGAAAAAGTGAATTCCCTTGACCTGATGCGCCTTGAGGGCCTCCTGCTTTCTATTATGGAGGAGCAGTTCAAGTACATTAATCTGTTTGGTGCTCTGATCGGTTTCTTTATCGGGTTCCTGAACCTGCTCACCATGTTGATATAGATCCCCAAGATACAGCCTATGAAAAAACGCATCCTCTACGGCATTGCCAACTACGCTGAGCTGGTCGAGAAAAATGGCTATTTTGTCGATAAAACCTCTTGGCTTGCCGAGCTGGAGCAGGTGAACAACCCTGTCTTTCTCCGGCCGAGACGCTTCGGCAAATCCCTGCTCTGTTCTCTCCTCAACCATTATTACGACCTCAATACAGCGGACCGCTTCAGCGAACTCTTCGGCCACACCTGGATAGGGCAGCACCCAACCGGCAAGCAGAACAGCTGCTTTATCCTGCACCTGAATTTTTCCGTTATCGAACCAGGAAAAACCCTTGGTGCTATTGAGCGCAGCTTCAAGGTGCATTGCAATTACCTGATCAAGTATATGCGCAATAAATATGCTCTGCTCAAGGATATGCCGGAGATTGATACCGATGATCCGGTGTCTGATTGCCTGGGTAGCCTACTCAGCTATATCAAAACGCACGAACTGCCGCCCCTGTATATCATCGTTGACGAATATGATAATTTTGCCAATCAGCTGGTTACAGCCAATAAGGATCAGCTCTACCGGGAATTAACTGCGGACAATGGTTTTCTTAAAACATTCTTTAAAACTCTGAAGCAGGGTCGAGAAACGCAGAGCATCGCCAATGTCTTTATCACCGGGGTCTTGCCCATCACCATGGATGACATGGCTTCCGGCTTTAATGTGGCCACCTTCCTGACCTTGGATCCGAAGTTTGAGAACATGCTGGGCTTCACCCAGGCCGAGACCGACGCCTTGATTGACGCAGTCTTTCAAGACCAGGATCTTGATCCGGCCACCCGTTCCGAGGTAGGTACGCTGATGAAAAATCAGTACAACGGCTACCATCTCATCACCAATGACAAAGAAAGCCTGTATAATTCGACCTCGGTGCTCTACTTCCTCAACTGGTTGCAAAATCATAAAACCATCCCCAAGCATCTGACCGACCTCAACCTGAAGACCGATATTTCCTGGGTACGCCGCCTGACCGCCTCCAATCCGGCTCTAACCGAGGAATTTGTTAATCGCCTGACCCTGCATAACTCCATCGCCTTTGACGACACTTTTCTGGTCGAGAAGTTCAATATGTACCAGTTTTTCGAACCGTCTTTCTTTCCTATCTCGTTCTTTTACCTCGGCATGTTGACTCGAAAAGATGATTTTTTCCTTTGCCTGCCCAATATGAACATGCGCACCATCTTTGTTCAGTATTTTAATGAGATTCATCATATCGACGTGTCCACCCGCTATGCCGAGATCATGCAGGCCTTTGCCAATCAGCCCAATCTGGAGCAGCTCTTTGCCGGGTATTGGCAGGAGTATGTTTCCCAGCTGCCTGAGGCTATCTTTCAGCAGGTGAATGAAAACTTCTACCGCACCACCTTTTACGAGCTGTGCAGCCGCTTTCTTTCCCGCTGGTTTGTCTGGCATGTGGAGCGTTCCTATCCCCAGGGACGAAGTGATCTGGAGTTTGTGGGCAAGTATAATGAAAAATATGCGGGCCTGCGCTGGGTGGTTGAATTTAAATACTTTTCCAATGCCGAGCTCAGGAAAATGAAGACAAGCATTGAGGATTTTCAGGTCCGAGTTGAAGATACCGAGCAGATTGACGGCTATGCCGAGGGGTTACGCGCGGAATATCCCAAGGCTGAGATTTCTAAATTTGTGATCTACTGTTTTGGTAATCAGGGGTTTCGGGTGTTTCAGGCGAGGTGAACATTGCTCCTCTCCGCAGTAATAATCAGAGATTTGACGATACTGAATACAATTTAACAGTAAAAAAACAAATGGTTAATAAATCGAAAAAAAAACGAGCCGAAAAACTCCCCCAAAAAACTGCATGGCCCTGGCAGATGGTGCAGCTTTGTCTGCTGGCCGCTTTTATTACGGTTATCTATCGAAATGAGCTCTCTGTTCTTTCCTTGATACGCAACAGCGAGCAGAGTTTCGGCTCGGTATCCCTGATTCACACCATGCTTTCCAGTCTTCCGAACTATTATGTGCCCGGACAGAACTGGCTGCTGGTCTGGCCGTTCTTTCTCGTATTTCTGTCCTTGCTGTTCCTGAAAAGTTGGCGTTGGCGTTGGTATTTTCTGGGCTGCACAGGCTTTCTTACCTCCCTCCTGCTGCTTGCGGACTTGGTGTATTACGATTTTTTTTCATCTCTTATCACGGTCTCCAGCCTGAAAGGTGTACATCAGCTATGGGATGTCCGTTCAAGTATTACGGCCTCCTTCCCGGTGCGGAATGCCCTGCTGATGTGCGGGCCTTTTATCCTTTTTGCTGTTGCAGGAGAAATCCTCCAACGGTATGCGGCTGTACATTTTTACCAAAGAAAAAGTTCATTTCTCTTTGAGAAAACACTGGCTGTGCTCTTCTTTTTCCTGGCGCTCAACTGCTACAATATCGCGTTCTTTTTTGAAAAGCATAATGTTGAATGGACACTGGATGAAAGAAATCAGCGAACGCTTATTGTTCACGATCTGGATGAAAAAAATCCCCGGCACTCCGGGCGGCAGCAGTTTTCTCCGCCCTATGATTCCTCTGCCACATACTGGGCAGTGAGTTTCGGTGTCATCAACTTTCATCTGAAAAATCTGGTCTCGGAACTTCTTGCACCATCAGACAGCTGCGCAGAAATCGCAGCTCACCTCCTGGCTGCACCATAAATATGAGCTGAACCGGACAGCAAGTCCCTTTGCAGGTATTGCGGCAGGGCGAAATGTTGTCGTTATCTCGCTGGAGTCATTTCACCCCTTTCTGCTGAATCTTGCCATTCAGGGAGAACAGGTAACGCCGACCCTGAACGGTCTTCTCGCTGAAGCCTTATCATGGGATCATATCCTCGACCTGAACTATTCAGGCGGTTCATCCGATTCAGAGTTCGCCCTGATGTCCGGGCTGCGTCCGAGCCGCCAGAAAGTCTCCTCACTTGACCTTCCCCAACGAATTAAACTGTTCGGCATGCCGCAACTGCTCCGGGAGCAAGGATATACAACGAGTTCCATGCACGGCTACTATCCTGCTATGTGGAACCGTTCTGTCAATCATCCCCGGTTCGGGATTGAAAAAATGTATTTTATCGATACATTCAAAGCAGCTGAGAAGCTGGGAATGGGAATACCGGACAAAGAGTTTCTCCAGCAGAGTGCAGGATACATGGAAAAACAGCAGGAAGCCTTTTTCACCTATCTGATCTCGTTAAGTACACATTTTCCTTATCAGGATATTCCGGGCAAGTACACGAAACTCTTTGCAGACAGCGGGTTTGAACAAAATCAGCAGATGCTCCATTACTTACAGATGTATCGGTATACCGACGATGCGCTCGGCTCTTTTTTTCAGGCCATGAAAAACAACGGTCTGTGGGATGACACGCTTTTTATCCTCTACGGTGATCATGTTCCGCCGTTCAATGAACAGGCAAAAAAATACCTTGCTGAAAACCTGGATGTTTCTTTTGCCAACTTCAAAGATAACATCGTGCCGCTTCTCATCTTGATTCCCGGAGATGAATCGCTTATAGCACAGACAGGAGACAGATATACCGCTGCTGTCGGAAGTCATCACGATATTGCGCCGACCATTTTTCACCTCCTCGGCACGGAGATACCGGCAGGTTGGTCCGGCACGCATCTTTTTGTGCCGGAAGCCGAACGGGACCCCGTGCCCATAAATTCAACCGTTTTTACTTCAGACGGCATAATCTTTCACGGTCCGAGCCAAAAAATCGTTGCGCCGAATTTTGCAAAAGCTCAGTCAGTGATCGATGATGGGCAATTGCCTTCGAGAAACAAGCTCAGAAATGATTACTTCGAGGCATTACAGGATATGCTCAACCATCGGCTTCTGTTTGATTCGGATGCTCTGAAAGTAATTGATCTGAGTGCCGAATAGTCTATAAGGCGGAAGAAGATGCTGTTGCCATTTCCCGGCTTCGGTATCACGAAAATGACGGGGAAAAACAAGGGCAAGAAAATTTGTCCCATATTCGGGGCTGGCTAAGTACAATACAGAAACAGCAGAAAAGAGGTACACATGGAATGGAATCAGGTTCTCGAACACCCATCTCTGCAAAATATACCCTTTAAGATCGAACTCAATGAATGGGGAAAAATCGTCATGACACCGGCATCGAATCTGCACGGTAATCTTCAGGTTAAGATTGCTATGAAACTCATGCTGCTCCTGAAGGAAGGCGAAGTTTCTGCTGAAGTCAGTATTCAAACCTCAAAAAACGTCAAAGTAGCGGACGTTGCTTGGGCTTCTGCTGAGTTTATCAGTCAGCACGGATTCGAAACACCGTACAGCATGGCACCGGAGATCTGTGTTGAGGTTATATCGCCCGGTAACACAAAGGGGGAGATGGCTGAAAAACGGGAGCTGTATCTTGCTAAAGGGGCAAAGGAAGTGTGGTTCTGTGACGAGAGTGGTGAAATGGAATTCTTCACTTATAAAGGCAGGCTGTTGGAATCAAAGATATTACCTGGTTTTCCTTCGAATATCCGTGAGTAATTAAAAGCTAAAGAAGACACTTTACATTGACTCAGCTTCGGTATCAATATTGATTTCAATACACTGAGATATTTCCAGTTACGGCAGGAGTATTGCAGCAAGGAATTCCCGAGCTCTCGATCTACAGCGTCGGAAATCAGGGGCTCTGGGTGTTTCAGGCGGGATAATGAATTATGAAAAAAAGAATAGCCTCGTTCTTTCAGCAAGAGAAAATAACTTTCAGCTTTCTGTTCATTTTTTCAGGTCTTGTATTGGGAGTGATTCTCTGCTTTACTTGCATTGCTTTCTATTCTCTGTCCTTGTCAGGGAAAAATACCACGGCAGTACTTGCAACGCTCTTCATGGTAACTTCCTCTTCATATCTTATCGGCAATGCACTTGGTTTCCTTTTTGGCATTCCGAAGACGATTCAGGAACAGGATGGCATCAAATCTGGAAACAAAATATCCTACCAAATCAACACAAACTTGGAACAAATCTCTGACTGGTTAACAAAAATGCTTGTCGGGATAGGCCTTGTGGAACTTAAAGGGCTGCTGAAATTTCTCATAAATATTTCCACGAAAATTTCATTGGATATAGGACATCCGAATTCAGAGTCACTTATCATCGCATCTATACTTTGCTTCATAATACTTGGTTTCTTTGTCACCTATTTCAGCACGAGACTTTATATAGCAAATGCACTTGCTTCAGCTAATACCGAACTGCAAGGAATTTCAGAAAAAAATCACAGTCAATCTGTTTAACAAAAACACATCCAGAGTTTCCTCTCATTATGAACACCAACGATACCCAGACCAAACCCCTCGACTTCATCCGCCAAATCATCGCCGAAGACCTCAAATCCGGCAAGCACAGCAACATCGTCACCCGCTTCCCGCCGGAGCCCAACGGCTTCCTCCACATCGGCCATGCCAAGTCCATCTGCCTGAACTTCGGTATTGCCAAGGAGAACAACGGGGTCTGTCATCTCCGCTTTGACGACACCAATCCGGGTAAGGAATCCACTGAATACGTGGATGCTATCCAGAAAGACGTGCGCTGGCTCGGCTTTGACTGGGGCGAGCATCTCCATTTTTCCTCAGATTATTTTGACCAACTCCACGACTTTGCGGTCCAGCTGATCAAGATGGGCAAGGCCTATGTCTGCCATCTCAACGCGGACGACATGCGCGAATACCGGGGCACCCTGACCGAGCCGGGCAAGGACAGCCCGTACCGCGACCGCTCGGTTGAGGAAAACCTTGCCCTGTTTGCGCAGATGAAGAACGGCGAACTGGCCGAGGGCACCTGCTCCCTGCGGGCCAAGATCGACATGGCCTCGCCCAATATGATGATGCGCGACCCGGCCATCTACCGGATCATGAACAAGCAGCACCACCGCACCGGCGACACCTGGTGCATCTACCCGATGTACGATTTCTGCCATTGCCTGTCGGACATGATCGAGCAAATCACTCATTCCATTTGCACCCTGGAGTTTGAAAACAACCGGACTGTCTACGACTGGGTCCTGGACACCCTGGCCACATCCTGCCGCCCGCGCCAGTACGAGTTCGCCCGCCTGAACATCAACTTCACCGTGATGAGCAAGCGCAAGCTCCTCCAATTGGTGGATGAACAGCATGTGGACGGCTGGGATGATCCCCGGATGCTGACCATCTCCGGCCTGCGGCGGCGCGGCTATACCCCCGCCTCCATCCGTAATTTCTGTGATACCATAGGGGTGGGCAAGCGTGATTCCTGGATCGACATGGGCGTGCTGGAAAACTCGGTGCGCGATGACCTGAACGTCGATGCACCCAGAGTAATGGGCGTGCTCGACCCGCTCAAAATTGTGATCACCAATTATCCGGAAGAGCAAGAAGAAGAACTGGAAGCGCAGAATCATCCCCAGAACCCGGACATGGGCACCCGCAAAGTTCCCTTCAGCCAGGAGATCTATGTTGAACGCGCCGACTATCTGGAGAATGCGCCGAGGAAGTTTTTTCGTCTCACTGAAGGCCGGGAAGTGCGCCTGCGCTATGCCTACCTGATCACCTGCGAAAAGGCGATCAAGGATGAGAACGGCGAGGTCGTTGAGCTGCACTGCACCTATGATCCCGAGACTCGGGGAGGTTCGGCCCCGGACGGACGCAAGGTCAAGGGCACCATTCACTGGGTTTCAGCCAAGCACGGCATTCCGGCAGAGGTACGCCTCTATGATCGACTCTTCAGCGTGGAAAATCCAGACTCGAACAAGGAAAAGGATTTTAAAGAGTTCCTCAATCCTGATTCCTGTCAGGTGCTGGCGAACAGTATCCTGGAGCCCTCGCTGGCAGAGCTGAGCGTGGAGGATCGGGTCCAGTTTGAGCGGCAGGGGTATTTCTGTTTGGACAGTAAGGAGAGCAGCCCGGAGAAACCGGTCTTTAATCGCATTGTTACTCTGCGGGATAGCTGGGCGAAGATTAACAAAAAATAAGAATGCCTGACCACCCTCTACATTATGCAGTGGCCGAGACCATTGCGCAGCAGCTTCCCATTCAATATGAGCTGCTGCGCGATCCGGCCTGTGGCGGTAATCAGCATCTGCCCCTGTTTGTCGGCCCGAAAAAAGGACGGGCAACCAGGATGTGCTGTGTTGACCTGCTCATCTTGGATTCAGGAAAAATCAGAGGAGTCGTAGAGATAGAAGAATCTGGGTTTCTCCCTACCAAGCTCTGCGGAAAATTCCTTCAGGCAGCTCTTGCCACCCACTTTATTCATGACTCACATCCAGAAGGCCCGATCCCCTGTGCCGAACAGGTCTCCTTCATCCAAGTAATTGACAGCTCCAAGTTCAAGCCCGGCTCCCGCAAAGATACGCAGGCTGAAGTGATTGAACGGGAGATACAAAGCCTATTGCCCCTGCGCAGTATCACGGACTATCGATTATTGCTGATCGCGGGGAAGGATAACGGCACAAGGTTGGCTGCGCTTGGTGAGCTGATACGGAAGCTGGTGTGAAGATCAATAAGAAGAAAGAAGGGATAATTCGTATGAAAAGCGAGAGATACCGCCACAACGGAAGCCCGGATACAGCGCATTTCATCCGGGCGACGTATAACCAAGGCAGGGCTGTTACTCCTTGAATTTGGCTGAAACATCCTTGACAGCGTGCTTCAACGCCTCCCAGACAGACTCAACCCCTTCCTTGACCGACTCCCATCGCTCCTCGTTGGTATTCCCGAGTTCAGCCAGTTTCGCCTTGCCCTCATCGACCTTCTCTTCTATTTCCTTGATATGCTCGGTCAATTTCAGCTTCACATCTGCTGACGCCCCGGATGCCTTGGCTTTGAGTTTGTCGATATCCGCCATTAATTCATCCAACCGGGCCTTCATTTTCTGCCGATACAGTTCCTTTTCACTCATTGCATCTTCTCCTGCGGTTAAGATTTGGCGCCGGATTCGGCACCGCCCTTCATGAGTAATGCGACATACAGTCCCAAGAGGAATCCACCCCTTCCCTGCCTGCACAAGGAGCACTTTATCACCTTGCTTATACATAAGCAATTGGAAAAACAAAACTTATCCTTGCACACCGGAATATGGACATCCCGACGACCTAAGCTTCTATCCTGACATATTTCAATCATACAAGACAGTTAGCCTTAACAGGAGGAACAGCTTCGACATCGCTTGAAGCGGGATAGGTCCACTGCTGAATACACGGGATGGACAGTTTACGGCTTATTCTGATGGATATAAAGAAGAAAGGAAGTCAGAGAGGATGCGGCAAGGACAATCTGTGCAGGAATTAATGATGGGGAAGTTGAGAAGCCTTAGCAAGCTCAAGGGCAGGCGTCTGCCTGCCCTCATCACATGCCTGTGGCGCACTTAGTTTAGTCTCAAGCGCGTCAAACGCGTATTATTTCTGTTCCATAATCCACGTAGCCAATGCTTCCGCATCAGCTGCTGCATTTGCCTGCGGCGGCATAGCCATAGCACCACCCCATACAGTTGTGCCATCCTCTTTTTTCTTTGTGCCATCTTTGATTGACGCTGCATATCTCTCAACACTTGCGCCATCAGCATTTGCCATGTCCTTGATGCTAGGTCCCATAGCTTTGCCTTCCATTTTATGACAGCCCATACAGTTATTCTTTTTTGCCATTTCCTCAGTTGCAAAAGCAGATCCGGCAAGCAACAAAGACGCGGCAACAAGGCCAATTACAGATAACTTCATAAGTTTTCTCCTTAATGATATAAGTTAAAACAGACTGTAAAATAAGTTAATACAGGCTGCGATGAAGACCAAGCCGACCGCAACAACACGCCTTGTTCAAAGGGCCAATTCCAGGCCCAACGTCCGGCTGTAGGGGCATATAGAATTGCAAGCAACTCTTTAAATTATCTTGTAAGAGATTAAAATACATGCACAGCATATCGTCAAGAAAAAAGCAGCTGTGTATTTGCATTCGCATGGTACGGAAGATTATTTGAGAGTCTTCCAAGGCACCTTTTCTTATACAGAGGGACACAGGTCTTCGCAAATCGCAAACAGCAACCGCCAGAGCTCCGTATACCTGGACTCCGGTACAATCAGCCTAACCAGCCCCTGTTTTGCATCCATTGTCGAGAGGACGGCCAGTCCGTCGTAGCCTTCCAGCAGGAAACGAAACAGGGCTATCCGATTAGGGCGTACTCTGAGATAAAAGGTCTGCATACTATCATGCAGCAACCCTGTAGGGGCAACGGCGTGCCGTTCCCTTCCTGCCGCGCTCCCTTTACCTATATCCTCCATCACACCTTAAGCGAAGAATCAATCCCGCCGATCTGATCCTGGTATTTCTCCAGCATCGGCCCTACCACCTCGTCCAGAAACTCATCGGTCTGCTCAGCAGCCCGGCCCGTGAATTCCTGGTAATTACCGATCATCTCTTCCAGCTCATTGAGGGCAAAGGGGACCCGTTGATCATCAGCCAAACGGACCAGGAGATCATTCTCCAGGCCCTGCTCTTTCACTGCCAAACCGGCCGCGACAGAATGCTCCCGGATAACCTCATGCATATCCTGACGGCTCTTGCCCTGCTCAACACAGGCCATGAGGATCTTCTCCGTGGACATAAAGGGCAACTCCGCCCGCAGATAGCGTTCAACCTGCTTAGGATAGACCACCATGTCGCTGGTGATGTTCACATACAGCTTGAGGATGGCATCAGTAAGAAGAAAGGCCTGGGCCATATCCATCCGGCGGATGGCAGAATCGTCCAAGGTGCGCTCAAACCACTGATTACCTGCGGTGGCTGCAAAATTGGCTGGCAGCCCCATGAGTTTACGGGCCAAGCCGGTCATCCGTTCCGAACGCATGGGATTGCGCTTATAGGCCATAGCCGAGCTGCCCACTTGCTTCTTGGCAAAGGGCTCTTCCTGAACCTTGAGGTTGGAGAGCAGACGGACATCCACGGCAAATTTATGAGCTGAGGTCCCGATACCAGCCAGGGTCTCAGCGGTCTTCATGTCCAGTTTACGGGGATAGGTCTGGCCGGTGACCGCAAAAACCGTGGCAAAGCCCAGTTTTTCGGAAACCAGCCGATCCAATTCGCGCACCTTGGCGTGATCCCCCTGAAACAGCTCCAGGAAGGTGGCCTGGGTACCCACTGTTCCCTTGGCTCCCCTGGCCTTGACCTGTTGTTCCAAGGCCTCGATATACTCCAGGTCCATGAGCAGATCTTGAATATAGAGGGTGTTGCGCTTGCCCACGGTGGTGGGCTGGGCAGGCTGGTAATGGGTAAAGCCCAGAGTGGCCATATCCTTATACTCGCGGCAAAAGGAGGAAAGATTGGCAATGGTGTTGATTAAGGTCTTTTTAATCAGCTGAAGGGCCTTTTTCTGGATGATCAGGTCGGTATTACAGACCACAAACTGGGAGGTGGCACCCAGATGGATAATAGCCTCGGCCTTGGGGCATTGCAGGCCATAGGCATAGACATGGGCCATCACATCATGGCGAATTTCTTTTTCCTTGGCTGCGGCAACCTCGAAATCAAGATCCTTGGCATGGGCCTTGAGCTCGTCAATCATCTCTTGGGTAACCATTTTCAGACCCAATTCATGCTGCGCCTCTGCCAGGGCGATCCAGCAACGACGCCAGGTGGTGAACTTAAAGCGCTCGGAAAAGAGCTCCTGCATTTCTGGAGAAGTATACCGACTGACCAAGGGTTCTTGATAAATATCTCTGTTCATATCTTTCGATTGAGTATTATTAATTCGGGTGCCGTAGGGGCAAACCTATGTGTTCGCCCTTTCATGCCGGGCAGACACACAGGTCTGCCCCTACATTTCCTAAAGATTGATCGATTTCAAGGAAGGATATTTAGCGCAATACGCCGCAAAAGTCCACCGGAGAATAGGTCATCACTCGGCAACGACTTTTATCTCCACCCCGTTGCATTGCACGGTCTCGTCCACTCGGGTCTTTCTCCGCTTTCTGCTTTCCGGCTTTCCGTTCACCCGGACCATGCCCACGCTGATCATATATTTTGCTTCCCCGCCGCTGGCAGCCACGTTTGCCAGTTTAAGGAGTTTGTACAACTCTATATATTCATCCCTGATGGAGATGGTTATGCTTTGATCAATCATGCTCTCGTTTTTTCTGATTTTTCTGATTATAGCGAGGATGCTAACTCGTCACAGACCGCAAGGCCCAATTGTTTTAATGTATACGGCTTCTTGATAAATCTGCCAGCACCCAGCTCCTGCGCCTTCCGTACCTCTTTATCCGCTGCAAAACCGCTGGAGATGATTGCCTTCTGCTCGGGATAGAGTTTCTTTGCCTCTTCATAGGTACGGCGACCGTTCATGCCCGGCATGAGCATATCCAGGACCAATAAATCCACCGGCTGATCAGCCAACAGCTGCAAGGCCTCTTCGCCGCTGGACGCCTTTACAACTTCGTAGCCCAGGACCTTCAACATGCCGCCAGCAAGATTGAGCTGCCGGACATCATCATCCACCACCATGACCGTTCCGGTACCGACCAACTCTTCAAGACCGGGCTCCACTTCCTGGACATGGAAAACTTCGTCACCGGTCAGAAGAAAAAGAAGGGTAAAATTCGTTCCCTGTCCCTGAGTACTGCTCACGGTCACGGAGCCGTTATGATCCAGAGCTGTATTCCAGACCACAGCCAGCCCTAATCCGGTACCGCTTCGCCCCATAGCCTTCTTGGTATAAAAGGGCTCAAAAATACGTTCTTGATCTTCTTCGGATATCCCCGGCCCATTATCACGAACCTGCAGGACAGCATATCGGCCCGGCTGTACCTTGCAGGCAGAATTGCCTGAATCCTCAACTACCTCCTGCCTGCTCGTCGCAATAACGACTTCTCCTTTCCCTTCAATGGCCTCTGCCGCGTTATTCACCAGGTTCATAAGACATTTCGCAATATGAATCGGCGAGCAGCTAATATGCAAAGATTGCGGGTTCAGGTCGGTGGACAGCATGACCTCGGGATGCAACTTCTGCACTTCCTTTGCTTCTGTCGAGGCAAGATAGTTTTCAACCAGCGTGTTCAAATCAGCGACCTGTTTGACCACAGCAACCCCCCGTGCCACCGTCAAAAGATCATCAACCACTGCAGCAGCTCGCTCGCCAGCCTCTTCAACAGCCTGGGCAAGCTCGTGCAGTTGTTTATTATCAGGAAATTGAAGCGTTATCAGCTGAGGATAACCGACAATGGATGCCAAGATGTTATTCAGATCATGGGCCACGCCTCCTGCCATGAGACCGATGGCCTCCATCTTCTGGGCCTGATGGAGTTCCTGTTGCAAATGCAGACTTTCCGCCTGCAGGCGTTCATTGGTGGCGATCTTTTCCTGCAACCGTTGGTTGCTTTCAGAAAGAGCCTGCTCTCCCTCTTTGAGGGCCGTGATATCCCAGAAGCTACAAATCGTCATCACACCGTTCTCCTTCTCCAAGGCAACCTGAGCAACATAGAGACAGATAATCTTTGAGGTGCCGTCCTTTGCGGTGATCTTCATCTCACGATCCGATCCCCGGCTCTGAGGATTATCTCGCGCTTCACAGGTATGACAAAAAGAATATTCCGATATCTCCCGAAAAACACATACCTTCCCCTTGACTTCCTCAGCTGGAAAACCAGTTATTTTTTCAGCTGCCGGATTCCAGGCAATGACCCGATCCTCCTGATCAACACTGAAAATAGCTGCCGGACTGGTATCAAGAATAGTTTGCAGCTCCCTCCGCTGTTCGTTTTCCCTTTTCCCCGTATTCCATTTATCACAAAGAGAAACAGCCACCTGCATAAGCTCTTCCGGATCAAAAGGCTTGCGAAAAAAAAGCAGTTTATGAAGCGTTCCAACAGCCTTGGCTATCTCCTCGCGCGAACGGTCGGAATAGGCGGTTACAATAACAAGCTCAATATCCAGATCAAATTTTCGAATGCGGGCAGCTGTTTCCATACCGTCCCAACCAGGGGGCATCCGGATGTCAACAAAGGCGATGGCAAACGGCTGCTGATCACGAATCGCCTGTTTGACCATTTCATAACCTTCCTGGCCTTGAGACGCATAGGAGAGCTCAAAATCCGGCGTCTCTTCCGAAGGAAGCGGGGTCTCAGAAGGGTGCTCCGCCAGAAGCAGAGCATTAAGCTGACTGATACTGGATGCCTCATCCCGGCTATTCGGTTGCAAAACGAGCTGATACGCTTTCCATATATCGTGGTCATCATCAATGATCAATATTCGGTTATTGCCGTTTATCATCTTGAAAAATCTCCGTACGTTTTTTCATTCCGGGGAGGTGTCGGTCGGCAAGTGCAGAATAAATTCGGAGCCCATACCGAGACCGGCACTGAAGGCGTCAATGGAACCATTGTTGGCGATAAGATAGTTAGCACAGGAGTGGAGCCCGAATCCTGAGCCTCTGGCCTTGGTGCTGTAGCCGAAACGAAAAAAGTTTTCCTTTTCTTTTTCCGTAAAGCCGCAACCGTTATCTTTAATCGAAAATACCACACTATGCGACTCGTTGCTTTCTAAAAAGGAAGACAATATTATCTTTTTATTTTTTGCATTACTGCCGTCAAAGGACTCATAACTATTTTTAATCAAATTGACGAGAATCTGTAAAAAATGCACCTCCTCAAGTCGCACCAATGGGATTTCCTGAAACGCCAGCTCCACGTCTATCTCCCGCTGCTCCAACGATTCATAAAACATATTTAAGGCATCTCGGGCTACCCGATTGATATCAAGATGGTGATGCTCTCCCGTGGGAACACGGGCATACTGCCTTTGCAGACGGATAATATCCTCGATATGGCTGTGCTTATCGCAAATCTGCTCCAGCGCGGTTTCTACCTGTCCGTACTCTTCAGCAATGGATTCTGGAATAAGCTCAATGATCTTTTGCATTCTCAAGCTCCGATCTTCACCGACATCGCCCCGGGACATATCCTGCAACGAGTGCAGAACCCGCGCCAAATTATTCCGTAACGGGCTTTTTTTCAAACGAGCAATCAGCATGGTCGCGCTTATTTTTGCCGGGGTAATGGCATTGCCTATATTATGGAGCACCCCAACAGCCATTTCAGCCATCCCGGCCTCATGGGCCTGCTGAATCATAATATCTTGTGCTTCCTTAAGCTCCTGAGTACGCTCATTCACTTTATTTTCAAGGGATTTATTATAGTCTGCCAAATCCTTTCGACTGATCCTGAGACTATTGGTCATGCTGTTAAATGACTCGGCCAGATCGGCAAACTCATAACAGACCAAATCTTTCCTGATCTCATGTGCAAGATCATCATCACGAACCTGATGCACTCCTCGCCTCAGGACATCAAGGGCACGCAGCAGGGGCCGGGTAAAG
>CBFDDU010000064.1:0-18583 GCA_965603655.1 uncultured Candidatus Electrothrix sp. | reverse complement strand
GAGACAAGGGCGATAAAGGTGATACCGGTGCCCAAGGTCTTCAGGGCGAGCAAGGAGACAAGGGCGATAAAGGTGAAGTCGGAGCCCAAGGTCTTCAGGGTGAGAAAGGAGACAAGGGCGATAAAGGCGATACCGGTGCCCAAGGTCCTCATGGCGGACGAGGGCTTATTGGCCCGAAGGGACCTATTGGCCCGAGAGGCGAGCGGGGGCCAAGAGGGCTTATTGGTCCGAAGGGACCTATTGGCCAGAGAGGCGAACAAGGGCCTGTTGGCTTGAAAGGCGAGAAGGGGGAGAAAGGCGAGAAGGGTGATCCCGGTACGCCTAGTCCTCAGGACAAGAAAGAAAAAAAGGTTGATTCGCCGAAGAAAAAAATATCTGATCCTGATTCGTCAGGAAAGAGTTCTTCATGGCTTGGGCTGGGCCAATTTTGCCCGGAAGGAGAGTTTATGAAGGGTATTAGTTCGGCAGGTAAAATTATATGTGAACCTATCCATCAGTGATGGGTCGTGTTGCTTCGAAAAAAGGAGGGAAGATATGATAAATATTAAGAAGGTAGGCTTGGAAGAGAGAGTGCTGCTGCTCGCATTATTTTTTTTGGTAAGCTTTGCCGGTAGAGCAGAGGCTATAGATCTGAATCTCCCTGTATCGATTCATGAAATTTTATCCCCGGAACAGATTAAAAAGGTCAAAGCCGATTCCTCTCTCAGGGCAGTTCAGCAAGGTATGAGACGACAAGCCATGACGGAGCAGGTAGGTCCCAATGCCGGAGCTATTATGCAGAAGATGATGGGGATGCGCCTAGGTGGCGTCGTAAATTCTAAATTCAGTGCTCAAGTAAAGAAAAAAACGGCGCAGAAAATGGAAAAATTGGATTCTGAAGTAACGGTTCAGGCGGATCCTACCCCTTGATTGCACTCAAGGATGAATAAAAATTCTGTAAGAAGAAATAACTATGATACGAGATAAAATAATATTCCTTGCCCTTCCCCAACTGCTTATTGTGTTTTCAGGGCTGTTGGTATTTGTTGGTAAGGCAGAGGCTCAGCTCGTTCTTCCTACGTCGATTCATGAAATTTTAGAACCAGCGCAAATTGATGCATTGAAGGCGAGGGAAGATGTAAAGGCTATGAAAACGGAGATGCGAACAAAGATTATGGGCGAGACAAAGTTGAAAGTTCTCCTTGATAAGGCCACACTTGAACTTTTGTTCCCAGATATATCCCCTTATCCAGATGTAACCAATGTAGCTAAAACGGTCTATGAGGATGTGGGTGGTAAAATCATGTCGGCAATTAACCTTGAAAATACTCAAAGAATATTCTTTACAGACCCCACTAACCCGGAGGGGCTGGCAATACGGTTTGCGCCCTCAGATGAAGAGTTAGTTAAATAGAAGCTGTATCTTAATAAAAAAGGAGGGAAAAATGTTATTAAAAAAATCTGTAAACTTCATGGGCTTGTTGGTGATTCTCGGGGGCGCCACCTTTGTCGGTCAGGCAATTGCCGCGCTAACTATATCAGATCCCATAGCCGCATCAGATGCTTTAGTTGCGAGTACTATTGCAGACATTGAGACGAGTGCTGACTTGGTAGACATGAGGAATGAGGTGAGGACTGATAGGATGATATCCCAGTCTACTATTTATCCTGATAATCCGTTAGGAGAACAACTTCCTATGCAGAGTATTATGATACCATTGATGCAAGAGGCTATTATGATGCCGATGATGGAATCTCTTTCAAATGTATACAATGGGGATGGGTTAGTGTATGTCTTTGCCCCAACTTTCGAGGGGGAGGCGTCAGTTCCAGTGATACCAGAGCCTACTCCATAGTAATCTTGTTAACTAGCTGGAAAATAGATCTGCAATGAAGCGAGTGCGTTACGTGCCCGCTTCATTTTTGTTTTTCGGCTCCTCGCTTTTTGTTTTCTCTACCCCAAAAGACCCGCCAACTCGTACAACACATCCTGCGCCTGCCGAGGCGAAAGCTCATCCAGGTCAATTTTCTTCAGCCGATTGCGCACGGGATCTTCCTTAGGCGGAAAAAGGCTCATCTGGCAGTACGGCTCCTGTTTCCTTTCCCTCACAGACACTGTAATGGTCGGTTCCCCGGTCGCGGTAAATTCCCCTTGTTCAATATTGGTAAGAATTTCCTGGGCTCGGGCAACCACATGATCGGGAACGCCAGCCAGGGCAGCCACCTGGATTCCATAACTGCGGCTGGCAGCGCCCTTGACCAGCTTGTGGAGAAAGTGGATCCGGTTGTCCTGCTCCCGCACGGCAATGGAGTAGTTCTGGATTCGCTCGTGGGTGGTGGCCAGGTCGGTCAGCTCATGGTAATGGGTGGCGAACATGGTCTTGACCCCGCACCCGTTTTTTTCCGCCAGCTCCTCGGCCACGGCCCAGGCAATGGCCAGGCCGTCATAGGTGGAGGTGCCGCGTCCGATCTCATCCAGAATGACCAGGCTGTGCTCGGTGGCATTATTGAGGATATTGGCGGTCTCATTCATCTCCACCATAAAGGTGGATTGGCCCCGGCGCAGGTCATCCATTGCTCCGACTCGGGTGAAGATACGGTCCACAATGCCGATCTCGGCCCGATCCGCCGGGACAAAGCTGCCGATATGGGCCATAAGGACAATCAGGGCGGTCTGGCGCAGGACGGTGGACTTACCTGCCATATTGGGGCCGGTGATGATGAGCAGCTCGTTTGTCTCCTGATCCAGCTGGACATCGTTGGGCACAAAGCTGCCCGGATCCAGAGAACGCTCGATAACCGGATGTCGTCCTTCAATAATGGAAACAGTGCGCCTTTTCGTGATGACCGGGCGGGTGTACTGATAACGATCCGCTGCTCGGGCCAGGCTGACCAGGAAGTCTGTGCGGGCGATGCAAAGGGCGGCTGCCAGCAGACGTTCGCTCTGGCCCGCAATCTTTTCCCGTATTTCAAGAAAGAGGCTGTATTCCAGGGTGAGCCGCTTTTCCTGGGCTGTCGAGATCTTCTCTTCCAGTTCCTTGAGTTCAGGGGTAATAAAACGCTCGGCATTGACCAGGGTCTGTTTGCGGATAAAATCTTCGGGCAGTTCCCCTTTATGGGCACGGCTGACCTCGAAATAATAGCCGAACACCCTGTTAAAGCCCACCTTGAGCTTGGCAATGCCGGTGCGCTCCCGTTCCTTGGCCTCAAGATTGAGGATCAGCTGTTTACCGTCCCGGAGGAGATAAATCAACTCGTCCAGCTCCTCGTGAAAGCCCTCCCGGATCAGCCGTCCCTCCCGCAGAGTCACTGGCGCATCATCGCGGATAGCCTTATAGATCAGCTCGTGGAGGTCGAACAGGGGATCCAGCTCCATCCCTATCTCTTGCAGCAAGCCGCCGGGCGTATTTATGAGCAGTTTTTTTAACTCCGGCAGCTGGCCCAGAGATTGCTTCAACGCGGCCATATCACGGGCATTGCCGTGTCCCAGAATGAGCCGACTACAGAGCCGCTCAATATCATAAATACCGGCTAGCAGATCCTGGAGTTCCCGGCGGAGGAGGGCATCATTGAGCAGGATCTCCACTGCGCTGAGTCGCTGTTCGATTTTCTCCGGGGCCTGGAGGGGAAAGAGCAGGCGCTGGCGCAACAGACGAGCACCCATAGGCGTTGAGGTGAAATCAAGCACCGAGAGCAACGAGCCCTTGCGCTTGCCGCCGATAATGGTCTCGGTCAGCTCCAGGTTGCGGCGGGAGGACTCGTCAATAATCAAGAAACCTGAACGGGTGAGCAGGCTCAGTTGACGGATAAAGGAGAGGTCGGTCTTTTGGGTTTCCTGGATATAGGTCAGCAGGGCCCCGGCAGCGCAGATCCCGGTTTCCAGATCCTGACACCCGAAGCCAGCTAGGCTGCTGGTTTTAAAATGCTCGTTCAGGGTGGTCAGGGCTGTGTCATAGGTAAAGGACCATGCCTGCCGTTCAGTCAGGCAGAGTCCCGGAATGAGTGTACCCAGCATGTCGCTGAGCGGGGCAAGGGATTCTGCCTCCTCATCGGCGGTGAGCAGCTCTGCCGGTTGCATCCGGGTGATCTCGTCAATCACCGGGTCAAGGTTTTCATCTTGCAGCGGGATCTCGCTGATCAGAAAATTACCCGTGGAGACATCCAAAAAACTCAGGCCGATTGTGAGCAGCTTCTGGCCCTTGCGGGCCGCTGTCAGGGTGCAGACAAAGGTGTTGCTCTTCTCGTCCAGAAGCTGATCGTCCGTGGTCACTCCCGGACTGACTACCCGGACTACCTCCCGCTTGACAATACCCTTGGCCTCTTTCGGATCTTCGGTCTGCTCGCAGAGAGCCACCCGATAGCCCGCCTTGACCATCTTGCTCAGATAGCCTGAAATAGCATGGAAGGGTACTCCACACATGGGGACTTGATTTTTATCCCCTTTGTTACGAGAGGTTAGGGTGATGCCCAGCACCCGCGAGGCAGTCTCGGCGTCCTCAAAGAACATCTCATAAAAGTCGCCCATCCGGTAAAAAAGGATCGTGCCTGGATGCTGCTCCTTGATTTCCAGGTACTGACGGAGCATGGGGGTGATCTTTGGGCCGGCGGGTTGGGTTGGGGTGTTCTTGGTGGGCACGGTTAAATAATCTTATGATTGAATTTTATTGGGTGGTGATGATATTTGGCCAGACCGATCTCTTTCGGTGTCCGCATATTATTCCAGAAAACAGACGGTAATGCACGAAATAAGAGGTCGGTACGTTTTGGAAAAAGTCACCAGTGGGTTTAGGGGAAACTCAGGAGTAAGTTCTGAGTAAATTTACCAGGGTGTTTGGGGGAGAACTTGCAAGGGAGTTTTGGTGGAAGTGCTTTCTTTGCATGTACCGCTCCAGTTGCTAGGGAAGCCCCTTTCCGCAATGTGGGCAAATCTTTCTCGGCTCTTTTTGTCTCTGAATTTCCTCAACGAATCCCGCCCCCAAAATTCCTGTCGGCAGAGCAAACATTCCTATCCCAAGAACAGCAATCACGCTTGCGCAGAGTTTTCCCATGAAAGTGACAGGATACATGTCTCCGTACCCAACGGTCGTAAGTGTAGCAACCGACCACCACATTGTTGCGGGGATACTTGAAAAGGCATCCGGTTGGACTGTATTTTCACAATAGTACAAAATAGTTGATGAAATAATTAAGAGGATACCCATCAGTACCGACGTAAGGACGAGTTCTTCCTTTTTCGCCTGAAACACATGCTTAATAAGGTTAAGTGATGAATAATACCGCCCAACCTTGGCTATACGGAGGACTCTAAGGAGGCGTAGGGATCGGAGTGTCCGAAGGTCTACTCCCAGGAATGGCAGATAGAACGGAAGGATGGCAAGAAGATCAATAATCGGCATTGCCCGTACGGCAAATTGAAGACGGTCATAAATGCGACCGATATATCGCGGATGGGCTGTGCATGACCACAAGCGTGCTAGATATTCTATGGTGAATACGATAACGGATAGTAGCTCGAATACATTGAAGAACACTTTAAAGCGTTCCTGAATAGACTGAACCGAGCCGATGATCACCGCGAGGACATTCAGAAAAATCAATGTGAGGATAAAGATATCGAACACACGGCTTGCCGTATCTCCGGCTTTGGCTACTTCAACAATCTCCCATGTGCGTCTACGAATATTCATTTTTTTGTTTGCAAAGAACTATGCAACTGCTTCTGTCTACAGGTAATCATGGATATTGCTCTGTCCCGTTTCATAAGCCTTTCTTCACCGTCCTCACCTCAACGGAAGCTCATGCAACGACCCTTTCAGCTGCTCACCAGCCTCTAAAATCGCATAGGAACAGGGAACCCCATACCTACTGATCATTTGAAAGGCACCGGGATTGATAATCAATTTCCCCTGTTCACCCGGAGTGCGGTGACAGACCGCATTATGGGTATGTCCGTAAATCACGCAGTCCGCTTCGGGAAAAACATTCCACAGACTAGCCTCAATATTGTCGGCATGCCTGCCTAACCGGTTGCCGTGGGTTACCCCGATGGTAAAATTACCGAACTGAAAGGTTTTTTGGGCGGGCAGGACAGCCAGCGTGTTTCTGCTGCAACAGTTGCCGTGGACCGCATGGACGGTCTTGTCCGGGAATGCCTCTAGTAAGGATATGTCAATAAAATCACCTGCATGGATAATCACGTCGCAGTCGGCAAAGCATTGCTTTACCCGTTGGAGGAATTCCCGGTTTAATGTGGTGAGATGGGTGTCTGAAAGTATGCCTGCCCTGATCATGAGGTGTACATCCTATTCTGTTGTCTTGTACCCCGGTGCGACCCGGAAAATACCCGGTGCGCCGAATGTACCTGTTCAAAGAAGTAATTTTTCCAATGTAAAAGAGTTCCCGCTTCTTGACAAGAAAAGATAGGGAAAGGTTGCAAAAAACAGGGCTATCCCGTAACATTAGCCCGATATTTGCTCAGTAATCATTTTTTTATTAAGACAACATAATCAGGATAAACATATGTACACAGCATCAGATTTGCGCAAAGGACTGAAGGTTCAGATCGACGGGGATCCCTATATTATTATAGACTTTGAATTTTCCAAACCGGGTAAAGGTCAGGCCCTGTACCGTACCAAGATGCGCAGCATGATTTCCGGCAACCAATTCACCCAGACCTACCGGTCCAATGATAAATTTGAAAAACCGGACCTGGAAGAACGCACCATGCAGTACCTCTATTCCCAGGACGACGAATTCCATTTCATGGACACCTCCTCCTATGAGCAGATTTTTTTGACCAGAGAACAGCTCGGCGATAATATTAATTTCCTGAAGGATAATATGGAGGTCCAGGTGCTTTTCTTCGGCGGTGATCGTCCCATCGACATCAGTCTGCCCACCTTTGTTGATTTGGAAGTTACCCGCGCTGATCCTTGGGTGAAAGGGGATACCTCGGGCACAGATACCAAACCGGTGACCGTGGAAACCGGGTTTCAGTTGCAGGTGCCTCCCTTTGTCAATGAAGGGGATAAGATCCAGATCGACACCCGCTCCGGGGATTATATGACCAGGACGAAGGAGTAAGGGCTGCTTTTTTTGCCTCCGGGGGCAGGGTTTCGGCCTTTTCCTGTTTCGTCAACATGTTTAATGGTCTTTGCCGGTTGAATCTCTTGGCTGCCGGAACTGTCCCTTGCTTGAAATGCCCTGGCTGTTTTAAACTATATTTTAAAATGGCCTTGGCTGATATAGAGTGCAATTTAAAATAGC
This sequence comes from uncultured Candidatus Electrothrix sp., assembly GCA_965603655.1. Lineage (GTDB taxonomy): Bacteria > Desulfobacterota > Desulfobulbia > Desulfobulbales > Desulfobulbaceae > Electrothrix. The sequence continues at coordinate 11,335 of CBFDDU010000064.1, read as the reverse complement.
CGTATACGCTTCTTGTCATTTGGGGAAGGTCTCCAGATGACCGGTCCGCTAGATTACTTTGCACATCCGCCCTGTGCCGAGGCACTGATAAGCTGATAACAGAGGAGCTGATATGAACCGCAAGATTCCTGATCACCATTTGGTCTACGGCACCCTTAAAGATTATCTGACTGGCGAAGAATTGCCGGATACGGATGATGAACGACTCCGGCAGGAGATGGAGCGGGTGATGGTGGAGGAAAAAGGCTTTGCCAAAGAAGAGCTGGAGCCCCGCCTGACCGTGGAGACTTTGTTCAACCATATTTTTGTCCGTTCAATCATTGATCTGACTATCTCCTGCAATGGGCAGCGCCTCTTTGTCCTTCGCTATGGCCCCGGTTCCCTGGTGACTCGAGAAAAACCAGCCTTAGCAGCAGCACGGGTGCTGGATAGCACCTGCTGTATTCCTCTGGCTGTGGTGACTAATAGCCGTGATGCCGAGCTGTTGGAGAGTCGAACCGGCAAGGTGTTGGCCACTGGCCTGGAGGCGATCCCTGATCGGGCACAGGCCGAAGAGCTGGCAAGGGCGTATCCCGCCCCGCCTCCTTTAGCCGGGGAGGAACGGGAACGCAATCTGCGGGTGCTCAATGCCTTTGATCTGGAGGCCTGTTGCCGGGCGTATTCGCTGGGATTGTTTTAAGAGGGAGGTGTTTTTTCGTGCAGCACGAGGGGGAGCGATTCATCGTACGGACGATTCTCGGCAGGCCGCACTGAGTCTGCTTTGGTTTCTGCCGCATTGCTTGGCCTGAAACAAGTGGGTTTCAGCAAGGTTCGTTATCGTCCTGATAGATAATTTGGGTGTGGGCCAGAGGCTATGGCCTCCTATGCATATCGTTACCACTGAGGCTACGTCGGATTGCTCGTGGGGAATGGCAAGGGAGCGCACGTTGGACAGCACCTGATCGGCAATAATGAGCGTATCCTGGGCTTCAGTGTAGGGGAGCAGGAGGGCAAATTTCCCCCCCTCATATCGAGCTGCCAAATCTGTCGGGCGGCGGAGCATCCTTTGGAGGCAGTCGGCTATCTGTCTGAGGCAGGCATCACCGGCAGAACGACCGTAGCAGTCATTGAAGCTTTTGAAATGATCAATATCGCAGAGCAGGAGAGAGAGCGGGTTTCCTGTTTTCTGCGCATTGCGCCAAGCCCTGTTGAGTTGCCTGTCAAACTGGCGCCGATCGGCAATACCTGTTGAACTGTCCTGATGCCCCGATTTCACGTATGAAATATCCTCAGTTATTCTGCGTCCTGTTCTGTGTCAAATCCTAAGATGCTTTGCCCGTTATCCGGGTTTTGCGAGGCATACCAAAACCATTTTCCGTTCAGTGCCCGGATTGCCTTGTTCAGGCTCCCGGTTTTTGTACATTGCGCAACATGAAATTGCGGGTGAACATAGCGTCGTTTCAGCAGGGGCTCCAGCTCGCTGAAGCTTGCACCCTGAAAATATTTGACCAGCACTTCGCTGGTCGCCTCCGAGGCCAACGCGCAGGAAAGTTTATAGGATAATTTTACCGCATCATTATTCTTGTCATGATCTTTTGCCAGCAGGGCATGATGGGGCAGGATGATCTCGCCCTTTTGTTCCGCCTCTGTAATTTTTTTGCGCAGGTGATTCTCGATGGTGTGCTGATGAAAGAGCAGCTCGCCCGCCTTGCGATAGTTATTAATGGAGTGCTGATTATCAACAGTGGCGTTTTTCAGGAGGAGGTAGGTGTCGATAAGATGCTCTTTCTCCCGCAGGATTGTCTTGACAGCCGGATCCACTAGATAGTCCATGAAAAAGTCCGCTATCTTCTCCTGTATGTCATCTATGTGCTCGGCAAGAGCACGGTAGGACTCAACTGTTCCCTTCATTTTTTGTACCACGTCGATTTCCGAGAAGGTGCCGAAGAGCAGGCGAAATATCCGGTCCTTTTTTTCTTTATCGTCATGCCCGGCTTCGTTATCGTGGCTGTGGATACTTTCTCCGGAGAGATGCAGCAGGGTATGCATCGTGTCGATGCTGTCAAAGCGGCCTGTGACGACCGGGGTTTTTTTGCCCTTGCCGTGTTTATCCTCCGGATGCTCCTTGCAAAGGACAAAGGCGTTAAAGGTGCCCACCCCGGTTTCTGTCACCAGATGTTGAATTCTCCGGTTCCAATAATCATCCAGGAATTTTTTCTCTGCCATGCAGATCAGCAGCAGGTCGCTATAATTACTGTGGGCATAAAAATCCTGAAGGGTATGAATGCCGTGGCCTAGAAGCTTTACTGCCTGATAATCGGTAAGTCGATTTTGGCGGGTGGTTGGCCTGTCCGCATCCCGGGTCGCGTCAAAGGCCTTTTTCACCCAGTCCTGCAAAGCGTATGCAAGGGCTTCCTGTGCCGTGACCGTCATGAAGCCTCGTTCTTCATGATTCTTTAACTCCAGCTCTTCCCGGTTATCCAGTACCTGTTTATTTTCTTTAACAACATACTGATCAGTTACATCAAAATGATCCAAGGGGTAATAGGCCCCGATTTCTTCAGCCTTACCGGGGAGTACAGCAGGGGCGCCTGTATAGTCAGCAGGAATATCTATGGGCAGAGATTCCGGCATTTCGCCCATCTTCCGGCTGAATATCCATGCCTCTTCTGCGGATCTCCATTCTTCCGTCCACAAGGTGGCAAAGAGGTTTTCCCATGTTTTTTTGAAGTCGGTATTTTGGAGAATGAAGTCCGGGAGAACATAGGCGCCGTCTTTTCTGCTCTGATAATAATCGGTCTTTTCCTTTTTTTCGGACCGAGCGGTAATTTCCAGTTTGCTTTCTTTGCGATCAATGTATCTTTTGAGCCACTCGTCCTGATGAAATATTGTGTGGAGCTTTTTCAGGAAGGTAAGCCAGTACCGGGTAAGGCTCGGTTCTTTGCTGCTCGGAAGAAGGGTGAAAAAGGCTGTGGCCTGGCTCATGTCTGTCAGCCAGTTGCCCATCCAGAGGGGATAAAATGTTTTTCGGTACTCGGCATTGTCCTGAAGCTCCGGGATGTGATCATGACAGCGTTTGAAACCGCAGTACGTGATGGCTCTATGTTTATCAAGGTCCATAATGACGGGCTCCTTATCACCGGGCAGATTAGAGAGAAAATTGAACCGCTCATGAAATTACAGCTGTGCAGAACCATATGCACTGATTGTCCTGCATCTGGCCAAAGGAATCAAGGTTGATTTAAAGGAGGTGTCACAGCAGATTGCTGCCTTATGCCGAACGGTAGCCGCTCAGAGCAATCAGAGCTGGGCTGAATGGAAATTTGGAATTTCAATACCCCTTCCGTCGTCGGTACCGCAGTGGAGCGTGCCGACGACGGGAGTATCTCGCCTTTCTTTCCGTTATTTTTTGAGCTTTGAATAATAATAGCTCGGCGTGATGAGACGAAACATGTTGGCAATACGATGAGACTGTTCTGCCTTTTCCTCGCTCTCTTTTTTCATTGTCGTTAGCTCACCATCAAAGATCTTGGAGAAATGCTCTTGGGCAGCTTGGGTTCTCTCTTCTTCGGTTTTGAACTGTTGGCGGATTTTGAACAGCTCTCCGTCATCCAACCAGTAGCCGTTACATTTCGGGCATTGATCAACTTCAACCTCTCGTCTGGCACTATGGAAATGTCGCATCATGATAACATGCTGACATTTTGGGCAATGGAGCCTTTTCGATTGGTCTGTCTTTTGCTGCGACTCTTCGCTAAGTACGTCGAGAAGATGCTCATCGGTATACTCATGCGGTTCATCCATTTTTTGCAGTTCAAAGCGATCGAACCAGATTCCGCCGCAGCCGCCTTTGCATACATCCAATTGGATATTTTCGATGGTTACTTGAGTGAGTGTGTTGTTGCATGCAGGACAGTTCATCAGGTCTCCTTGTTTGAGGTTGAATGATAATGAAGGAATATTCTTCCGTACTCATTTCTTTGAGAGCAAGGTGGGGGCAATATGAGTAGGGCTGTAACTGAATGTGGTATGGGCATTTCCTGAATTTGTGGGAGAGAGGATAATGCTCTGTAATCATAGCATAGAGGCGGAAAGGCGGCGATCTTTTTTGTCCTTTTTCCCTTATTATGGCATTAGGAAGGGTATTTAGGTTGAGAGATAATATTTGACATCCATCGGATACCCTGTAGAATTCCCGTGTCGTTTGCTGTTCTACGGTCGTTTGAGGCGGTAGAGCCGTTTTTCCCCCCTCTGTCACCCGTCAGCGTGTATGCGGATACTTCTGTGCAAGTGAAGCACAATGATTGTATGGATAGGAGGTGAGTCGTTCCAAGAAGCACAACATGCTCTTTTTGAGCAGTAATTATGAAATTGGCTGATACTGATTCGAAACTAGGTCGTAAACTGGAAACATGGGTTGTTAGTGAGAAAAAGGAAAAAAAGCAACCGAGGCTGAAAAGAAGATTAGAGAAATGGCTGACTGATGAAGAAAAAAAGGAGCAGTTCTATGTCGTGGAAGAAAAGACAGGGGTGCGTCGTAAAATCTTGATGGCGACAAGTCAGCGGGCAATTTTATTTGAGAATAATCTGTTCGGCAAGCTCAAGGATACCAGTGATAAGGTGTGGAATCAATTCATTTCTGTCCATCTCACAGAAGGGGTCTTGTCTTCTTCGTTGGAGTTATGCTTTTTTCCTTACCATGATTCAAATAATCATCTTGAGGCGGTTGACTGGACACTCTCTGGGTTGGATAAGGCAAAGGCAAGAGAATTTTATGCGTATCTGAAGGAGAGGGAGATGTCTTTAAAGGAGATCCGCCGAAGTAAGTAGGCGGTCCAGTTCGCAGGGAAAAAGTAGTTCTGTTAAGAAAAAGAGCTCTGGGTAGGGCGCATGCAAGCAGGGGTGATCCTGTTCGAGCGATGACATCAGGAAGAGAAAAAGAATGAAATATATAAGCACCAGGGGCGGGATAGAGCCCATTGCATTTGATCAGGCAGTTATGATGGGCCTTGCGCGGGACGGGGGCTTGCTGCTCCCGGAAACCCTGCCTTCCGTATCGGCACAGAAGCTGGATGCCTGGCAGAATCTTCATTATAAGAATCTTGCCTTGGAGGTGTTGGATTTGTTTTCCGGCGATATGCCGCGCCATGATCTGGAAGATCTGATTGAGCGTGCCTATAGCTCTTTCCGTCATCCCCAGGTTACCCCGGTGCGTAAGACCGGAGATCTCTATATCATGGAGCTCTTTCACGGCCCGACTTTGGCCTTTAAGGACGTGGCCTTGCAGCTGCTCGGTAACCTGTTCGAGTACGAGCTGAAGAAGAGCGGCGGCTTCATGAATATCATCGGGGCCACTTCCGGCGATACCGGCAGTGCAGCCATCTACGGGGTTCGGGGCAAAAAGGGGATCAATATCTTTATCCTGCATCCGCACGGAAGGACCAGCCCGATCCAGGCCTTGCAGATGACCACGGTCACGGATGCCAATGTCTTTAACCTTGCCGTCAACGGCACCTTTGATGATGCCCAGGCCATAGTCAAAGAGCTGTTCAGTGATCTGGAATTCAAGGATCGGTATCAGTTGGGCGCGATCAACTCTATTAACTGGGCTCGGGTCCTGGCTCAGGTGGTCTACTATGTTTTTGCCTTTCTCAAATTGCGCAAGCAGGGCTTTGATTCGGTGGATTTTTCCGTGCCCACCGGGAATTTCGGTGATATCTTTGCTGGCTATGTGGCAAAGAAGCTGCTGCCTGAAGGCTGCATTAACCGCTTGATCCTGGCCACCAATTCCAACGATATCCTGGCCCGCTTTGTCAATAATGGCGATTATTCCATTGCCGGAGAAGTGACCCCGACCTTCAGTCCGTCTATGGATATCCAGATTGCCTCAAATTTTGAGCGCTATCTCTATTATCTCCATGATCAGGACGGTGCCAAAGTTAAGGCAGATATGGAGATCTTTGCCGCCACCGGGCGCATGGATCTTTCCGCTTTTGGGGAGCAGGCTGCCCGTGATTTTGCCTCCTATTCTGTGTCTGAGGAAGAGACCATCGCCACGATCCGCCAATGCTATCAGGACCATAATTATCTGCTTGATCCTCATACGGCAATCGGTGTTCGGGCTGCGCAGGAGCTCAAGGAAGACCGGCCTGTGGTCTGTCTTGCCACGGCGCACCCGGCGAAATTCGGCGAGGCAGTGCAAAAGGCCATTGGTGATGAGGTGAGACTGCCGCCCGCCTTGGCCGGGTTAGCAGGGAAGGAGAGTCGCTGCGAGATCCTCGATGCGGACATTGCCTTGATTCGGGAGTATGTGGAGAAAAACGCTTTGGAGGGGTGAGGGATGGCTATTCCTTTCACTGATCGGGAGATGGAAAGAGCTTGGCGGGAGAATTTATCCGCATCCGAGCGATCAGTCAGAACCAATGCGCTGAGATTGCTTTTGTTTTATGCTGTGGAATGCGGTTTGAAAACAATCATCATGCGGCGATGCGGCAGAAGAAATTGCCGAAGTGATTATTGTGCGGATATCGGAGAAGCGCAACATGACATTAACAAGTTGCTGGACACGCTCAATGTGAATGTACAACTTCGCTTACCGCGCAGAATTCGGATGCGTGACTTGGCTACTTCCCGTAAAAACAAAGAGAAAAGAGAGGTTAGAGCCGGTCAGATTAATCAGATGTGGCGATATGGCGGATCTTCGGCCAGTGATGTAACCGACAAGATGCTGGAAGAAAAATTGCTACGGATATCCGACTGGATCAAGAGAGAGCTGCAATGAACTTTTCAAGATTGCTGACATGGCTTGATGTAAAGCGAGTTATTCGGCAGAAAACAGCTGGCGGCAGTAAACTCCCTGAAGGAATTGTCAGGATAGGTTCCTATTCCGATGCACTGGAAATAGGTGTGCAGCAGAAGGAACAAGTTGAAAAAGCAGGCAGGATTCTAAAGGAGTGGTTCGGCGAATGGTACCAGGAAGAGGAATCCTGTATTCAGCTTGATTTCGGCAATGCTGTCCTCCCGGTAGAGTTTATGAGCGGGGAGGAACGAAGCAGTACAGATATCGCTCTGCGGCCCTTTTGGGAGGAAATGGCCTATCACGAAAAAGAGATGAGCGGGGAAGCCCGCAACGGGTTGCCAGAGCCGTTTCCCGATGACAGCCCCAAGTTGATCTCATTTTATTCTTTTAAAGGCGGGGTAGGGCGAACCCTGCATTTGGCAGCCTTCTTGTTTGCCTTGCTTGACAGAGCCAAAGAGCTTGGGCAACCGGCAACCATACTGGTGATTGATGCTGATCTGGAGGCCCCTGGGCTTACCTATTGGAACCGTCGGGAGAAACAACAGCCTTCAGTCTCTTTTTTGGACTTTCTCGAATTATACCAATATGCACCTTTGGATTCCGAGGAAATGCTCGCATTATTTGCCGAGAAAGTGAAAAAATTTCCTAAGAAAGACGGGGGAACGACCTGGTATTTTCTTCCGGCCTGTCTTGAGGATAAGCAGCTGCTTGATACGCCTGTTCTGCCCGAGCATCTGGCCAGAAACCCGAATGGATGGGAATGCGGGAATGCTGTTCGGCGATTGGGCCGGGCTGTCGGGGCGGATTACGTTCTGCTGGACCTCCGAGCCGGGCTGAGTGAGGTGTCCAGTCCTATCATTTTTGATCCCCGCATGCAACGTTACATCGTAACAACACTCACTGAACAGTCCGTAACCGGTACAAGTCTTGTGCTGGATCAAATAAGTCGTCTTGCCCCGCCGGAATCGGAGCAGCAGGATGGAAAGTCTGATTACTATGATCCATCAGTGATTCTCAGTATGCTGAAAACGGAGTTTAAAAGTCTGCCGGATTTTGAAAATTCCTTGGTGAGATTGCGCTCAGCCTATATTGATACGGAAGAAGACAGTGTCTATGCAACGAGACTGCAAATATTTGAAACGGATTTTGCTGAAGAGCTTTTGTATATCAATGGTTGGGAAGACGTACGCTCCAAGCTTGCATCGACCTCCGTTATGAGGACAGCCGAAGAATGGGCGGGTAGTCAACTGAAATCTTCCAAAAGCAAAGTAAGCGTATCGGAATTACCGGATAATAAAATTCAGCTCAAGGCTGCCGGGCAACTCAGAGATGTTTGCCGACAATATGAGTTTGCTGAAAACGGTCAAGGAAAAGGCCTGCTGGTGACTGAGCCTCTGAAAAATCTTGCAACCGCATTCAGCGACGAATTGCCTCGTGCGGTATCCATCGGTGCTAAAGGAGCCGGAAAAACATTTAATTATATCCAGCTGGCTCAACTGGAAACCTGGGGGAGATTTGTCAGTTATGTCCTTAAAAGACAGTCGGCATCGGATGATGAGACGTATATTTTTCCTCTGCTTCAATCAAACGGACTCAAGGATGAGGCGGAAAGGATTATCCGGGATGCGAGGGGCCGGGTGGGAAGTGTCCTGCATAAGAAGAATGATCCACAGGAATTTTCGCATTCCCAATGCCAGGATAGGATCAAATCACACCTTAACAACGAAAGCCTTTCTGAATTGGATTGGACCGATTTTTGGATCAATGAGCTGCTGGAATCTCTCGATATACAGTCTGAGGGGGACCATCCGAACAGATTAGCCTACCTTAATACGAGACTGAAAGAACGGAACGTCAGAGTTGTTTTTTTGTTCGATGGGCTGGAAGATATATTTTCAGCTGTTGCAATCAATACGGCGCAGCAGAATGCCCTGAAAGCACTCATTAATCTTCCGAAAAGGCTGTCGGAAATCAGACAGGCTCATATAGGTCTTATAATTTTTCTTCGCCGTGATTTTGTTCGGTATGTTGTAACGCAAAATTCTGCCCAATTTGAGAACCTCTACCGTGCTTATGATCTTGCCTGGGATAAAGATTCCTTTAGAAAACTTGTTTTCTGGATATGCAGTCAGGCTGGTATTCTCAATGCCAAAGAGGAAGAACTGGAGTCGTTAAGTCGGGATGATTTGACAGCACGGCTTGAACAGCTTTGGGGCTTGAAATTGGGTTCTGATACTTCCAGAGAAGCAAACACTATCAACTGGGTCTTTGCGGCCTTAACAGACTTTAAAGGAAGGCTTCAGGCACGAGATATCGTACGCCTGTTACTTCATGCCGCTCATATTACAGTTGAGAAAGCGAAAGAAGTCATGTCGGTGAAATGGGCGGACAGTCGTATACTTCCTCCTCAGGCTGTTCGTCGTGCGATTGAGCCGTGCAGTAAGAAAAAGGTTGAGGAGGCGATGGAAGAATATCCAGAGTTCAGGAAATGGGTTGAGCAGATCAAGAGTTATTCGGATCGAAAAATTCCTTTTACCCTTGAACAGCTTGAGATGGATCAGGCTGTTGTGAACACCTTGGAAGAAATGGGTGTCATTTACGAAGACAGGGGAAAGGACGGGGCCTCACGTTTTTATATGCCGGAAATTTTCCGTGCCGGGTTGGATTTTTCCTTGGATAAGGGGGCAAGACCTCGTGTTTTGGTACTGAAACGTAAAGCTCTGGGGCCAAGAGGTTGAAAAAACGTGACCAGTCTGTGTTGCTTCCCTGCTGTTTCAGCTCGTGTAACTGTGCCGGGCAATGTACTACCGCATAATGCGGAATCAGCTCACAATCTGTTCCACCGGGTCCTCATTCAGGTTTTCTTCAAACAGTAAAACCCCGAGGGAGACTCCGCTGATCACGGAATAGCTGGGGCCGATAAACCAGCCGATAACCGGGATCATGGTGAGGAGCAGGCCGACTGCGCCGAAGAAGAATATTTCCACTTTTCTGCTCCAGAGCAGGGCGAGGCTCTGTTTCGGGGTCATGCCGCGCCGGTCAAGATAGGGATCCACATAGGCGGCACTGCTCAGGAACATCTGGAAGAAAAAGACGACCGCGCCGGAAAGGAGCACGCCTATAACCGGGAGAGCTGACAGGGCAAATCCGGCAATCACGACCAGTACAGACGCCATGACTGTGAGCAGGAGCATCAGGAGTAATCGCCGTAATGAGGCCAGGATGCTCTGTCCGCCGGGAACGGGCTTGCCGGTAAGAATGCCTTCCGCCTCTTCAGAGATGAGGTCAAGAAAAGGGGTGAAGACCAGCAGCACAAGGCTGCGGAAGAGGATGTAGAGCGGCCCCGCCGCCACAACGCTCAGGGCGATCCAGACTGCAAAGCCGATCCATTCGGTCCAGGTTTGGTTCGGGAAGAGCAGGTGTTGGAGATAATCAGACAGCTCCCAGCCCACGGCAAAGAAGCCTGCTATGGAAAGCGGAACCAGCAGGACGGAGATGGCGATGGGCAGGCGGAGTCTTCGCCATTGTCCGTGTTTCCAGATTACTTCGTGACCGACTTTAAAAGCTTTTATGGTGTTTTTCATGGTGGATAGTTTTTTTAAAAAAACTGCTGTTGCTTCGGTAGACGGGCGTTCTGAGGTGCCGGTTCCGATCTCTATGTGTCGAGCTGATCACCCTTCAAACCTTCAACCTCCTCCGGCGTCAGCCCGGTCATCGCCGCAATCTTCTCAATCTCAAGCAGCCCAGACTGAAGGAGGCTAGTGGCGATAGCCTTTTTCTCCTCTTTTCTTCCCTGCTCTCTCCCTTTTTCTATCCCCTTCTTCTCTCCCTTCATCATCCCGACCGTGTACGTCGACTCAACCATACTGGCTTGATAATGGAGATTTTCCTGGTAAACATCATAGGTCCGCCGTTCCTTGTCGGAAAGCTTCATGATATCAAGTTGCTCTTTGGCTTTCTTTATCCCCTTTGCCTTGAAGTTATCTCTGATTTCTCCGTTCTTGAGAAAATAGATCCATTCGTCCAGGCTATCCTTGGCCATATCATTAAAGCTGTTCACCTTGATCAGGTAGTATTCCGGCAAAAGCTCGTAGATCTCGTCTTTGCCGAACAGGGCCTGCTGTTCACCGGACAGCAGGAGGAGGTCGCTATTATGCACCCCCTTGAAGGAGGTTATTCCATGATAGACGTAATCACTTCCCTGTCCTAAGTCGAAATAGAGGATACTGATCGAAATGACTTTTTTTATATCTGAATATGCTATTCCCTCCTGGATGTGTTCCGTGATCGCCTTGGCCGTGCCATAAAAAATCCGCTGAAGAAAGTCGAATTCCCGATCATATTGCACTTCGATGATGAGTATATCCCCTGCCTCATTCTTCACCTTCAGATCGACGCGATTGAATTTATCCCGAACCGTTTCTTTATTGCCCTCGCTCTCAAGGATTTCTTGGATACGGACATCTTCCTTGAGCAGCTCGCTGAGAAAGCCTTCCAGGATTTCAAAATTGGCCTTGCTGCGCAGCAACTTTTTCATGGTCCAGTCAAAGCTGATCA
>CBFDDU010000063.1:0-18607 GCA_965603655.1 uncultured Candidatus Electrothrix sp. | reverse complement strand
AACATCTCCTTAACATCGGGATCTTTCAAGGGAGCAAAATTCACTCTTATCCCTTTAATCTCCAGCGAGACAGCTGCATCATGAACCGAATCAACAACTTCAATTTCTTTAATTTTTTGATCAAGGATACAGGGAGGAAAGATAGCGAGCATCAGGGACAGACAGGACAAAAACAGGGACAGAACACCAATCCGATATCTTATCTTTTTCATGGCCGGTCAGTTCCTGGCGAAATGGTCAAACCCTTGAAATGAAACATACTGTTCCTCGCAACCACGAGCTGTTTCCTGTTGCAAGGTAACCCCCTGGCCCGCTCTAATACTCCCCACAGGGCTCACTTGGATCCCCAGCCCGGCTGCAGCTGCCAAAATGGCATCGTTATCTTTCGGGTCTGCGGTAAACAGCAGTTCGTAATCTTCGCCGCCTGCAATCATCCAATCTACAATCATCCCATCTTTTCTCTTCTTATCCAGCAAAGAGGCCGCATGAGCAAGGCCCACACGCCCAGGAAGCTTGGCAGCCTCGATCCTCGCTCCGACCCTGCTTTGTTGACAGAGATGCGAGAGATCCGTGGCCAACCCGTCGGATACATCCATCATAGCATGAACACAACCTGTTCGGGCAAGAGACCTCGCTAAATCCACCCGCGCCTCAGGATCAAGATGGGCCTTGATACAAGGCGCTAACTCTGAGGGGTACCCAGTCGGCGTCCCGGCATTCATCGCGGCATTTTCCCCGACGATCTTTCCTGATCGGAAGCAATCAAGACCAGCAGCAGCATACCCCAGCGAGCCGGAAACCCAGACCGTATCACCGGGACAGGCTCCGTATCGATACAGGACATGGTCCCGTTCTGCCTCTCCGATAAGGGTCAGGGTCAAGCTCACCTTTTCTGGACTACAGACCGTATCCCCACCAATCAGCAGGCAACCGTACTGACGGCAGGCATCATTGATGCCTCTGCTCAGCTCTGTTGCCCATTCCGGCGCAAAATCGGTCGGCAGCCCAAGAGAAAGCAGGGCAAAAACCGGTTGTCCCCCCATTGCAGCGATGTCGCTCACATTCACAGAAACAGCCTTGCGCCCCAACAGATAGGGGGGATGCCAGGAACAGTCAAAATGAACCGATTCGATCAGGGTGTCCATAGTCAGCAACCAGACATTTTGTCGGTCCTTTGCAACCACAGCGCAATCATCGCCGATCCCCTGCACCAAGCCCTCACCCTCGTTACAGGCAAGATTTCGGATCAGCTCAATAAGATCTCGTTCCCTCATAATCGTTCCCGCCATCCCCCGTAATTGCTGTCCATATAGCTCTTGAGCAGTTCGCGAGCGTCCCTCCCGTCCCCGCATTTCAGGATCTGCTTTGCCAAACCGGTTAACCGACGCGTGGTGGAGTGACGAAGCAGGCGTTTGACATGGGGAATTGCCGAAGGGCGCATGGAGAGCTCATCAAGGCCCAGCCCTAACAAAACCGGCGCCATGAACACGTCGCCTGCCATCTCACCGCAAAGAGCCACCTCAATACCCTGGGCATGGCCTGCTTCAACAGTGCGACTGATCATACGCAGGACAGCCGGATGAAGGGGGTCATACATATTGGCCACATATTCATTGCCCCGATCAATAGCCAGGGAATACTGGATAAGATCATTGGTACCAATACTGAAAAAATCAACCTCTGCTGCCAAGGCATCTGCCATAGTAACAGCACTGGGCACCTCGACCATGATGCCGAGCTCAACATCTGGATCAAAAGGAACGCCCTCATTGGTCAAATCCATCATGACCTGACCGATAATTTCCTGGACCTGTTGGAGTTCACTGCGCATACTGATCAGAGGAAAAAGAATGCGCAGGCGACCAAAGGCAGAGGCACGCAACAAGGCCCTCAGCTGGGTAATAAACAGCGACTGTTCCCGCAGTGAAAGACGAATAGAACGCAGACCAAGGGCCGGATTGCGTTCATGCAGGTGCTTAAATTTATTGCCCGGCAGCTGGGTGGCAAGTTTATCACCGCCCGCATCAAGAGTCCGGATAGTGACCGGTTGTGGGTCCAAGGCAATGACCAGATCTTGATACACACTGAAGAGGGCTTCTTCGTCTGGAAGATGTTTTTGTTGAAAATAACCGAACTCGGAACGAAATAGACCGATACCGTCTGCCCCGTAATAGATCACCCCTTCTATTTCATCGGGGATTTCAATATTTGCAGACAGGCGCACCCGCAACCCGTCAAGGGTTTCCGAGGCCAGATGGATATACCAGCGCAATTCATCGGAAAAAGCGCGATGCTGGCGATCATACTCCTGATACTGCTTCTGCTGATCCATGGTCGGGGACAGACAAACCCGCCCGTCATACCCGTCCAGAATAATGATATCACCGGTACGACAACGTTCGGTAATATTTTCCACTCCCACCACAGCAGGCAGACCCAAGGATCGGGCAATAATAGTGCTATGCGAGGTTGTCCCGCCCTTTTCTGTCAAAAAGCCGAGAACCTTCTCAGATTGCATACGGACGGTATCCGCTGGGGCAAAATCCTCGCTGACCACGATAACCGGTTCTGCAAAGCCGGTGGGAAATTGCTGCCCGTGCTCGGAAAGCTGACCCAAAAGCAGATTCACCACATACTCCACATCTGCAAAACGATCTCTGATGTACACATCAGCAATATGGTCAAATTTCTTTTTAACAAGGTAAAGAGCCCGGGAAAGTGCCCATTCCGCATTGATCTGTTTCTGCTTGATCAGGCCAGCGGTCTGGTCCAGGATCATCCTGTCCCGAAGCATCCGGATATGGGAATCCATAATAGTGAGGGTATCGGAAAGATCGCCCTCAAATTTGCTGCGCAGCTCCTTCAGCTCCTGTTCCGCCCCATCAACAGCCTCCTGAAAGCGCTCCTGTTCCGCTTGAATCGCTTCCTTCTCCAGCCGATAACGGACAAGGTCATCGGAACGGGGCCTGAGAACCACGACCCGACCGACCACAATACCGGGTGATCCGCTGATCCCGTACAGGGTTTCCGGCTCTCGGTCTGCGGTCTGCCCATCTTCCCGCGCTGCCTCCTTTTCCCCCTTCTTCGCCATTACGCTTTCAAAGTCTCCGGCTGCATCTGCATCCGGGCAGGAGCGTTTTGATGAGGTTCAGGCTTTGACAAAACCTGTTCCACCGCAGCGACCACGTGCTCCGCATCAGGTCCTTGGGCTGTAAAGCGCACTTGGCTCCCCTGCACCAGGGCAAGACTGAGCAATTCAAGGATAGAGGTGCAGTCAATGGGCTGCCCCTGATCTATAATCTGTACAGTTGCCACGTGCTCATCAATAACTTTGATCAAGCGCTCAGCAACCCGGCAATGCACCCCGTTAGGATTCATGACCGTGCTCTCCCAGGAAACAGTCTTCATTCAACTCTTCATTTAATCAGGCGCAGTCCGCCTTTTTTTTCTGTGCCTGCCTCAGTTCCAGACAAAGGGGCCGGATCTGTTCCGCCCGTTTCTGTCTCAAAATGAACTGCCTGAACAAAGCGCGCCTTGCCGCCCATAGTAAACATTTCCTGACCAGTGAACTGCTCGGTTCGTAAAGTCCAAACAAGGGGTTGAGGCGGAACGGAGAGGAGCCGCATATGCACTTCCCACCATTCATCCTTACGGGTATGATCACGCTCAATCCCGGTGACCAAGGCATAGCCTGCCATTTCAGTTTCCTCAACCACCACAAGAACAATATCACCGACATCAGTCGTCTCTTTAAAAGGGACGAGGTTCTTTAATTCCTTAATGAGTTTTTCCATATCTTCTTTTTTCACTTAATGGACATTATTTTTCCGTACACAACAAAGAACTTCCCCCTAAAAAGACAAAACAAGGCTGGAAGTTCATGTAAATTTTTCCTGAATGGCGTGGAGGATATCCGTTATCTCGAAAAAGGCGTCAACTAAGTCCGGATCAAAATACTCGCCAGCTTCTTTCCGAATCTCATTATAAATCTTTTCATTCTCCCAAGGGGCCTTATAACAACGTTCTGAAGAAAGGGCATCAAAGACATCAGCCAAAGCAACGATCCGCGCAGCAAAGGGGATCTCCTCGCCAGCCAGCGGCTTCCGAATCCATCCTGAACCATCCCGCACCAAACGACCCGGGTACCCCTTGCCATTCCATCTCTCATGGTGATGAAGCACAATATCATGGGTCACCTGATCAAGTTCCGAAGAAATATTGGTAAAAAGAGCAGCACCAGATACCGTGTGATATTTAATCAGTTCAAACTCTTCCGAGCTCAGAGGGCCTGTTTTTTTAAGAATCGCATCCGGGATACCGACCTTGCCTGCATCATGCAGAAGCGCGGCGCGGCTCAACAGGTCGCAATACTTGGTAATATCTCGCTGCGAAACCTTCCTCTTTTCTGCCCAGCGCTTATAGATCTCAACACTATAGGCACTGACCCGTTGAACATGCGCACCGGTTTCCTCTGGATCATGTAGTTCTGCCATTTTCACCATACGTAAAATCAATTCATGGTTCAGCATGCTCCGCTCGATAATAGCAGCGGCAATATTACTGAAGACACGAACCCACATTCTACTCTGTTCAGAAAATCCTGTGACCTTCCCTTGCGCGTCCTGTGCATTGATAAGCTGTATAACACCGACCAGGCCTTGATTATCTAAGGAAACAAGGGGGACTGTCAGGATAGAGGTGGTATGGTAACGACTGCTTCTGTCAAAGGAGTCGTTAAATCTATAGGGCACATCCGAGGAAATATTATATGCGTCATCAATAACCACTATTTCCTTGGTCAGAGCGGAAAAACCGACAATGGAGTCCTCGCTTATGGGGATACTGACGTTTCTATATCGGGCAGCCCCGGCACCTTTTTCACCGAACAGGGTATCATTTTGCACATGACGGAACTCCAACTTATCTCCCTTGACAAGAAAGATGGAGCCTGCATCGGCCTGGGTCAGACTCCGTGCTTCGGACAGCGTGGAGTCCAAGATCGTATTGACGTCCTGAAGCTGGTTCAGCGCACTGATCTTATTAAGAATAGAAACTAATGTAATATCTTTCTGCTGCCGACCGTTCATGTTTTTTTCCATTACATTAAGCACATGGCAACAGCGCCAAGAATGCCCCTTGTGCAGCACCCTGTTGCATCGGTACCTTTTTTAGAGGACAGTGTATTTCCTGCGAATGCGGTAAAAAATCACAAAAATATCCTGTTTTTTCGATGTCCCGCTATGTTCCGGGTGAGAAATCATGTAGTGAAATATACTATGAGAAGAGAGGGTATAGTTTTACCAAGGTTTTTTCAACAACAAAATCCCCCTAAAAAAGATCAAAGAAGGTCAGAGCCCTCCTTTGATCACCCTGAAAATCCAACAAAATACAACCAAGAATCCAAACTATCCTACCATCATGCCGACGGTGAAATTAATAATCGGCATGATCACCTTACCGATCATCCCCGTATAAAAGAGGACCAGCAGAATAATAAAACCATAGGGCTCCAATCGGGCATAACCGGCAGCCTGATTCGGCGGAAGAAATCCCATAAGAATCTTTGAACCGTCCAACGGCGGGATGGGCAAAAGATTAAAGACCGCCAACATAACGTTAATCCATACCGATGCCGCCATCATATCAAACATCGGCTTGAACACATTGAACATCAATTGCGACGAAACAGGAACAGCGGCAAGTACTTTTACCAGGACAGCACTGATGATCGCCAGCAAGAGGTTAGCAACAGGACCGGCCAGGGCCGTGAGCAACATCCCTTTCTGTGGATCCTGAAAATATCGGGGATTAATCGGAACAGGCTTTGCCCAGCCTATCCTCATAATAAAAAAAGCAAGCACTCCAAAGGGATCAAGATGCTTGAGCGGATTCATAGTCAACCGACCTGCATCTTTCGCCGTAGGATCCCCTAACTTCCAGGCAGTATACCCGTGAGCTAGCTCATGAAAGGTCAGGGCGAAAAGAAAAGGAGGAGCCGTAATAATGAGCTGCTGGATAGTGTTGTTCAAGTCCATAGGTGTCTTTCAAAGATCGGGGGGAGCACGTGAGGTTGCGTTACAAACTCAGGGCGCCCACAGGGTATTTTTGCTGAATCAAGGTGATCGCTTCCTCTTTACTGGAGACCTCACCGTTTAATTGGGCCGTCAAGGTATGATTTATCATAATGCGGAACGAGGTCCCCGGGCTGTATCCCAACGCCATCAGGTCCTGCCCGCTGAGGAGAGGTTGGACATCGCGCAGATGGGTCACATAATGGGAGACCTGTTGGCGGATATGCTTTTTCCGGGCAATGCTCATGAGGTAGAGAAGTCCTTCATTGTCCAGAGGCTCAAGCAGCCAGTAGATCACAGCATGCTGCATGACCGGTCGTCGCAGCATATGCAAAGCAATATGGTCCGCCTTGCGCTTCTGTCGCAATAACTGCCTGCGGTGCTTGGGCGGCAACTCAAAACGATGGCAAAAATTGCGCAACTCCTGGTCACGGGATCGACTGAACACGGCCAGCAGACAAACCATCCAGGTGTTACACCGGCCTGCTTGTTCTCCGGCATCCTCTAAAAAGAGCAGCTTGAACCAGGAGATGACTTTTTCAGCCTGACTGAGAATATGAGCAAAACGGCGGTCTACCTTCAGATTAGGCCGTAAATCAGGCCAGAGCACAGGAAAAAGATGCAGGGAGTCCAACCTGCGTAGAGAGGCTAGGGGATGATCTTCCGAGAGGATCTGCTTTAATTCGCTGAAGAAACGAGGCCCGGAGAACTTCTCATACATATGCATTCGGACAGCGTTCCGCATCAGCTTTTCCGAATGCCTGCTGATCGTAAATTCAAGACGCTGCTCAAAACGAACAGCCCGGAAAATACGGGTTGGATCTTCAACAAAACTGAGGTTATGCAGGACTCTGATGCGCCGTTCCTTAAGATCATTCTGCGAGTTGAAAAAATCCACCAGCGTACCGAATCGTTCTGGATTCAGATGAATTGCCATGGCATTAATGGTAAAGTCGCGACGAAAAAGATCCTGCTTCAGCGAGCTATGCTCCACTGTAGGCATGGCAGCAGGAAAGGCATAATATTCCAGCCGTGCTGTTGCCACATCAATACGCATGCCGTCAGCCAGCATGACAGTGGCTGTGGCGAATTTCTCATGGGTACGGACCGCAGCCTGTTTCTTTGCGGCCAGCTCCTTGGCGAACACAATACCGTCCCCTTCCACCACAATATCGATATCCAGATTCCTGGTCTGCAAAAGCAGGTCACGGGCAAAACCGCCAACAGCATAGGCATGCATATAAACGCCCTCAGCGATTTCACCGATTTCCCGCAGCAGAAGAATGATATCCCGACTCAGGGTATCCCTCATAAACGAGCTGATGTTACGGGTCCGCTCCGAGGATGGATGCTCGTCCTCATGAAACAGGTCACGGGGAAGATGTGCCGGGTCATTGACCAGCAGATTGAGCAGATCAGTGCGGGTGATAACCCCGCAGATAATACTCTCGCTCTTCTCGCTCTTCTCGCTCTTTTCCCCTTGGATATTTTCCTGGATATTCTCCCGGATAATGGGAATCAGGCGCTGCCGGTTTTCTATGATCAATTCCTGAATATCGGCCTGGGTTGCGCTTTCCGGCAGCACCGCAAGATCGGTAGTCATATACTCACTGACCGGCATCTCACCAAGTTTATGGGCAATGGCCTTGGTGATGTCCCGTCGGGAAATAATTCCCAGCAATCCTGCCGGGTTCTTTCGATCAGCATTTTCACGAACCACAGGCAGCACATTAATATTATAACGGGCCATGAGATCGTTCGCCTGCTCATGGGTAATGTCCGGCGTGGCCGTTATTACCGGAGAGGACATCAATTCTCCGGCCATAGCCCGAGGCTTCACTTGACGATGCAACAGGTAGAGCAGCTCCTCTTCAGCCTCGAACAGGGTTTTATCCCGAATGGTGGCTGAGGCAGCCGCAGCATGACCGCCGCCGCCCATTTCACGGGCTATAACCCCGACATTGACTTCAGGGATCCTGCTGCGACAGATGAGATAGAGTCGTTCGCCCATACAAACCAACGAGAAAACAGCATCCAAATTTTCCATGACCATCATCCGGCGAACCAACACGGCGAAATCATCCACATAGGCAGGCAAGGTCAGCCTGCTCACGGTAATTTGAACAGAGTGGACCGTATAGGTCATGGCGTTTTCCAGAAGCAGGCTGAGCAGAGGAATCTGTTCGGCGGAAAGGTCCCGGCTGATAAACTGGTTGACAATATCAAGATCAGCCCCCTGCTCCAACAGCCAGGCAGCCGCCTGTAAGTCGGTCGGAGTGGTGGTGGCATAGAGAAAAGAGCCGGTATCTTCATGCAGGCCGAGACTCATCAAGGTGGCCTCGTCAGGAAACAGCGTCATCCCCTGTTCTCGCAACAGGCCAACAAATAGAGCCGTGGTTGACCCAATCGCCTGGACATGCTCGACATTGCCCCGCATGTCGCCGGGGGCATCGGGATGATGATCGTAGAGATGGATTTCAATCCCTGGATTGCTCAGGCAGTCCTCCAAAGGTCCCAGACGATTGGCCTGGCGGGTATCAACAACAATAAGCCGGGTTACGGAGGCGAGATCAATATGCTTGATCTTTTTGAATCCATAGAGATTGCGAATATCCTGGGAAAGAAAATCCCGTAAGGGACGTTCTGCGGAACCGGAAAAAACCAAGGTTGCCTTGGGATACAGCTTCTTGGCCGCCACCATTGAGGCTAGCCCGTCAAAATCGGCGTTTATGTGGGTCGTGATGATTTCCATGCCCTTAACCTTACCCTATTCTGATGAGCAGGTAAAATGGTTTTCAGGGATGGGGCTAAAGAGCGGTTTCTGGTGAAATGCAGATTTGCCTTTACACCGCGCTCATCTCCTTCTAACGTCCCCCCGTCGATACCTTATCGATATATTACTCCAGCCCTTCCGAGGTAAACCGCTCAGTCTATAATTTCAGCAAGATAATCAACCAAATTTCGTTCCGCCTTATCAAAACCAAACCCGACCATGACCTTCTCCCGTTTATCGGCAAGATAGGGAGCATAATATTTTTTCTGTTTAATCTGTTCAACAGCGGCCTGGGCCTTGCCCATTTTGAACTCAAGGATGTAGATGTACGTTTCCGTCCAGATTACGGCATCTGTGCTGCCGAAATGCGACTGCACCTCGCAGGCAAGACGAATCCCCATCACCTTTAAAACAATATAGATTATGGAGTGATAAAACCCCTCGTATTCTTTAACCTTATCCAGCTGTTTCGCTGTAATCGAGCTAAACAGAGCCTGCAATGCCGTGAAAAACCGCTCCATATCATTGCGCTCAAGGGCCTCAAGCAGCATGTCGACAATGTACTCCATCTCATCGGGTGAGCTATGGGCATACTGTTCAACAGCAAAATCAAGAAAGGCTTCCCGCACCTCGTCATTGGGAAATTCCAGAAGATATTTTCTTGCTTCCCGATCATACTTTTTTATAGTCAAATAGCCTGTCTGAAACAGGATGGCGGTTGTGTTGATGTTGTCGATATCATACTTGTTAAAAACAGATTCCTTGACCATCTTATTGATAGAGGCGTGCATACTTTGGTTGCTCTCTTTGAATTTCTTCATCAGAAAGGTCGGTGTCCCTGTTTCAAACCAGAAATTTTTAAATTCCTGATGATACAACAGACTGATGATTGAATAGGGATTAAAAACAAAGGTGTTGCCGTCCCAGGAATAGCCATTATAGCGACGGATAATTTCCTCCATGACCTTCTCCTCCGGTTGCTCAAGTTCCTGACAGAGCGCGGCAAGATACGGGGCGTAATATGTTTTGATTTCAGCTGCGGTGTACCCGACCACATCGGCAAACTGCTTGGAGATGGTTATATCGGTCAGGTGATTGAGGTCACTGAATATGGAGACTCGACTGAATTTCGACACCCCGGTGATCAAGAAAAAGCGCAGATATTTATCCTGATCTTTGACCCCGGCATAAAAGGTTTTCAAGATCTCTCGATTTTCCAGAGCCTGCTGCAAGGAAGATTGTTCCAGATAATCAATAATCGGCTTATCATACTCATCAATCAGGACCGCAACCGGTGTTTCCTTGCCCAAAGTTTCAATCAGTTCGAGAAACTGTTCATCATACCCGTTGCTCTTCAGGCGGATGCCGTGTTCGGCCGCCAATTTTTCCATGCAAGTTGACAGGGCTTTTTTCAGATCATTCTCCTGATAACTCATCGTGGCAAAACTGATCTTCAGCACCGGGTATTTCTTCTGCCAATCCCAGTGATCAGAGATCCAGCAGCCTTCAAAGAGGGCTTTTTCTCCTGAAAAAAGCTGATGAATGGTATCAACCAGCAGCGATTTACCAAAGCGGCGGGGCCGGGACAGGAAATAGTATTTTCCGTCATCTATCATCTTGTGAATATGCCGGGTCTTATCCACATAGATGTAGTTATTTGCTCTGAATTCTGATAATGCCTGAATGCCCAGGCCGAGTTTTTTCATAGCATATCCTTAGAATCAACTGCTGCCGTAGGAGTAAACCCCTGTGTTTGCCTGGAGGGTGATGGTGCAGATCAGCAGAAGACGTTTCTACCCTTTGAGTTGCCCCAAAATCCATCCCACCGCCGCAGGCAGATCCTCAGCCACCGTGGCAGGCTGCATTTCCTGCTGCGGCCCGATATAGTCCTGATCCCCCCGACCGTAGCCGGTGAGCACCAGGATGGAGGTCGCTCCGACCCGAGCCCCGCATTTCAGGTCAGACCAACGATCCCCGACCATGAAAGAACGCCCCAGATCAAGATTGAGATCTTCGGCAGCCTGTTCCAGCAGGCCAGCCTTGGGTTTGCGGCAATTGCAATCCTTGCGGAACTGTTCTTCCTTGGCCTCCGGGTGATGGGGGCAGATATAGAGACCGTCGATATGGGCACCCTCTGCGGCCAGTTCTTGCTCCATCTTGGCATGCACCTCATCCAACAAGGACGGCGGGAAATAACCCCGAGCCAGACCGGATTGATTGGTCACCACTACCACGGGAATTTTCTGCTCGTTCAATGTACGGATTGCCTGGGCAGCGCCGGGCAGGAGGATGAATCGGCTGATGTGGTTGATATAGCCCATCTGTTCATTGATGGTGCCGTCGCGGTCCAGGAAGACCGCCGGTTGTTGTGTCATTGTTTTCTATCGGTTGTCTTGGTTGTCTTATAACGTTCAGGGCGAACACAGGGCGTCGCCCCTTGTGTTATGAAATTAAGATAAATATCGTAGGGGCGGACCTGCGTGTCCGCCCTTGCCTCCACCCGGAAAATAAAGGGCAGACACACAGGTCTGCCCCTACGGCACCCCTTACTCTTTCTTGGTCGGCAACAAAACAACCTCTGCCGCCTTTTCTAATTTCAAGTACTTAGCCGCAAGAGCGGAGATCTCGTCCACGGTAATTGCGGCAATATCGCTCTGAATGGTCTTAGGCCATTCCAGTCGCTCAGGATGCCGAGACGATTGCACCAGCACGGATTCCAGCCAGTAGCGGTTGGTGCGGACCAGATCCCGGATCGAGGTCAGGGTCGGTTCAAGCGCACGCTCCAGCTCGTCCCCAGTAATCTTATCCTTGGCAAGCTGCGCCCCGAGCTGTTTCAGCTTATCAACCACCATCTCGGCCTGGGGCGGATCAACCACCACCACAGTACGCAATACCCCGTACCCCGGATCAACAAGGCTGGGGCGATTATAGGCATAAGGCGAGTACGCAGCGCCCAGTTCCTCACGGATCAGCTTCCGCATCCGATCATCAAGTACCGAGGCCAACACATTGAGTCGACGGGTTCGGGAAATATCCCAGAAATCAGCTGTGGGCCAGGCAACGGTGACCATGCCCTTTTCCGTATGGGTTGTCACGGGCAGGGATAAGGACTTACCGGCAGGAAAGGCGATCTGCTCGCCATCGACCTTCTGGAAACTCTTCCGCGCTTGTCCACCGAAATAAACCCCGGCCAGTCCCAATATTTCCTGCTGATCAAAATCACCCACCACAGAAATTTCCAGCCCGCTCTCCTTAAAAACAGGACGCAGCCATTGCTCGATATCAGCGGCAGTCACCTTATTCAACATCTCCAGCGGCACAGCGCCGTAGCGCAGATTGCCTCCGGCGAGAAACCGCTCGCCCTCAAGATGCATCACCCCCTCCACAGCACTTCCCATCTGGGCATAGGTCTGGTGGATCCGCTGCATCCCCCGCTGAAAGGCGTCTTCCCGAAAAGCCGGGTCATACAAATTGGTGTACAAAAGCTGAAAAAGGAGCTCACTCTCACTCTTCAATCCTTTCCCCTGGAACTGAAAGTCATCATCCTCGACCTGAAAACGAACATATGCTGAATAGGGAGCCAGTACTTCTTTGAGCTGCTCCTCGGTCAGCCCGCCCACCCCGCTCTCGGGCAGCAACATTTGGGCAAGCAGGGCCAAGCCAGGCTTGGTTTCGCCGAGTCTGCCGTGGCCCAGGGTTGCCATCATCTTTATTTCATTGGGTTCAAAATCCGTGTGTTTCAGGTTGAGGACCAGACCATTTTCAAAGACATAGCGTTCCGCTCCAATCTCCTTATAGCTGATATGCTCGGCAACCTTGCCCTGCTCTGCCGGGATGGGCAGATAGGGGAAAACCGCCTCCTTGCCTTGTACCCAGGCAGTCACTTCGGCCTGTTCAGCCTTATGGAGGGCCTTGAGAATGATTTCCTCCGGGCTTGCGCCGTCTTTCGCCTTCAACTCAGTTGTCCCCATGACCTTGACCAAGCGACGCGCATGCCACATCTCTTGAAAAATCTGATTGACCTCAGCCAAGGTTATCTGCTCCAGAGCAGGCCCGAACAGGGCCAATTCCTGCTCCGGTGATATAACGACCTTATTATCATTCAGACTGTGAATAATTTTAGAGACCAAATCCTTACTTTCCCTGCTGTCTGCCACCTGCACTTCTTTCTTTAATCGGGACAAAATCTCGCTCTTGGCCCGTTTGAATTCAGCCTCACCGAAACCAAATTGCTGAGCCTGGCGCAGGGCTACAGTAAGCGATTCCAGGGTTTGCTGCCAATCTTCCGGTGATGTCCTGGCATCTATGGAGGTATACCCCAAGCGACGGAGGAAGATGCCATTGGAAAAGCCAGCACTGGTCATGGGACTCTTAGGTTGATTGACCAGCCGTTGCAAGCGGTTATCCATCATAACCTCGGCAACATATTTCTTTATATCAAGGATTTCTTCCGCCTTGCTTGGTTGAGCCGGGACAACATTCCAGACAGATTCAAGAGAAACCTCGGTATAGCCGAGATCTGTCTCAAAAAGATAGATGGCCTCGGTCCCGTTTTCTGCAACCTGACCGAAGTCCGGGCAAGGTGAAACAGGCGTTTTGGCCTTCAGCCCGCTAAACTGTTTTTTGATGAGCTTTTCCAGATGGTTGAGATCTGTATCGCCCACTGCGACCAAAATCATGTTCTCTGGTCGATACCAACGTTCATAATACTGCCTGAGCAGGGCTGAATCAGCCGTCTTCAGCACCTCCTCCGTGCCGATCATATCACGTTGAGCAATCAGCGTTCCGGCAAGCCCCTTCTCGGTGCTCCTCTTATACACCCGCCGGGAAGCGGAATCCCTGGTTCGTTTTTCAGCAAGAATAATGCCCCGCTCCTTATCCACCTCTTTCTCCAGGAGGAGTGCTCCACCCGCATAATCGGCCAGGACCACCAACCCGTCGTTCAGGGTCTTTTCCTTGACGTCCGGTAAAAGGAGTTTGTACACCGTCTCATCATAAAAAGTATGGGCATTGGTGTCTGCACCATGCTCCATGCCGATGGATTGAAAATACTCAACAAGAGAGCCTGGCGGATGATGCGTGGTCCCGTTAAAGAGCATATGTTCTAGATAATGGGCCAGCCCTCGTTGCTCTTCGGTTTCATGCAGGGAGCCGGACTGGATATCGAGATACATGGCAACCCGGCCCTTGGGCTCATGATTGGCCATCATCACGTAGCGCAGCCCGTTTTCCAAGGTGCCGAAAATCAGCGAAGGGTCGGGTTTGAGGTCGCTTTGCTCATGGGGCCAGCCCTTACTGATGCAGAGTTGTGTAGAAGAAATTGAAGTCTCCTTTGCCGAAGATGAGATAACGCTACCAGGAATGCAAAAGAAACTGGTAAGAAGGAAAACAAACAAAAAACGAGTAGGCTGCACATGCATTGAACGATCCTTTACGATGAGAGTTGCAGGTTGAAAATACGGCCTTGAATCTGAGTTCCATGAATTGGAGCAAGGATACCATGTTTCGCCCATCATCCCAAAGAAAGAAATAAAGGAATTCTCTGGATTGATCTCCGGGGCGATCCCCGGCTCGAACAGGAGCCAAGAGGGCTCAGGGCGAGGATGTAGGTAAAAATGGCTGAAAATAGATATTTCCCGGAACCGTTTGCCGCCTACTGAGGATTGGGGTATAGTTTTCTTTGCTGTACCCGATGTTGAAACATCGGGCTATGTTCGCCCGGCCCCTTTGAGGCGGAAAAAAAGCGTCCAGAAGGGACAGCACGATAATAGCCCGGTGTTTTAACGCCGGGAAAAAGGATTCACCGCCTATGAAAATCCTCCTGGTTGAAGACGACCGAAAAATCAGCGCATTTGTCCAAAAAGGCCTCAAAGAGCTGGGTTTCAACATCACGGCCTGCGACGACGGGGATGAGGGCTATTATGTGGCAACCACCCAGTCCTTTGACGTTGTGATTCTCGATATCATGCTGCCGGGCCGGGACGGTCTCAGTATCCTCAGAAACCTGCGCGAGCAGAAAAACACGGTACCGGTCATCCTGCTGACCGCCCGCTCAGCCCTGAACGAACGCCTAGAGGGCTTGAACCTCGGGGCGGATGATTATCTCTGTAAACCCTTCTTTATTGAAGAACTGGCAGCCCGTCTCCATGCGGTCAGTCGGCGGGCCTCGGGCAATACCTTGAATCTCCTCCAATGCGGAGAGCTGGTGGTGGATCTTATCAGCCGGGAGATCAAGATAGGGAGAGAGAGCATCGACTTGACAGCCCGGGAATTCAGCCTGCTGGAGCTGCTCCTCCGCAGCCCGGATCGGGTCTACACCCGGACCCAGATCCTTGAGCATGTCTGGGGCTATGACTTTGATCCGCAAACCAATGTGGTGGATGTCTATATTCGGCGGTTGCGCAATAAGACCAAGGAATTCGCTGGTGCCCCGGTGATAGAAACAGTACGCGGGGTAGGTTACCGTCTGAGAGAATCGGGGCAGTAAGATGTTCCGCCTCAAGATCGCCCTGTTTTCGGTCCTGATCTCCGGCACTATCCTGATCGCCTTTGGCCTGCATTTTCTCTCGGTCATCAGCAGGGTGCAGTTGGAGCGACTTGATCGAGAGATCCTTACCCTGGGCGAAAGTCAGCTCCATGTGGTTCACCCCAAGGAGCATTGGCAAAATTTCGGTGACTCTCTCCGTTCCATCTACGGTGAACAACACCAGGACGATCTGATTATCCAGGTCAGAGGCGGCCAGCAAGACATCCTCTATGCATCCTCGGGTTGGCCTAAAGAAATCGCCCTTTCCTCCTTTCCCGAGTTTACAGAACAAGCGACAGAACAAGATCCTGCACAAGAAACAGGTGAGCCCCGACCCCGAGCAGCAGAAAGGCGGCTCCCTCCCCCTGATGCGCCTCCGGGAATGCATCCCCCGCCTCGGCCTCGGCATCCGCCTGAACCGGTTAGCCTGAAAACACCTCGCTATCAGACCGTGCAAACGGCTTCCGGTACCTGGCGAACCGGCATCATGGGTAATCAACGCATCACCATCATGATCGGCCTGAACATGGCTGGATTTTATGAAGATGCAGACCGCTACCGCACCAGCTTTTTCTTGGCTACCCCCCTGGCCCTGCTCCTCATGGCCGGAGGAGGCTGGTGGCTGGCCCAGCGTGCCTTGCGCCCGGTGGGCCTGATCAGCAAAACCGCAGAAAAGGTGTCCGCCCACGGGCTTGATCAGCGGATCCCAACGGCCAAGGCAGACACGGAATTCCAGCGTCTGGTCAGCGTGATTAATGCCATGCTTGATCGACTGGAAAACGGATTTCAGCAGGCAGTGCGCTTCAGTGCGGATGCGGCCCATGAACTCCAGACCCCGCTGACCATCTTGCAGGGGATGCTGGACGACGCGATTCGCCATAGCGAGGCTGGTTCTGCTGAACAGCAACGGAGCAGCGACCTACTGGAAGAAGTGCAACGGTTAAAGACCATTGTCCGCAAGCTGCTGATCCTTTCCAGGGCGGACGCAGGTAGGTTGGATCTCTCGCTTGAGCCGGTGGATATGAGCAATCTGGTGGAATCCATGCTGGAAGACGTGGAGATCATGGCACCGCAGCTACGCATTGACCAGCGCATCCAACCCGGCTTGATGGTCAATGCTGATCCCCAGCTGCTCAGGCAGGTGGTGCAGAACATGGTCTCCAATGCGATCAAGTATAATCTCCCGGAAAAGGGGCTGATCGCCTTTCGCTTGGCACGCCGGAAAGGTGTGGTCCATTTTCGAGTGGCTAATACGGGTCCGGCAATTCCACCGCAAGATCGGCAACGGGTCTTTGACCGCTTTTATCGGGTTGATCGATCGCGGAATGATCGGGTGCCTGGTTCCGGACTGGGCTTATCCCTGGCTCTTGAGATCACCCGTGCCCATAAAGGTCGCCTGGTGCTTGATCCAGCGAAGGAGGGGTTGATTAGTTTTACTCTTTCTTTGCCTTGGGCGGAGCAAGTTCCCCTTGCAACCTAACCATTTGGTTCTAATAAGTATTATTCTTTCGCAAAGAAGTTGAAAGGAGCAAACAAAAGGTTGTTTGCTACCAACAGAAGGTTCGTAGTTAGCAAGAGAAGGTTGTTCGCGATCAACAAGGGGTTGTTGGTTATCAGCAGATGAGTTGTGGCTTGATGGCAAAGAAGTGCTTGGAGCTGTGAAAAGGCTTGAGAGAACAGCAAGGCTTATTGAAAATCAGGAAAGAAGCACTGCCGAACGAAATCTCTTTGTCGCAGAAGCGAAAAAACAAGCATATCTCGCTGAATTATGTCGACATATCGCCTTGTTATTTCTTGACAAGCAGAGAAAAAGAGATTAAACCGTTTTTTATACATTCCTAAACACCTTTTCTCTCAGGTAAAATCCTTTTACAGAGGAGGAGAAGTCTCATGGCCTATCAACGTAAATCATCCCGTATTATCGCCGAAACCCTTGAACGTCTTGCCAATCTTAAGGCAATTAATCCTGATCTGGATTTAGGCAATAATCTCACCGTTGCTGCTTATGAAGCCAAGATCAACAACACACAGACAAGCTAGGATACCTATAACGGGAAGCTTGCCTAGGCTGATGCAGCGGGCAATGATTTCAGGGCGGATGAAAAGGGGCTGCGTGATATGTCTTCGCTCATGCTTTCTGGGGTGAAAGTGAAATACGGCAGGGATAGTAATGAGTATGAAATGGCGGGAGGGACTCGGTTGAGTGATAGGAAGAAAAAATCGCGTAAAAGCGAGGGAGAGTCGGGAGGTGGTGGGGAAGAAGAAAGCCGGTAAGGCTTTTTTCGATGTTAGCCGCTGTATAGCATGATAAGAGGAAAAGGTTTCCTCTTTTTCGCCTCAATATCGAAATAAGCGGAAAATACCACGACCTATTACGGTCAATAGCAGGACAAATTTCCACTTATTAATACTGTTAGGCGTAGAAAGAATAATGTTAAAACAATACTTTTAAAAGGGAGAAACATATTATGGACCGAAACCTCATGGCCCGTGCTAAAACTTTTGATTTTATAGGTGGGTGGTTTCAGTGGTGTGAGCTGTATTTAAGTGATTTGTCTAGGCAAAATAATCGGGGATATGGCTATCGTGCAGGAATGTTTTTTGCAGATGGTGCCCGTAAAGGACAACACCATGGTGACTGGTCAAGTTTTTTTAATTCTATGGCAGCCTCTGGCCTCCCATATACCAGTATTCATGCTCTTTTCTGTTACCAAAACTATAGATCGTGTCAGAAATTTTTAGACGGAGGCGGTTTTTCTTTTCCGTAAATTAATTCGGCATGAAACACATTGCTAATGTGATTTTTCAGTTTATAGCAAGACAGGTGAAAACTTTGGAAAAGCTGTTTTTATTCAACAATATCACAGGAGATACAAACTGTATGAATAATGAAAAGAAGTTAAAGTTAATTAGATGCAGCCAAAAAAGAAGGCTTCCTGTGCTTCTTCAGATGTTGGAGGAGAAAAAGCTCAGTAACAATGAGGTTCGAGTGCTTATCCAACACTACCAATCCAGCATGAATTCAGAGTTCGAAGACGTAAATGGTGCCAAGGAGTACATCAATGAGAGAATCGTACGGATATTGGCAAAGATTCCCCAAAATGACAGAGGCGAGATTACTATTATAGATGTGGATCTTAACGAGACAGAGTGGCATGAGTAGCAAGATTAGTTCTGCTGCTGTTATGGAGACAGGGCGTATCAAGCTGACTATATCTTAAAACCAGAGATAAGAGA
>CBFDDU010000062.1:0-18853 GCA_965603655.1 uncultured Candidatus Electrothrix sp. | reverse complement strand
CTGTAGTGGGAAAGAGTTTCTCGACCTTTGCCTGTTCTTTTTTCATCGCCTGCTCCTCCTGTCCTATCGGGCTGCACCTTTGCCCCAAAGGGGCTCTGTTTATCCAGCGCAGGGTAACACCCTGTGCGAATCCATACATTTTACTGCTCAGACTTCAAAACCGACAAAAATGCAGACTGCGGAATATCCACATTACCCACCGTCTTCATCCGCTTCTTACCCGCCTTCTGCTTCTCCAGCAGCTTCCGCTTACGAGAGATATCACCACCGTAGCATTTTGCAGTTACGTCCTTACGCAAAGCAGCAACATTGGTTCGGGCCACCACGCTGCCGCCGATGGCCGCCTGGATCGCTATCTTGAACATCTGGCGCGGGATTTCCTCTTTCAGGCTCTCGCAGGCCTTGAGGCCGCGTTCGCGGGAACGATCCCGGTGGGTGAGCTGGGACAGGGCATCCACTTTTTCGCTGTTGACCAGGATGTCCAGTTTGACCAGATCGCTGGGTCGGTAGTCAATCATTTCGTAGTCAAAGGAGCCGTAGCCCTGGGTCACGGATTTCAGTTTATCGTAGAAATCATAGATCACCTCGGCCAGGGGCAGCTCGCAGGAGAATTCGATCCGGCCCGGCATGGGGTAATGGTAATTGGTGTTCTCGCCCCGCCGCTCCATGCAGAGATTCATGACCACGCCCATATAGCGTTCCGGAATCAGGATGGTCGCCTTGATAAAGGGTTCTTCAATCCGGGCGATAGCACCGGGATCAGGGAAATGGGAGGGGTTATCCACTGTCATCTCGGTGCCGTCCTGGAGTTCCATTTGATAGCGGACCGAGGGGACGGTAAGGATCAGGGATATATCGAACTCGCGTTCCAGCCGCTCCTGGACCACCTCCAGGTGGAGCAGGCCGAGAAAGCCACAACGGAAGCCGAAGCCCAAGGCGGCAGAGGTGTCCTTTTGAAAGGTCAGGGCCGCATCGTTGAGCTTGAGTTTTTCCAGAGCAGCGGCTAGCTCTTCGTACTCATCCGTGGAAATCGGGTAGATGGAGGAAAAAACCACCTGCTGCACTTCCTGAAAACCGGGGAGCGGGGCAGGGCAGGGCCTGTCTTTATGGGTGATGGTGTCGCCGGGTTTGGTGTCGGAAACCGTTTTCACACCGGCAATAATATAGCCGACCTGACCGGCACTCAGGCTCTTACATGGAGTACGCCGGAGGAGGAACTGGCCCACCTCTTCCACTTTGTACTCGGTCTTGTTATGCATAAAATAGATCTGGTCGCCGGTACGGAGGGTGCCGTTGATAATGCGCACCGAGATGACCGTGCCCCGGTAGGGGTCATAGTTGGCGTCAAATATCATACATTCAAGGGGCTTGTCAGGGTCGCCTTCAGGTGGCGGCAGGTGGGCGACAATGGCCTCCAGGATATCATGCACGCCCACGCCGGTCTTGGCTGAGCATTTTTGGATAATCTCGCCATCCAGGCCCAGGTCCTCCTCAATCTCATCAGCCACCTTTTCCGGTTCCGCTGCTGGCAGGTCAATCTTGTTGATCACCGGGATAATTTCCAGATCATTCTCCATCGCCAGATAGAGATTGGCCAACGTTTGGGCCTCAATGCCCTGGGCCGCATCAACGAGCAACAGAGCGCCTTCGCAGGCAGCCAGGGCTCTGGAAACTTCGTAGCTGAAATCTACATGGCCTGGAGTGTCGACCAGATTTAAGGCATATTCCTGCCCGTCCGCTGCTGTAAAAGGAAGGCAGATGGTCTGGCTCTTGATGGTGATGCCCCGCTCTCGTTCGATGTCCATATTATCGAGGAGCTGATCTTTAAATTCACGGGCTGTGACCAGCCCGCAAAGCTGGATCATCCGGTCGGACAGGGTGGACTTGCCGTGGTCTATATGGGCGATTACGCTGAAGTTACGTATGTTTTTCATTTCTGTGATTGTTTTTTGTTTCTGCCCGATCGTGCAACAGCGGGCGGTTATCATATGTCCCTGTCGTCCCTCTACTTCTCTCTCCTCGCTAAGGGACGAACGGCGGGAGGCTGTCGTTTGCACAGCGGGAACAGACTGCTGGGAAGATACCATAAACAGGAGGAAATTTAAACTCCTTCAAAAGAGCTAGCGCTGCTTTCCTGCGCTTTGGATATTTTTTGCCTTATTGCCGTGAACTTTTACAAAAAATGAGGTAGACTGCTTGGTAATTGTCTGTCCGTAGACTGCAAATTGTTCGGGAAAGGCGCTGAAGCCCATCTTTTATAGATTATGAGTGAGGAAAAGAAGGTCAGTCAACAATACCATCCTTTAGTGGTGACATCCACCGACGAGAACCTGCCAGCGGTCAGTAATCCGGCCCTGCATCGCTACCTTCAGGAGATCAGTCAGTATGAACTCCTGAGTCGCGAAGAGACCGATGAACTGGCGGTTCGCTTCAAGGAAACCGGCGATCCCGATGCCGCCTATCGCTTGGTTTCGTCCAACCTGCGCCTGGTGGTTAAGGTGGCTATGGATTTCCAGAAATATTGGATGCAGAATTTCATGGATCTGATCCAGGAGGGCAATGTCGGCTTGGTTCAGGCGACAAAGAAGTTTGATCCCTATCGAGGGGTGAAATTTTCTTATTACGCCGCCTACTGGATCCGTGCCTATATCCTTAAATTCATAATGGATAACTGGCGACTGGTGAAGATCGGCACAACCCAGGCCCAGCGTAAACTTTTCTTCAGTCTCAATAAAGAAAAAAAGCTGCTGGAGGCCCAGGGCTTTAAGCCTGATGTGAAACTGCTGGCCGAACGCCTGAACGTCAAAGAAAGCGAAGTCGTTGAGATGGGCCAGCGCATGGACGGCTGGGATGTTTCGCTGGAAGCCCCGGTGCGTAATGACTCGGAAGATGACCAGAAGAGTTTTCTTCCTTATCAGGGACCGGGAATAGAAGATATCGTGGCTGGTCATGAAGTCCGAGATCGTATATCCGGTGTATTAGCCCGGTTGGACGGAGACCTGAACGAAAAAGAAAAGATTATTCTGACAGAGCGCCTGTTGAATGATGAACCCGAGACCCTGCAGACCATTGCTGACAGGTTCGGTATCTCACGGGAACGGGTCAGGCAGATTGAAGCAAACCTCCTCAAAAAGCTGAAAGGGATATTTGAGAAGGAATTGCCTGATGTCAAAGATTTTATCAGTTCCGAACGAATCGTGCCCGCAACCGGTTCCGACAGGGCGTAACGTCTTTGATAAGTCATAAATAACCCCGCCCCTTGGGGCGGGGGATAATAAAGAAATTGTTTGGTGTTGCACCGCAAGTAGCGGGGTAGCAGACCCGGAGCTTCGCAATGAAGGTACCTCTTTTAGATCTGCAGCCGCAGACAGAATTTTTTCGTAAGCAAATCATTAAGGAAATAATCGAGGTTGTTGATTCAACCCGTTATATCCTCGGGCCTAAGGTGGCCAAGCTGGAGCAGGAGATTGCCGATTACAGCGGTGCTGCTGCGGCCATCGGGGTCTCCAGCGGCACAGATGCGCTGGTGGCCAGCCTGATGGCCTTGGAGCTTCAGCCCGGTGATCAGGTGCTGACCACGCCCTATACCTTCTTTGCCACTATGGGGGCGATTATCCGGGTGGGTGCTGTGCCAGTTTTTGCCGATGTGGATGCGCGAACCCTGAATCTTGACCCGGCCAAGGCCGCTGAAATCCTGGAGGATGATGCAGCCGGAGAGCGGAAGGTTAAGGCGATCATGCCGGTGCATCTCTTCGGACAATGCGCGGACATGGCTGCGCTCGTGGCGCTGGCCCGTCAGTACGATATTCCGGTTATTGAGGATGCTGCCCAAGCCATTGGTGCAGAGTATCCTTTTATAGGCTCAGCCGAGTCAGCTGAGTTTGAGAACGGTGGAGAGGTGGCGTGGAAAAAGGCTGGCTCTATGGGGCTTGCAGGCTGTTTTTCTTTTTTCCCCTCCAAGAATCTCGGTGGGGTAGGGGATGGCGGCATGATCACCACCTGCGATCTTGATTTTGCTGAGACCTTGCGTTGTTATCGTAATCATGGGGCAAAGCCCAAGTATTATCATTCCAAGATCGGGGGGAATTTTCGTCTTGATCCGCTCCAGGCTGCTGTGCTTAGTGTCAAGCTCCCTTATCTTGAACAATGGCATCAGCAACGTCGGAAAAACAGCGAGCGATATCGTGAACTTTTTGCGCAGGCCGGGCTGGCCGAAGAGCAGATAGCACTGCCGGAGGCCGTCTACAGTACTGCTCCGGGTGCGGAACAGCATAATATCCATATCTATAACCAGTTTGTGATTCGGACATCGCGCCGGGACGCTTTGCGGCAGTATTTGCAGGAGAAGTCCATTGGCTGCGAGGTCTATTACCCGGTTTGTCTGCATCAACAGAAATGCCTGGAATCATACGGTAGCTATAATACCCTATCGCTTCCCGTGGCTGAGCAGGCAAGCAGGGAGTCGTTGGCCTTGCCGATCTATCCAGAACTGCGTATTAAGCAGCAAGAGTATGTCGTCGAGACTATAGCTGATTTTTTTCGCTCGTAACGGATTGATCGCTCGCACAGCGTTTTGTAGGTATCGTAAAATATTTTCAGGTTTTTTCGTTTTGCTGCCCCGCCCTTTTGGACGGGGCAGTTTGTTTTTATTGGTTTTTTAAAAGGCATAACTTATTCAAAGCAGTAGAGGAACACAAGCATGGTTGAACGTATCCCCATGTCCAAAACCGGACACATACAGTTGAAAGAAGAGCTTGAGCAGTTGGAGAAGGTGGAGCGCCATGAAGTTGTCAAGGCTATTGAAATTGCTCGCGCCCACGGTGATCTGAAAGAAAATGCTGAGTACCATGCGGCCAAAGAGCGGCAGGGGATGATCGAAGGGCGGATCATGGAGCTGAAAGATAAGCTTGGCCGGGCCGAGGTGATCGATTGCACAAAGGTCGGCACCAGTCGGGCAGTGTTTGGCGCGGTTGTCACTTTGATGGACATGGAGACTGACGAAGAGGTGACCTATCAGCTGCTCGGCCCGGAAGAGTCTGACGTGAAAAAGGGCTCTATCTCGGTTTTAGCTCCGTTGGGGCGTTCTATATTGGGCAAGGAAGTCGGGGACGAGGTGGTGGCCAAGACGCCCGGTGGTGTTCGGGAGTTTGAGGTTATGGAGATTCAAGCCGGTCCTCTATGCTGATTGCTGCGGGTCGCGTCGTATTTATATTGACATCGCTGCAAGTCGGGTGGTATATAAAATGTTTTGTTTTTTTACTTTTAACCTTCCCGCTCTTTCTGAAAAGACAGTGAGGGCCATTATGACCGCGAGGAGGAACTATGCGTCATTACGAAACCACGTACATCCTTCGTCCCAATTTGGGCGAAGAAAAATTTACAGAAATTATTGAACGAACCAATGCCATTATTGAAGGTGATAATGGTTCGGTTATTGATATTGATCGCTGGGGCATCAAAAAGCTGGCCTATGAGATCAAAAAAGAAACGCAGGGTTATTATATCTGCATGAACTATGCTGCCCCCGGAAGCACGATCCAGGAGATGGAGCGTATTTTCCGTATTGATGAGAACGTTCTTCGTTATCTGACCATCAAGTTGGACAAAGGTAAAGCGATTGACGAAACAGGGGTAGAGCAGGAGAAAGAGAAAATTGCTGCTATTGCTGCTGCAAAGGCTGCTGAAGCTGAGGAACTTGCCAAGCAGGGTGAAGAAGGCGAGGATAGCGAGAATAAAGCAGACGCAAAAGCAGAAGACAACTCTGAAGAGCAGGCGGTTTCTGAAGAAAAAGATACGCCGAAACAGGAAGAGCAGGACGACTCAGCTGAATAAGGCTCTCTTCTCTTGCATCGAAAAAAGATAATAACCATAAGGAGAAAATAATATGGCTCCCCGTAAGAAAGTGTTTTACCGTAGAAAAGTCTGTAGATTCTGTGCTGACAAAGAGGTGGTTATTGATTATAAGGACGTAAAAGTCCTGAAAGGTTTTGTTACTGAGCGCGGTAAAATTATCCCGAAACGGATTTACGGCACCTGTGCAGCGCATCAGCGTCAAGTGACTGAGGCTATCAAGCGAGCTCGGCATCTTGCCCTGATGCCCTATACTGGTTCTATTCAGTACTAAGAGAAAGAACGGAACTCTTTTTTTGTTTTGTCTAACTGCTGCGACGACGAGAAAATATTCAGCTTGGAGCTTGCAGTGCGCCTTTGTTGTGAGACAGTAGACAGTACGTCGTGATGGGACGACACGGAAACAGCTCGCAGCATAACGGCCCGTTTTTGAGCGTTCGGCCGCTGTTGGTAGCCTTATTTTATTTCTTGCCCATAGCTGTTCCGGGATTGATAGGCTGGTTGAACGGGTTACTTGCTGTTCCGATTTTTTTGCTGTTGCAAACAGCTGCTGATGAAAGGAAGGCTGGCCAACAAATCAGAAACGGCTTGTTGATGGCTGGTCTCGGTTCCCTGTTGCTGGGGCGTTTGCCAATGTTTCTTTTTACATTGACGATGCTCCCCTTGGGATACAGTTTGCATTTGAGTGTAGCACGGCAAAAAACACCGGCGGAATCCGGTGTAGTCGGAATGCTGGTGCTGGGCATTTCATGGCTGCTTTTTTGGTCTGTGTACGGCACCGTATCCGGGATGAATCCCTATATTACCCTGCTTACCGATATGGATGCCTTTCTCGGGCAGGTTATTGCCGTGTATCGGACGAGCGGGGATCTGCCTGCGGATGTTCTCTATAATTTTGAGCAGATTATAGAGGGAATTCGTGTGCTCCTGCCGAAGATTCTTCCCGGTCTTCTTGCCGGAACGGTCTTAATAACCGTCAGTTTGAACATGGTTGTCAGTAGCGGTCTGATGCGCAGGCTGGCGCCGGACAAAGCTGTGTGGCCGCCATACGGTGATTGGCGATTGCCGGACAAGGCTGTATGGCTTCTGATTTGCTCCTTTGCCCTTCTTCTTGTCGGTCAAGGAGGGGTGAAAAATGTCGGCTCAAGCTTGATGCTCGTTTCAGGGCTGTTATACTTTTTTCAGGGCGCAGCTGTTGTTATTCATGTCCTGAATCGCTGGAATCTCCCGCGTACTTTTCGTTTTTTCGTCTATGTGATTCTTGCCCTGCAACGCTATGGCATGCTGCTCGTGGTTATTGTCGGAATAGCAGATACCTGGGCTGATTTTCGCAAGTTGGACCATAAAGAGAACAAAGATAAAACCGAATAATTAATAATCCTGTACTTGAGTGAGGATACTACATAATGGAAGTTATACTGAAAAAAACAATTGATACCCTCGGAAGAGAAGGGGACGTTGTTAACGTTAAGCCCGGCTATGCACGTAATTATCTCATTCCGCAAAAAATGGCTTCTACTGTGAATAAGGCCAGTCTGGCACGTTTACAGAGAGAGCAAGAGGTCATAGAAAAGCGGCGTGCGGAAGAGAAAAAGAATGCGGAAAAGCTTGCTGCGCAGCTTGAGAATATGACCGTTGTCATCACCCGTAAGGTTGGTCGGGAAGGTCGCCTGTTCGGCTCTGTTAATGCCGGGGATATTGCGGCTCAACTTGAGGCTCAGGGCGTCACCATGGAGCGGCGGGCGATTATGCTGGCTGATCCGCTCAAGAGTACCGGTGAGACAAAAATTACAGTGAAAGTCGGTTATCAGATGAGCACCGAGATCACTGTTCAGGTTGCTCCGGAAATGTCAGAGGATTGATTTTTTGCTTGATTTTTCCACCGTAGTTTTTTGAGCGGCGTGTTGTCTAGCTCGGCAGCAGCACGCCGCTCATTGTTTCTTGTTCAATCCCCGCCTGTAAACCGTTTACAGGTATCTTCTTCAATGGTCGCCCGCCTTGTCTGATACTCCAGCTTTTTTCGAGAACGGAGGCATCACACCTGCTGCTCCCTCCCCAAAAATGATTCCGCCACAGAATGTGGAAGCGGAACAGGCCCTTCTCGGTACCATCCTGATTCAGGATAAGTCCCTATTAAAGATTGTAGAGATCCTTTCTCCTGATGATTTTTATAGGGATGCCCATAAGGCAATCTTCGAGGTTATGCTCAGCCTCTTTGAACGCAGCGAGCCCCATGATCTGGTCACTG
Organism: uncultured Candidatus Electrothrix sp.; assembly: GCA_965603655.1. Classification (GTDB taxonomy): domain Bacteria; phylum Desulfobacterota; class Desulfobulbia; order Desulfobulbales; family Desulfobulbaceae; genus Electrothrix. The sequence goes on along the minus strand of CBFDDU010000062.1, from coordinate 10,755 downwards.
TGACGAGTTTGTTGCGTGATCAGAATAGGTTGGAGCAGGTCGGTGGCTCTGGCTATCTGACATCGCTTACCGATGTTATTCCTTTTACAGGAATGCTCGTTCATCATTCCAGGATTATACGGGAAAAGTCTATTCTTCGCAGGTTGATCGAGACCAGTAGCGATATGGCCGCTCGTTGTTACGATGCCCAGGGTGATCTTGAAGCCTTAGTGGATAAGGCAGAGCAGACTATTTTTGAAATAGCTCAAGCAAAGAAAAAACAGGGCTTTGAGCCCATGTCCAAGATTGTTCCCAAGGCCTTTGACCGGGTAACAAAATTGGCAGAGCGGAAGGAACATATTACCGGGATCTCAACCGGATATGATGAGCTGGATCGGATGACGGCTGGCCTGCAATCTTCTGATATGATTGTTCTTGCTGGAAGACCCTCAATGGGTAAGACGGCCTTGGCTATGAATATGGTGCAGCATGCTGCCCTGATCAATAAAGTGCCGGTGGCCGTCTTCAGTCTGGAGATGTCCATGGAACAACTTGCCCTGCGTATGCTTTGCTCTGTGGGACGGATTGACGCGCAGCGGATCCGTACCGGGCATCTACAAGAGCATGACTGGCCCAAGTTGACTAGGGCCACAGGTATGCTTGCGGATTCACCTATTTATATTGATGATACTGCCGGTATGACTGTCCTGGAGATGCGGGCCAAAGCTAGGCGGTTGAAATCTGAGCATGACCTCGGCCTTGTGGTGGTGGATTATCTCCAGCTTATGCAGGGCAATTCCAGGATTGAAAATCGTACCCAGGAAATCAGTGATATCTCCCGTTCTCTCAAGGCCATGGCCAAGGAATTGGATGTCCCGGTCATTGCTCTGTCCCAGCTGAATCGGAGTCTGGAAAGTCGGACGGATAAGCGGCCTCAGCTTTCTGATCTTCGCGAATCGGGCGCAATCGAGCAAGATGCAGATGTTATTATGTTTATTTATCGGGATGAGGTTTATAATAAGGCGGAAGATAACCCCAATCGGGGTATTGCCGAGCTGATTGTCGGTAAACAGCGTAATGGTCCGACCGGTACAGTGAAGCTGACCTTTCTCGGACATATTACCACCTTTGAAAGCTATACCAGTCAAGAAGCGCCTATGGGCTATGAATAGAGGTGTGAGTAGAGGGATGAGTAGGCTGCCGGAAACTTTGATTGACAATATTTTTCAGGCAGGTAGACTACTTTACTTTGAAAGAATGCGTTTTTGATTTTTCCAGGATTTGGGACTGAAAGAAGAAGAGATAGATATGAGCGAGACAACGCAGGAACCCCTGAAATACGATTTCAAGGCCATTGAGGCCAAATGGCAACAGCACTGGCAAGAAACAAAATCGTACAAGGCGAACGAAGATCAGGATCAGGAGAAGTACTACCTGTTGGAGATGTTCCCCTATCCCTCAGGTCGGATTCACATGGGCCATGTCCGTAATTACTCCATCGGTGATGTGATTGCCCGTTATAAACGGATGCGGGGTTTTAACGTGCTGCATCCTATGGGCTGGGATGCCTTTGGTTTGCCTGCGGAAAATGCCGCTTTGAAACACGGGGTTCATCCTGCTGAATGGACCTATGAAAATATTAACTATATGCGCGAGCAGCTCAAGGCTATGGGCTTGAGTTATGACTGGGATCGAGAAATCGCGACCTGTCACCCCGAGTATTATCGCTGGGAACAGCAGGTTTTTTTACAGCTCCTGGAAAAGGGGCTGGTATATCGAAAAAAAACCACCGTGAACTGGTGCGACGATTGCGCAACGGTTCTGGCCCGTGAGCAGGTCATTGACGGCTGTTGCTGGCGGTGTGATCAGCAGGTGATCCCGAAAAATATGTATGGCTGGTTCCTCAAAATCACCGACTATGCTGATGAGCTTCTGGATGACCTGGAGCAGCTGGCCGGGTGGCCGGAAAAAGTGGTCACCATGCAGCGCAACTGGATAGGCAGGAGCCAGGGCCTTGCCTGTGATTTTCAGGTGGAGGGTGAGGAAGAGGGTATTACGATTTTCACCACCCGACCGGATACCATCTACGGGGTGACCTTTATGTCGTTGGCGGTGGAGCATCCCCTTGTTGATGAACTGATTGCCGGACCAGAGCATGAACAGCCGGTTCGTGACTTCATCAAACAGGCTTTGGTGGAAAAACAGCGGATGGCCATGGATCAGGAACCGGAGAAGCATGGCGTCTTCACTGGAAAATACTGCATCAATCCCTTTAATGGCGACCGCGTGCCCATCTATGTGGCCAACTTTGTGCTCATGGAATACGGCACCGGTGCTGTTATGGCTGTGCCTGCCCATGATCAACGGGATTTTGAATTTTCTCGTAAATATGGGTTGCCTGTGCGTCCGGTGGTTCAGCCTGAGGAGAAGCTTGATAATAACAGCATGGAGGCGGCCTGGGAAGGCGATGGTACCTTAGCTGATTCAGCGGAATTCAGTGGATTGGCGTCAGCAGAGGCAAAAAAGGCTATTATTGATCATGCGGAACAAAAAGGATTCGGTAAGCGGCATATCACCTATCGTCTGCGGGACTGGGGGATTTCTCGCCAGCGCTACTGGGGCACGCCTATTCCGATTATTTATTGCGATGCCTGCGGCGCAGTACCTGTTCCTGAAGATCAGCTGCCTGTGGTTTTGCCCGGTTCCCAGCCGCCGTACGGCAGTCATGCTCCCTTGCATCAGCAGGAGGCCTTTTATACCGTAACCTGTCCAAAATGTGGTCAGGCCGCAAAGCGAGAAACCGATACTATGGATACCTTTATGGAATCATCCTGGTACTTCGGTCGCTACACCAGTCCCCGCGCCGATGCACCCATTGATAAAGAAGCTGCTCAATACTGGCTGGCTGTGGATCAGTACATTGGCGGGGTGGAGCATGCAATCCTTCATCTGCTCTATGCCCGTTTCTTTACGAAGCTCCTTCGTGATCTTGGCTATCTCAGCATTGATGAGCCGTTTAATAATTTGCTCACCCAGGGAATGGTGATCAAGGACGGAGCCAAGATGTCCAAGTCCAAGGGGAATGTGGTGGATCCCCATGGTCTGATAACCCAGTACGGTGCAGACACTGTGCGTCTCTTTTCCCTGTTTGCGGCCCCGCCCGAGAGGGATTTGGAATGGAACGCCCAAGGGGTTGAGGGCAGTTTTCGTTTTCTTAACCGGGTGTTTCGCCTGATGCATTCGCAGAAAGAAGATTGCTTTGCTGCTTCCGCCGAGGAGACAGAAGGAATAGTCTCAATACAGATGGATAAGTTATCGCAAACTGATCGTCAGCTCCATCGTAAGACCCACCAGACCATTCAGCGGGTTACGAGCAGTATTGAAACGAATTTTCATTTTAATACCGCCATTTCAGGAGTTATGGAGCTGGTTAATCAAATTACCGCTGCTACCGGAGACGGGGTAAAACAGCCTGTTGAGCAAGCGGTGCTCAGAGAAGCGTTGCAAACTGTACTACTGCTTCTTTTTCCCATGGTGCCCCATTTTTGCCAAGAACTTTGGGAGCTCACTGGTTATAATGAACCCTTGGATCATCACCGATGGCCTGAGCATGATCCAGAGGCGGTTAAAGAAGATGAGCTGACCATTGTAGTGCAGGTAAACGGCAAGGTGCGCGCTCGGTTACAGGTTTCGGCGGATATCGGCGAGGAAGATATCAAGCAGAAGGCCTTGGATGATGAAAGGGTAATAAATTTTCTTGGAGACAATCCTGTGAAAAAAATTATTGTGGTTAAGGGTAAACTTGTTAATATTGTTATCTAGAGTCCGTGCATAAGAAATTTGCTGCTCCTGACATCTTTCAAGGCAAAGCAAAGGAGTCCGCAAGCGTTTGACATGTTGGCATGGAAGATATAATCTTAAATAGATAGGGGACGAGGGCGTGACTGGTAAAATCCGAAGTTTGCTGATTTTTCTCTGTATTTTTTTCTTTCTCGGCGGTTGCGGGTATTATTTCCCCAATGTTTATACCGGCCCTGAAATGTTGGTGTTCATGCCGAACTGGAAAAACCGTACTGATAAACTCGGTATTGATAATAGTATGTACCAATCCTTGTCAGCATGGTTTCAGAAGTCGGAAAAAATTAATCTGACTAAGAATAAGGAAGCTGCTGATCTGGTGCTTGCCGGAGAAATCGTTTCTATTGATCTCCCTGGGATAGGGTGGGATACAGATGCGCAGACAACCGATGTTAAAGTTGAATTGCGTTTGCGCTATGTGCTCAAAAACTTGAAGAACGGCAAAATCCTTTGGGAAGTGCCCTCTGATATTTGGACAGAGAATTATAATACATTGACAGATCGGGCTGACACAGAAGACGAGGCTGTTGATGAGATCCTTGATGAAGTTTCAGAGAAAATTTATCTTGGAACTCTGACGAAGATACGGAAAATGAATAGAGAGCTGTTGCTTGACGAGGCGAAAGATAAATAATATCTTTGTATTTTACTTGCAGTGGCTGTCTTTTTTTATTTGCGACTGAAAGGATATACAGGAATGCTCGCACGGCTCTGTTCAAACCTGATGAACAGAGCCGTGTTTGTTTTACCTCTTTGTGATTATGGTATGTTAACTGGATGATGACTGTATGGTGATCCGAACAGCAGCAGGGCGAGAGAACAGGCTGGATAACAGACTGCATAAGCAATTGATTGATTGTGCCGCCGGTCGAATACAGGCGGACCTTGTTCTGAAAAATGGTCGGATTATCCACGTCTTTACCGGGGAAGTAGCTCAGGGAGACATCGCTGTCATTAACGGGTATATTGCCGGTGTTGGTGAGTATGGTGCGCACGGCGAGTATGCAGGGAAAGAAGAAGTTGATCTTGCTGGCTGCTGTGTCAGTCCGGGGTTTATTGACGGGCATATTCATATTGAGAGTTCTCTGCTCACACCTTCCCGATTTGCCGCTGCTGTTGTGCCCTGCGGGACAACTGCAGTTGTCTGTGATCCGCATGAAATTGCCAATGTCTGCGGAAAGGTCGGGGTTGACTTTATGCTTTCCCAGACTGCTCCCCTTACGGTGTACGGGATGGCGCCTTCCTGTGTGCCAGCAACCCATATGGAGAGCAGTGGATATCAGTTATCAGCTGATGATATAGACGAGTTACTTAACCAGCCCAATATTATCGGGCTGGCGGAAATGATGAATTTTCCCGGGACAGTTGCCGGGGACCCTGAGGTGCTGGCGAAGATTTTTTCTGCCCGCAGCAGGGGGCTACTTATTGACGGTCATGCTCCTGGGTTGAGCGGCAAGGCCCTGCAAGCCTATGTTGCCGCCGGGATCAGTTCGGATCATGAATGTACAACCTTGGCCGAGGCTTGGGAAAAGTTGCGGGCAGGAATGGCGGTTTTTATTCGAGAAGGCTCAACAGCTCGTAACCTGGAAGCCTTGCTCCCTCTTTTTCGTACTGCTGCTCATCGGTGCCTGCTGGTAACTGATGACCGCCACGCCGATGATTTGGTGCAGCACGGGCATATGGATTTCCTGCTTCGTCGAGCTGTGGAGCTGGGTGCAGATGCTGTCACCGCCGTGCAGATGGTCACAGCGAACCCGGCTCGTCATTTCAGGCTCGACTCTCTCGGAGCTGTTGCTCCGGGGTATAAAGCCGATTTGGTTGTGCTTGAGGATCTGAGGCAGTTCAGGGTCAGGCAGGTGTATTGCGCCGGTGAATGCGTGGCTGAAAACGGGAAGATGCGTGTTGAAATCCCGGATCAGAAGGAAGAGGCCCTTGATCCTGTTCTACAGGCAACGGTGAGGATTCGTCCTGACGTGGTTGACCTCAGCGTGCCTGCCGTTTCAGGAAAATCAGGAAAAATACGGGTGATCACCTGTGCTGACGGTCAGATTAGCACTGGGCAGGTTTTTGTAAAACCGAAAATCAAAAAAGGTTTCGTGCTTGCTGATCCAGATCACGATATACTCAAGGTTGCGGTTATTGAACGACATCATGGAACCCATAATGTAGGAATCGGTTTTGTGCAAGGCTTCGGTTTCAGAGATGGAGCTATAGCTTCAACTGTTGCTCATGATTCACATAATCTGATCGTTATCGGTACTGATGATGCCTCCATGATGTTGGCGATAAAAAAAATAATTGAAATGCAAGGAGGGCTGGTGGTAGTAGGTAAAAAACGAGTTTTTCAGGCTCTCCCCTTACCGATAGCCGGGCTTATGACAACGGAGCCTGCTGAGAAGGTCTGTGCCTCTCTTCGAGGGCTTGGAAGCGCAATAAAAAAAATAGGGGCAACTCTGGAAAATCCTTTCATGCTTCTTAGTTTTCTCGCGCTGCCGGTTATTCCAGAGCTAAAAATCACGGATAAAGGCCTTGTTGATGTGCTCAAATTCAGTAGCGTCCCTTTGCAAGGAGATACGGCAAAAAAATAAAAAATAGTATAACCATTAAAAACAGCTTCATATATGTGATTATCTGGCGTATAGTCAAAAAATGGAGAGATGCCGGTCGGCTCACCCCTGCCGGACAAACAATGCAATGCTAATGAGGGAATCAGATGAATTACGGTGTAGTCAGCCAGGAACAGCTAGAAAAGATTGATGAAATCCTGTCGGAGCAGCTCATCAAGATAGGAGTAGACTGTGTCATCATTATTGACATGGCAGGGAATATCATTACGGCTAAGGATAATGGCACTTCCAAATATGATGTTTATTCATTCGCAGCTCTGGCAGCCGGTAACTTCGCTACAGTTGATGCTATGGCGAAATTGGTCGGAGAGCAGGAGTTTTCTTTGCTCTTCCATAAGGGGACGGATTGTAATATCCATTTTTCGAAAATCGACGAGGAGCTTTTACTGATCACCATGTTTGGTAAGCACATTTCGCTTGGTTTTCTCAGGCTTAATGTGGTTAAAGCTCTGGAACAGATAAGAAAACTCTGGGCTGGTAAATGATTTTACTATGGCCTTTAGGGACTCGTCTCGTTTCTTCACCAGCATTAATCCATAGACAGCAGGAGAGAAGCATTGAGCTTTATTAATCTACGCGAGAAAATCGTACAGGTAAAAGTCGTTTATTACGGTCCGGGCAGGGGGGGGAAGACCTCTAACCTTGAATATATCAATCGTAAATTCAGCAAGCAGATCCAGTCGGAAATGGTCAGTCTGAAGACACACGGCGATCGAACGTTGTTTTTTGATTTTCTCCCTTTTGATATGGGAAAGATCAAGGGATACGAGCTGAAAATACAGCTTTATACTGTACCTGGTCAGGTGAAGTATAATGCAACTCGTAAGCTGGTTTTGAAAGGGGTGGATGGTTTAGTTTTTGTTGCTGATGCACAGGAAGCCATGCGGGAGAAGAATATACGTTCTCTTAATCAGCTGCATGAGAATCTTAAGAGCTATAAGGAATCTATTTTTAAAATTCCTTTGGTCATGCAGTACAATAAGGTGGATTTGCGGAATCAAGGAATCCCGGTATTGCCAACAGCTGTTCTAGAAAAGGATTTGAACAGCAAGTTGAAAGTTCCTTCCTTTGAAGCCAGTGCTCTGACAGGCTATAATGTTCCTGAAACGCTGAAAAAGATAATTTCCTCCACAGTAGTATCAGTGCAGAAAAAGCTCTTGTAAAGGGATAAAATAACGGTATAGGTACGCTGTTGAGTACTGGCACCTCAGATGAGTCCGGACAAAGATTATGCCTCCAGCAATAGACGAATTTGAAGACCTCACACAATTTGCAGATGAGTCGTTTGATAATGATGAAGTTGATTTGTTTGAATTTACCGATGATGATGAGTCGCCCCTTCTTCGTCTGAAGTCGATAGTTCTCTCGCTGGATTGGGATATCACCGAGGATACTCTGGCTGAGCTAACCGAAGAGTTGTCTGATTTGCGTTCTCTGTGGGATGGGGATAAGGTGGCGCAGATTTATCTTCAGGGAATGGATAATATCGGTAAGTATCTTCAGAAAGAAGGAGCATATGCCCATCCTAATGCCATTAAGCTTCTTCTGACCCTCTTTTATAATTATGAAAAAATAATATCGACGACAGACCTCAGCAGTGAAGCCGTAGCTGCCATGCTCAAGGCTGATGTCCGTAAATTTAAAGTGCTGCAGTACCAAATTGGCACGACAGGTACCGAGGAGCATGTTGAGGAACAGGTTGAGGTTATACCACCGCCTGAAGAAATAACTCAAGGAGACCTTACGAGCAGACCTGTGTCGCGTGAGGAGCAAGACGATCCGCTGACCAGCATGGAAGCCACCATTCTCGGCTTGGAATGGGAGGTTACCCAGGAGGGGCTGGAGAAATTTCATTCTGAAGCTACGGAGTTACGAGAGTATTTAACTGGTAACCGTGATGCACAAATCCTTGTGCAGGGCTTGCAGGCATTAGGATCATATATACGAGAGGAAAAATCAAACGCCCATCCAGACGCGTTTACCATCCTCCATGCATTTTATGACGCTCTAAAGCTTTTGATTCAAGATACGAATTTGACTGCTGAGCAACGGAAGCGGGTCTTGATGGAGCAGATCGGCAGCCTTAACAGCCTGAAAGCAATTATCGCTCAGTCGGCTGCTGAGCGAGCGGCGGACAAAAGTGACGGAGATAAAGAGACGGAAGCACTTGAAACCTCTAAAGTATCAGCGCCGGAGCAAAAATCTGAAGATGAGCCTGAGTTGAGTATTGTCCCTGAGGACGATGCTGCGTTTGATTCTCCTGTAGCAGATGATGACGAAGACCTGGATTTGTTTTCAGAAGATTTTGGTGAGAGCTCTGACCTCTCAGCAGGCGGAGACGGTGTGGATGAATTTTTTCTTGATGAGGACGATAGCCTATCGGATGACGGTCTAGTAGATGAGGGAAGTATTGCCGGAGACTTTGACTTTGATGAGGAAGAGAGCGGATTTGACTTTGACGGAGAGGCAGGGCTTGATGATGACCTGTTTGTCGGTGAGACAGAGGAAGGAAAACAGGAATTGGTCTTGGACGATGACGTGTCTGAAGAAGGATCAATTCTTCCTGCTTTGACCGATGCGGATGAGGATGGCGGCTTTAATGAGGAACTTGTAGCTGACGGAATCGACGAAGAAAAAACCGCAGAACTTGATGAAAAATTGGATTCCTTTTTTGATTTCGATAGTCCCGATGAAACAACAGAACCAAAAGAAGAGGTTATTGCTGTAGAAGAGAGTGACGGCCCGGCTGATGAACCCGCCAGTGTTGAGGTGGAAGAAGGCGATAGCGAGCTGGGGGAATCAGACGTGGAGCTTGATTCTTTTTTTGATTTTTCCGATGAAGTGGCTGATGATGAGGCCCCGAAAGAAGAGGAAAAGGCGCGTGTTGAGTCGTGGAAAGATGAGATCCTGAGTTCAGATCTTGATGGACCTGACGAAGAAGAGGAAGGCCTTTTGGAGGGGGAGGAGGATTATGATTCCTTTTTTGATTTTGACAGCGACGAGGATGAAGACGAAATTCTGTTGGATGAGCAGACAGCTGCTGATGGTGCGTTAGCTGCGAGTGATGATGAGTTTGATATCTCCCTGGACGATTTGGGTGACGAGCAGGAGAGTGAAGAACTAGCTGTTGCCCTTGCAGATACTGATGAAGAGAGGGGGTTCAACGAAGATGAGATGTCATCTGGTATTGCTGATGAAAAGGCGGCTGAGCTTGATGAAAAGCTAAATTTCTTTTTTGAACTGGATAAGGAAGAGCTGGAAGACTCGTCTGGAGACCAAATTTCGAGAGCAGAGGAGGATGCTGCTGTCACCATTGAAGCTCAAGCCGAACCGGATTCATTCGATGAAGAGCAGGGTGAGCTCAGCTTAGAATTGGATGGAGACAGCTCTGAATTGTCGTTTGATGACAGAGAAGATTTCGATGGGGATTTCGATGGAGATATTGCTGGATTTTCTGATATAGACGATACAGAAGCTGTCAGCGTGACTACTGATCAAGGCGAGAAGTTTGCTTCGGATTCGGAAGAAGAAATTGAAGGGCTAGATGCTCTTTTTGATTTTGGCGATGATGGAGAAGAGGTCGCCCCTGACTTTGATAAATCAAGCGCAGAGGGGCCAGAAGAGATTCCCGCTTTAGATGACGAATTTGTTGTCTCGCTTGATGATGAAGAGGAAAGTACGGGTGAACTCTTTGATTTTTCCTCTGACAGCGGGGAAGATGAAAAAAGCGCTGCCTCTCCGGGTTTAGGCGAGGATGTTGATAAAGAGGTTGCATCGGTAGACGCAGGCTCCTCGGCTGAAGGAGCAGATGCTGTTGGGCTTGAAGATGAGTTTACGTTATCGCTTGACGACGACGATACGAGCGACGACGATTTTGCTGGTTTTTCTTTTGATAGTGCGGATGAAGGCGAAAGCGATACCTCTTCAAAGCCAGCTGAGGAAGCTGAAGAATTAGACAGTTTTTTCGAGTTAGAAGAGGAACGTAGTGGCGAAGCAGTAACAGTAGATTTGCACGATGAAGCGGAAGAGGAGGTTGAGCTTGATGAGGAATTCTCCTTGTTTTTTGACGATGAAGGATCCGGTGAGGAAGCAGAGGACTTTGACAGTTTCTTAGATTTAGAGGAAGACCTTGGTGGATCTCTTGAGTCTGAAGAACCCAAAGACTCAACCTCCCTTGAAGAGCCGGTGGAAGAGATTGAGCTTGAAGACATCGAAGAAGACGAGTTCGCCTTGTCACTTGATGACGAAGGCACCGAAGATGATGAATTATCCGAGTTTTCTTTTGGCAGCG
>CBFDDU010000061.1:0-19100 GCA_965603655.1 uncultured Candidatus Electrothrix sp. | reverse complement strand
GATCGCGGAGGGATTCTGGGGTTTCTCCGACGCGTTCGATTATTTTCCGACTGATTTCGAGGCTCTCGTGGTAGGCCTTTTGTGCGTCCTCTAACTCTCCGAGGCGCTGGGAGGTGTTTCCGACATTATCAAGGGATACGGACAGATCGCGGAGGGATTCTGGGGTTTCTCCGACGCGTTCGATTATTTTCCGACTGATGGAGAGCATCTCATCGGCAAGAGTTGCTGCCTGTTCATACTTTCCGTTCAGCAGCAATGCGTTGCAGGCACGCCCCGCAACCTTCAAAGCGTCGTGGTTTTGAGCCCGGCCTATCCGTTCCCATTCAGCAACAAGAGAACGACCATACTTGGACAAGGGAAAATTAGCGGGCTGCTGCGTAGGGGCGGGTGAGTGAACGGGTAAGGCGGATTCTTCCGCAAGCCAATTTTCCGTGACCAGGGTGAAATTCCGAATCGTCCATAAATCCGGGCTCATCTCCCGCACCATAACCCGCTCCGTTTCCGGCAGAATAAGGATCAAAGGACGATTGCGGGCATTGCGCAGTTTCTCCCGCTGCTCATTAAGACGAACCAGAAAGTTCATCCGGGCCTGCGGCCATTCCTCACCTGATTCACGGGTCAAATCAAGCCAACAGGGCGCATTCAGTGCCTGTGCATGGATAGGCGGCGTGAGCAGTTCGGGCAGCAGAACCTGGATAAGGTCTTCAGGGGTGGTTGGTAGTTCTATGTGGAGACGGGTGACCCTGGCCCGGTGGATATCAGCCAGTCGTTGTCGGAAGACAGCAACCACCAAGGGGTGGCGGGTGAAGATAAAGCCGAGGGCAAAATGCTCGCACCATTCCAGATGCTGTTTCAGGCGCAACCAGGCCTGCTCACCCTCCGGGGAAAGGGAGGCGGGCCTGTTCATTCTTCCTGCTCTGGCGGATCAAAAAACCCCCGCTTTCGTATTTCCTCAATCAGGACCGGGTGGATATCATACCAAGGTTCACCGTTGAGGTAATTCATGATCAGATTGGTATCCAAATAGCGGGCCAGCGAGGGAAGATCCTTCACAGAGGGAAGCTCTTCCCGGTTGGAGGTATGAATTTTCGCCAGCCAGCGGGCATCCTCATCAGCCAGAGGCAGCATATCGTTTTTCAAATCCAGCACAGCCCGTTCAATAATTTCCTGATCCGCCATTTTTTCCGGCTCGGCATCAAGCATGCAGGAAACGAGGCATTCCCGGATCAAACGAAAAAAATCACGCAGATCGCCCCCGGAAACAGCAGCCAGAGAACCGAGCCCCTCGGGCTTGAAAATGTTGTTCCAGTCCGCATAGCGATTGCTGATGATGTGCTCCATCACCGCGATACCGTCCACATCCTGCCCGTCATCCTCTTTTTTGCGCACATGGATATTAGGCCATTGGGTGACAGGATGACCACCGAGATTGCGCCCGAGGTTCTGGGATAAGGCCAGGAGAAAGGGCGGCACCGTGTACACCACATGGAGCTTGGGAAGGGCCAGACGCCCGGCCTGCCCGGAAAACAGTTCACGGACACTGGCGTAGACCTTTTCCGCATCGCCTCCCAAGCCACGCAACTGTTCCACCGAATCCACTAAAAAAACAACCTTTTTGTCTGGATCACCTGTTTCTTTCCGGATTGCCAGCACCAGTTCATCAACGAACTTTTGGGCATCCTCAATCAGACGGGTCAAGTGACCTCGCAGATGTTTTTGAATACGTTGTTTAAAATCCGGTTCTGTTTTTAATTTCATTCCCAGATCAGCAGCACCGACTCCCGCTTTGATCTTTAACCCAAGTTTGTCTATCTCGACTTCCGAGTGCAGGAAATCTGTCAACCGATCCCAATATGAGTTAGTCAGCGGTTGCAGATTCAGCTCTTTGTCCTCGCCGACTGCATGACTCAGGGCCGCCATCAGGGAGAGGATGAAATCAGACAGTTCCACCGGCTTAGTCATCAGGAGATAATCCAGCATATTGACCAAAAAAACCGTGCAGCCACTCTCTTCCAGCATTTTTTTCAGGCGAAGCAGCTCCGTGCTCTTGCCGTTGCCGCGAAACCCGGTGAGCAGATTAACACTTTCCGAGCTGGAAACGTCTATCCGCTGCCACAATCTGCGCACAGGGTCTTTTCTCGGCGTTGCTCCAAAAATATCAACGTAATACGGGTGGTCCGGGGTCAGCGGTTTTTCGCCTTCTCCTTCCAGCGTTTTGTAAAAAGTACGTAAAGGGTCTGTGGACTGCATGGTCGGAAATTACTCCAATTCGGTAGACGGACAGCGCAAGCATGTCGGTCTTCAGATGAACAAACAGCTTAAATATCGCATTAATTATGTACTGCCAGATGGTTACGAAATACTACACAGGGCAGTATACGTTTTTTCCCAAAAAGAGCCAAGGGATTATTGTTTTGCTTCCTCGGCTGGAGAGAGCACAAATTCCAGTCCCACCGAGATAAAGTTTACTTCTCCCCAACTCGTTCAACTAGCGGACGGGTGGAATGAGGGACAGAAAGAAGAATCGGGGCCTGCCGTTCAATAATCTCAAACCACTGTTCACCATCAGGTATGGCAAGATCTTTTCGCTCGTTCAATTGTCTTTCCTTTTCAATGGCCGCAACCACCTGCTTTGGCTCTATAAGAGCACGGCGTGGATATTGATCAGTAGGAGCACAGCCGGAAAGGGCGACAATAACCGCGAGCAAAAAAAATCTTAAATGATACATGAACGTTCCTTGAAGTAAATTTTATTTGAGGAATCAGTAAAGTACGGAATACTACATTTCGAACCACCTGTATTATTTATTAAATTATGGTTGAAAAAATCCTATCTTTCCTCATTTTGTTCTTTGGCCTAAAAAAAACCTCTTTTCATGTCAAAAGATTATATTTATCTATTTAACATATCTACAAATTTTAATTTCTCTTCAAAGACAACAAATAAAATGCTTTTACCAACCGCCCTGAAACTATCGTGAAATATGGAAATTTATCTACAAATATTGTAAAAGTATCTGTAGAATTTATTGAATTGACCTTGTCTCTATCTACGGAACTGGGCTCCCATCGTTCCAAAACTCACATAAAGTACAATCAGTTGTTTTGTTTCAATACTGGCAAAATCAATATGATGTATGTCGGAATTGTATGAGCCCAGTACCCTGTCTGCCCGTTTTACACCGTCAGACACTTGCCTCTCCAAAGGTGGTCACTATGAAGTACAATAGACGTCAATTTACCCGCATAAAATTCCCTCGCCCTGTTACCCTTGATTTCGGTAAGAATAAATATGAATGCTCTGTAACCGATTTCAGCCTTGGCGGAATGTATGTTCAAGGATGGTTTGAACAACAAGCAGGTGATATCTGCGATATTAAATTATGCATCTCCGAAACCGATCCAGAGATGAACATCAAGGCTGTTTGCTCCGTTGTCAGGCAGGAAAAAGATGGACTGGCGTTACGCTTTACCTCTATGGCGCCGGACAGTTTTTTATTCCTTCAAGAAACCTTACTGTATAAGAACAACGCCCATTGGTGCAAGGAACCGAACGGGACTGATCCTCCAATATATAGTTGGAAAATAATTTGAGGACGAAATTCAAAACTCCACCCCCTTCTGCGCCTTGATCCCCTGCTGATAAGGATGCTTAACTGGCTGCATTTCAGTGACCAGATCAGCAAGTTCAACCAACTCCTCCACTGCATCACGACCAGTGATGCAGATATGCAGGTCAGCGGGCTTCCTGTGAAGCACCTCTAACGCCTCCTCCTTATCTATCATACCGTAGCTCAGCAGATAGGTGAACTCATCAAGCACCACGGTATGATAGCGTCCTGACATAATGGCCTCTTGGGCCTTTTCCCAAGCCTCTCGGGCCGCCGCCGTATCTTTTTCCACATCATCTGATTTCCAAGTAAACCCTCTCCCCATAACATGAAAATCGATTTCCTCCCTGAAGCGAGCCATGGCCTCCATCTCACCGTATTTCCAGCTTCCCTTAATAAACTGAATAAAACAAGTTTTCATGCCGTGGCCAGCGGCCCGTATGGTCATCCCCAGAGCAGCAGTTGTTTTCCCTTTGCCATGACCGGTAAAAATAAGGATCAGTCCTTTTTTGCTCATAATATTCTCTTTAAAATCCCCTTAGAGGAAAATGTTGAAAAACTTGTTAGCAACTTGTTGACAATCATCTTAAAACATTGTTGATAACTATAAATCCTAATATATACACAATCCGTCTGCAAACCGTAAACGATTTTTACTAACATAATTTTATTAATGGAAACAAACCGATAACTTCTTTCTCCACAAACTGACACCCTTAATACTAATAATAAGTTTTTTATATAAAAAGAAGGAGTAACTATACTATGCCTTTCCATTTCAATATCGCACGAGAAGACCTTCTCCGAGCAATCAGTGCGCAACAACAGATAACAAATAAAAAAGGAACTCTTGCCATCTTGGCAAATGTTTTGATGGAGGTAGAAAATAATGAGATTGTTTTTACAGCAACGGATTTAGAGATAAGCCTCAGACAGACGGTACCCGCTGAAGTTTTCGAGGCTGGTAGCCTGACTATTCCTTCCAAAAAGCTCTTTGAATTGGCTCGGGAATCGGGATCTCCGACCTTGAGTTTTAAAGAAGGAGAAAAAAACTGGATCAATATCACCGCAGGCAGCAGTACATATAAACTTGCCGGTATGGCCACAGAGGAGTTCCCTCAATTTGAGCAGTATAATGAAGAGGATTTGGTGGAGGCCGAAGGAGAGGTTCTTTGCGATCTTATTGATAAAACAATATTTTCCATCGCAACTGAAAAAGAAAATATGTACAATCTCAACGCAGCTCTTTTTCAACAGCTTATTGAAAATGACAAAACTGTCTTTAGGATGGTGACTTCAGATGGCCATCGTCTCAGTATTATGCGCAGAGAAACTGGAGGAACGCCCCTTGCGAATTTTGATAAATTTATCTTAATTCCAAGGCGGGGGATACAGCAGATAAGAAAGTTCGGAGAAGAACAGGATACCTTTCAATTCGGTGTTGAAAAGAAAAAAGTAGTCTTGAAAAGTGACAACTCCATTCTTGTGATCAGGTTGATGGAAGGAGAATTTCCAGATTTCGAAAATATCCTGAATTTCATCCCCAAAGAGAGCAATATTTTTATCAACAAAATACTTTTTCTTGAGTCCTTAAAAAGAATTAACCTCTTTACTGAAGATATGTTCCATGCTATCAAATTTGAGTTGGATGATAATCAACTGGTGCTGACTTCTGAACATGCTGATTTTGGTTCAGCAAGAGACGAAATCGCCATTGAATATTCCGGAGAAAAATTATCTATGGGATTCAACTGCCGGTACTTCATGGAAGCCCTTCAGGTGATGGAGGGAGAAAGCATACAGGCCTGTATCAGCTCCAATGAAAGTCCATGCCTCATTACTTCGGAAGAAGATGAAGGCTTTCTAGGTATCATTATGCCGATGAAGCTCAGTTAGCTTCCCGCTTCGCTCGTAAAAGAGAGGGAAGCAGGGAGAGCCTCAGCAAGGCACTCCTCTTCTTTCTCTTTCTTTGAGCTTTTGAGAGTAATGATAAACAAAACTGAATTAGTTAGGGAAGCTGTCAACAGGAGCATGCTTTTCCTCCTTGTCTTCCCCCTCAAAAAGGTACCCCAAAAAAAATGTTGATTGACAAATACCCTGAAATGCGATTAATTATCGGGTTCTTTTTTCTTTTTCTGTTGTACAGAGCGACACTTCATTTACAAGTTTAATCTCTTCGATGTTCCAAGAAGAATAAATATATTTTGTATTAAATTTTAATAAATTAATATTATTAAATATTTTTTTGAATAATCTAATCAAAGGAGAACGCAAATGGCAATAACAGTCAAAGGTATCGCCGAAAGCATCAATATCATGGGAACTCGAAGCGGTTCAGCCATGAAAGAACGTATTCAAGGACCGATCCAGGAGATGGCAAAAGAAGAGACCGCTGCCGGTGGATCGTATCTTGACCTGAATATCGGACCGGCACGCAAGGATGGCACCGAGCTGATGCCTTGGGTCGTGCAGACTGTGGAAGAGACTGTGGACACACCGCTCTGTCTGGACACCACCAACACCGATGCTATGATTGCGGGTTTCAAAGCGGTTAAAAATAAGGAAGCTGCTATCATGAACTCCATTTCGGCACAGCCGGAACGAATGGAAGCTCTTATCCCGGTAGCTGCCGAGGCCAAATGTAATGTTATCGCCTTGCTCTGGGGACCGGACGGTATGCCGCGTGATTCCAACGAGCGTGCTGCTATGGCTGTCGATCTCATGATGGCTATGAACGAGGCTGGCATTCCCAATGAGAAGATTTTGTTCGATCCCATCGGAACCCCCATGACCTTGGGCGCGGATCAGATCGCTTCCGGTCTGGAGTTCATGATGATGCTGGCGGATATCGCTCCGGGAGCCGGTTCCACAGTCGGTCTGTCCAATGTATCCAACGGCGTAGCTGAGCATCTGCGCAAATACCTGGATCGTACCTACCTGATCATGCTGATGAAATACGGTCTCAGCACCGCTATTGTCAACTCCTACGATAAAGATCTGATGGCCATCTGTAAAGGTGAGAGTCAGGATCTGGTAGAGCTGGTTCACGGCATGATGGACGGTGATATGCCTGATCCTGCTACCCTGGAAGGAGCGGCACTTGAGCATTACAAGACCTTCCGTTGTCTTTCCGGTCAGGCTATCTTTTCTGAATCCTGGTTGGATCTGTAAAAGCTCTTTTTTCGGAGAGAGAAAAGGGGGTGTTTTTGCAAAAAAATGCCCTTTTGAGAAGGCTCCCCTTGCCCTCAAGGGGAGCTTTTATATACCCCTTCTTTTATTTTCTCTACCCATCAGCGGCTGAGAACCAATTTTTCCTCCCCCCAGGTTCCTGGAGATAATCAATATTATGATATTTTAATAAAAAATTACCTTACTTCTCTAAGGAGCAAAAATTCTCTTTGAGAAGATTGCATTTTTTCATGAAACAATTACATTAGGCCTATTGTGCAACCAATGAGGCATAAGGCTATCAAACTTTTTTCTAGCGTAAATTCAAAGAAATAAACAATATTAAAAATATTGAGTTCGCAATAAAAAATATAATATTCACGTTAACTTTTTTTAAAAAAATATGACAACTACAAATAATTGGTCAAAATCATCCTGGCGAAGTCTTCCGGTTTTACAACAACCAAACTGGCCAGATGAAAAAGAATTGAACAGTATTCTTCAAACAATCTCAGAGTTACCCCCATTGGTTTTTGCCGGTGAGATACGCGAGTTATAAAGTAAATTAGCCAAGGCTGTCCATGGAGAAGATTTTTTGCTGCAAGGAGGCGATTGCTCCGAAGAATTTTGTCGCTGCACAGCTCCTAATATCAGAGATACCTTGAAGGTGCTGTTGCAGATGGCGGTTACCCTGACCTATGCCGGGGAAAAGCCGGTGATCAAGGTCGGAAGAATTGCCGGACAGTATGCTAAGCCGCGTTCCAGTGACACCGAAATGATTAATGGGGTTGAGCTCCCCAGTTACCGTGGCGATATGTGCAATTCGGAAGAACCGGATCCTGCGTCCCGTATTCCTGACCCGGCTCGGCTGTTGCAGGGATATAATATGTCTGCTGCCAGTCTGAACCTGCTCCGTGCCTTTACCCGAGGCGGTTTCGGGGCCTTGGATAAGGTGCAGGCCTGGAATCAGGAGTTTGTTAAAGAGTCTCCCATGGGACGTTCCTATGAACGTCTGGCCAAACAGATCAGTCGGGCCATGAAATTCATGCATAATGTCGGCTTTAATACGAATAGTCCTCAACTCAACGAGGTGGAGTTTTACACCTCCCATGAGGCCTTATTCCTCGGCTACGAAGAGGCCCTGACCCGTGAGGACTCCCTTGAAGGCGGTTGGTATGATTGCTCCGGCCATATGCTCTGGATAGGTGATAGGACCCGTCAGATTGACGGAGCCCATATTGAGTTTCTTCGTGGCGTTCTGAATCCCTTGGGGATGAAAGTTGGTCCGAACCATGATATTGATGATATCCTCGCCATTATTGAGAGGCTGAATCCAACCAACGAAGCAGGCAGGATAACGTTGATCACCCGCTTTGGGGCAAAGGATGTTGAGAAACATCTGCCGCCGTTGCTCAGGGCTATGAAAAAAGAGGGGAGGAACGTCCTCTGGAGCTGCGATCCTATGCATGCTAATATCCGCAAAACAGATAACGGGCACAAGACCCGAAGTTTTGATGATATTCTTTCAGAGCTTCGTCAATTTTTCGAGGTACATTGGGCAGAAGGAACAATTCCTGGAGGTGTGCATTTTGAGCTGACCGGTGCTGATGTAACTGAATGTACCGGCGGTGCCCGCCAGTTGGCAGATGAGCAGTTGGGGCAGAATTATCTGACCACCTGTGATCCTCGACTTAATGCGGAACAGTCTTTAGAAATGGCCTTCCAGATCGCAGAGATGATGAAAAATTAACGGTTTTTTCTCCAAAGCCTATAATTTTTTTGGGTCTCAATAAAACGTCTCCGTATATTGATATGGAGGCGTTATAAGACTTCTGCACCTATTTTCTCATGCAGCTGCCTGTATACAGAAATCGCTGTTTTCCTGCCGATCCCCGGCACCTCGGCCAGTTCGTCAACGGTCGCCTCCATGATTCGTTTATAGCTGCCCAGCTTTTTCAATAAGAGGGTCTTTCGTTTTTCCCCTATCCCTTCCAGGGCATCAAGCCGTGAATGCAGGGTCGCCTTATTGCGGAGCTTACGATGAAAGGTGATGCCGAAACGGTGAGATTCATCGCGAATCCGCATCAAATAGAGCAAGGCCGGAGAATGCCCCGGTAAAAGAATGGGGTTCTTTCTCCCCGGTCGAAAGAGCTTTTCCCCCTCTTCCTGCTTTTCTTTGGCAATGGACACCAGGTCAATCCGGTTGAGCAGATCAAAGCGGGCTAGAACATTGACCGCAATATTGAGCTGTCCCTTACCGCCGTCCAGCAGCAGGACATCAGGCAGGTTATCCTTTGCCAACCCGGTTTCCATTCTCCGCTCCAGCACCTCATGCATCATGGCATAATCATCCGGCTCATCTTTTTGGCGAATCCGATAATGACGGAAGCGCGATGGTTCTTTTTCGCCGCGCATAAAGCAGACCAGGGAGCCCACTGGCTGTTTACCTGCCAGATTGGAGATATCAAGGCATTCTATGGTGTCGGGACGGTTATGGAGCTTAAGGAATTTCTCCAGGGATCGGGCTAAGGTTTCCCAGGATTTTTCTTTTTTACTCTGTTCCGCAAAGATTTGCTGGGCATTATCCGCTGCCATCTGCATAAGCTGCATGTGTTTGCCCCGTTGAGGCACATGCAGATCCACCGCGCCCTGGCGCAGGTCACGAAGTCGCTCCAGAACCAAATCCCCATCTTCCGGCATGATGGGCAAGAGGAGTTCGCGGGGCGGCTGGCGCTGCTCAGAGTAGTACAGTAAGAGGGTTTCGCGCAGGATGCGGTCATCCTCCCCCAGAGGATCGCTGATAAAAAAGGTCTGAGCCCCGCTGACCATCCCTGCCCGAACAAAGAGAAGAGCAATACCCACAGAGGCATTTTTGCGCGCAAGCCCGAAGATATCCTGATCCAGCTGATGCTCGGCAACCACGGTCTGGCGCTCCAGCGTCTTGCCGAGTCCGTTGATCTGGTCGCGGTAAAGGGCTGCCTCTTCAAAGGCCAATCGGTCAGCAGCAGCTCGCATCTTTTCCTGCAAACGATCCACCACCTGCCTGCTCTTTCCTTCCAGAATCAGAAGCACCTCATCAACCATGGTCTGATATTCCTCTCGGCTTACCAAATCACAACAAGGGGCCAAACAGCGTTTCATCTGGTAATTGAGGCAGGGTCGCCCGCGTTTGGTCATGATCCGACAGCGACGGAGGGGAAACATGGAATACAAAAGATGCAAGGAGGCTCGCAGGGCTGAGCTTGAGGTGTAGGGACCGAAATAGCGGTTACCGTCCCGAAGCCGCCGCCGGGTAACGTGCAGGCGAGGCCAGTCATCTTTGACGGTCACCTTGATCAGGGGATAATTCTTATCATCCCGGAGGATGACATTATAGCGGGGCCGGTGTTTTTTAATCAACGAGGCCTCAAGAATCAGGGCCTCTTTTTCCGTGGTGGTGAGAATGGTTTCCACTCGCTGCACATGGGAGAGCATCACAGCGGTTTTGGAATGAGCAGAGCCGGAATAATGGGCGTATTGGGCCAATCGTTTACGCAGATCACGGGCCTTGCCCACATAGAGCACCTCTTTCCTGGCCAGCATCTGATAGACGCCCGGACTATGGCTGACTGTTTTCAGATATTCGTCCGAAAGAGGTGGAAGGGATGGGAGATCATGCATAATAATTTCTGTCATCAAAGAGCGTTACAAAAGATATAAAGGATGTCTCTAAAAAAAATTGGACAAAGGTGAAGGGCAGAAGAATCAAGAGAAAAAGCAGGCTATACAGAGGAACGATGATTCTGAAGAGAGTACAGTACCAGATTACCATAGGACATTATTTTTTACCAGAAATCTGAAGCCGAGGTACGGGCCTCGGGCTTCTCTAAATATTTGTTTGGAAAGCCTGAAGACCCTTTTTCGTCTGCCGAATAATACCCCGCCTCTCTGCACGGAAAATATACCGCTCCCAGCAACCATCACACCGCCACGAAAGGATAGATTAGTTTGTTGATAGAAAAGAACATTATCTTTGCAACATACTGATTTACTCTGTATGTTAGGATGATAAGAGCAGTATTTGGAACCTTACTTCATAATAAGCTGTACAACCCCAAATCTGAAAGGAGAACCACGATGGATAAAGAGAGCAAGTGTCCGGTAACCGGCAAAGCACTTGGCGACGCAGCAGGCAAAGGAACGTCCAACCAAGACTGGTGGCCAAATCAGTTGAATCTGAAGATCCTTCATCAGAACTCACCGTTAATAGACCCGATGGACGAGGGGTTCAACTACGCAGAGGAATTCAACAAGCTCGACCTGGATGCCCTGAAAAAGGATCTCTACGCCCTGATGACCGACTCGCAGGACTGGTGGCCCGCTGACTGGGGACATTACGGCGGTCTCTTTATCCGCATGGCTTGGCACAGTGCAGGCACCTACCGCATGGGTGACGGTCGCGGCGGCGGCAACACCGGCAACCAGCGTTTTGCCCCGCTCAACAGCTGGCCAGACAACGTCAACCTGGACAAGGCCCGGCGGCTGCTCTGGCCCGTTAAGCAGAAGTACGGCAACAAGATTTCCTGGGCCGATCTGATGATCCTGGCCGGTAACTGCGCTCTGGAGTCAATGGGCTTTAAGACCTTCGGCTTCGGCGGCGGGCGCGAGGATATCTGGGAGCCGGAAGAAGATACCTACTGGGGCACCGAGATGGAGTGGCTCGCAACCAGCGACAAACCCAACAGTCGCTACTCCGGTAAACGTAATCTTGACAATCCCCTTGCAGCCGTGCAGATGGGGCTGATCTATGTGAACCCGGAAGGCCCAGATGGTGAGCCAGCCCCGGTGGCCTCGGGTCGGGATATTCGTGATACCTTTGCCCGTATGGGCATGAACGACGAAGAGACCGTTGCTTTAGTTGCGGGCGGCCATACCTTTGGTAAATGTCATGGTGCCAGCGATGCCTCCCATGTGGGTCCGGAACCGGAGGCTGCTCCCATCGAGGAGATGGGGCTGGGCTGGCGGAGCAGTTTCGGCAGCGGCAAGGGCGGCGATACCATCAGCAGCGGCATTGAAGGGGCCTGGAAGCCTGAGCCCACCAAATGGGATATGGGCTATCTCAAGGTGCTGTTCAAATACGAGTGGGAGCTGGTTAAGAGCCCGGCAGATGCCCACCAATGGCTGGCCAAGGATGTGGCTGAAGAGGATATGGTGGTTGATGCCCATGATCCCTCCAGGAAGCACCGTCCCATGATGACCACAGCAGATCTGGCCCTGCGCTTTGACCCGATTTATGAGCCGATCTCAAGGCATTTTTTGGAAAACCCGGAGGAGTTTGCTGATGCCTTTGCTCGGGCCTGGTTCAAGCTGACCCACCGTGATATGGGGCCGCGTTCTCGCTATCTCGGCCCGGAAGTCCCGGCAGAAGACCTGATCTGGCAGGACCCGGTACCGGAGGTTAACCATAAGCTCATCGACGCTGATGACATCAATACCTTGAAAAAGAAGATTCTCAAATCCGGGCTCTCTGTTTCCCAATTGGTCTCAACGGCCTGGGCATCGGCCTCTACCTTCCGTGGTTCCGATATGCGCGGTGGGGCCAACGGAGCACGCATCTGTCTTGCCCCGCAAAAGGATTGGGAGGTCAACCAGCCGGAGCAGTTGGCTAGCGTGCTTGAGGAGTTAGAGAAGATCAGGAAGGCATTCAACGAGGAGCATAAAAAGAAAAAGGTCTCCGTGGCTGATCTCATCGTGCTGGCCGGTTGTGCCGGAGTGGAGCAGGCTGCCGGGAATGCCGGGCAGGAAGTGAAGGTGCCCTTTACCCCAGGCCGCACCGATGCCTCCCAGGAGCAGACCGATGTGCATTCCTTTGCGGTGCTTGAGCCCAAGGCGGACGGCTTCCGCAACTATCTCAAGACGAAGTTCCCTAAATTTTCAATATCAGCAGAGCATCTACTGGTTGATCGGGCCCAGTTGCTCACCCTGACCGCTCCTGAGATGACCGTTCTTTTAGGTGGCCTGCGTGTTTTAGGGGCGAACTACGGCGGAGTCCAGCATGGTGTCTTTACCTCTCATCCTGAAGCGTTGACCAATGATTTCTTTGTTAATCTGCTCGATATGGGCACGGAGTGGAAGGTGAGCATGGATGACGAGGATATTTTTGAGGGACGGGATCGGGCCACGGGCGAGCTCAAGTGGACCGCGACCCGGGTAGACCTGATCTTTGGTTCCAACTCCCAGCTCCGGGCCTTGGCTGAGATCTACGGCAGTTCGGATTCTCAAGGCAAGTTCCTCTGCGATTTTGTTAAGGCTTGGACGAAGGTCATGAACCTAGATCGCTTTGATCTTGCCTGATGTCGGCTACCCAGCGCCATAATATGCTTGGCGGAATGATGCAGGGGCGATCTTCGTGATCGCCCTTTTGTTTATTCTACCGGGCAGAAAAGTAGGTCTTGCTCCTATATTTTCCACATTGTCATGGTTATCTGTTTCGCTTCAGCAGGAGATACAACCGGTGCAGTTTATGTTCAAAAGGGATTATGCGAGGAAAGATTATCCTCCCCAGAGAATGGGAGAGCAGCAGGATCAGCAAACCCTTGAGGCGAGCACTGCCGCCAAGGTTCCCTAGAGGAATAATTTTGTTGCGCAAGCTCATGGCAAGCATCCTCCCTACTTCGCCCTCTCCCAAATCGTAATTTTTTCCAGTGACATATTGCTTTTTCATAATATATTGTTTTTTTATTACCCCTCCCCCCAAGAAGGGGGGGCGGGAGGGGTATTTTTATGAACGAAGACGTTCTTTAATCAGGCGTAGAAAAAACTCGGTACGCAGTAGAGGTCGCCAGCGGAGCTTGAGTCGTGAGCATCTCCACAGCTCTTTGGCAGCAGCAGCTTTGGTTGCCTTATGCTGCCCGTGAAAATCATCCAGATGATGGCGCTGGCAGATTTCTTCAATCTCGCGGGTCTTGGGAAAGGCCATCCGGCTGACCAGCAGATAGTTGAGCCAGGGTTTGACATCATTCAATGAATACCCAAGAATGGCAGCGGCAGCAGCGTATTGCTCTGCTCCGGCGAGAATACCTTCCTGTAGAGGGGCAAAAAAACTGTCCTGTTCCTTTTCCGCCTGTCCTATGGCGTCATCCTCATGGCGAAAAATCAGTTCATAACCCTTCTCCTCCTCGGTTAACCGGTATCCGTTCAGGGTGGGATGGGGGGCTCGACAGGTCTCTTCGAAAAGATCTCGATTATAACGTACTGTTGAAGCGGCCAGATCAAAACGATCACGGTCGTAGACAATACCGGTTATAGAATTGGCCGGGCTTGTCGGATAGGGTATTCCTCGGGTCGCCCCGAAAAGCAGACCGTGGCAGCGTGGGGCATCTGCGCGATGGGCAATCGCTCGATGAAGAAAACGCTGAATGGTGCCCAGCCAGCCTATATCCACCAAAGCCACATCCGGCTGCGCAAAAAATTCTTGGTCTTCCAGATAGCGATGGAGGGCCTGATGAGCAGGCAGGGTCTGCTTTTTCACCGCTTCCTGAAAGGCCTCGTCCTCCAGCATTTCGTTAAAACGGAGACGATTTTCCGGGAGAAAACCCTCGTGAAGCGGGGCAAGCACGGTCTCCTGATGGAGTTCATGCAGTGACAAAATATTGGTGAAGGCCTCCGCCTTCAGGCCGAAGACCCGGCAGACATCCCGGAAATCCTTATTGCCTGGTGGAAGAAAAACGATGTCCGCATGTTCCTGGTCAAGTCCGGCATGTCCGCAGCTGGCCGGAGCAAGGGCCATTCTGCTGACATAGAGATAGGAAACCTTGGGGAGGTTCTCCATCCCGGCATAGATTTTCGGAATCACCCTGTTCCAGAGCCGCTCAAAGAGCCAACCTTCGCGAGAAAAAAAATAGAGGCGTTGTATGCCCGCGTTCAGGCAATGCTCGGCAACCCCTTGGACAAAGGCGGACAACAGGGGCGAGAAGACGTTAAAGCCCTTCACATACAAAGGGTGCTGGGGGATATTTTCTGCTTCCAGGGGCAGCATGATCTGTTGCAGGCAACGGCCTCGATAGAAGGGGAGGCCCAAGGAGTAATTATGATAACGTTTAGCCAGGGATTTGCGCATTTTTTCCAAGCCATCCCGGAGGACAAGGGCATGGATGCCCTGTTCTGCCGGTCGTCCTCCGTCGGACACCGGGTTATCGCCCACATGGAGCCAGCGCTCAGCGTGCAGGTCAAATCGCTCTGTCAGCATGGGAAAGGCCTTGCCCGAGGCCTTGGCCAGGAAACTGTCTGCTGAGGAGACCACCGCATCCACCTGATCAAGAAAACCAGCATGGGCAATCAGTCGTTCCAGATGGGCCGCAGGCAGGTAGATGTCTGAGACGACCAGTACCTTCTTGCCCTGCTTTTTGAGCTTCCTGAGCCAGTCCACCAGTTCTTTACGTGGGACAAGAACGGAGTTTTCTACTGCCAGTTCGTAGTCCGTGACTTCTTGTAGGAGCTGGTCATCCTCCTGTTCACCGAACACAGTGGTGATGACCCGACTCATATAATCCGGGTAGCAGGCCTCAAAATCATCAAATTTCTGCCCGGTTTCCTGGCGTTGTTCTTTTTCAAAGGTGTCCCGGAGTTTCTGCACCTGCTGCCAGCTCCAGTTTCTTTTTACTCCCTGCGCTGTTGTCCTGCTGTTGACCCTGTTCCTGATATATCGGGCCACCGCAGGCTTTACCAGATCGGGATCATGGATACGGCGGATCAGCAGGGTGTCAAAAAGATCAAAGGAGACCGTATCAAAATGATTGCTGATCCGCTCGCCTTCCTCAATCAATTGGTCCAGGGTGTAAAACTGCTGCATGTTCATGATAATGTACCGTTCTTTTCAGAGACTACAAAGGGAGCAAAACCCGGCAAGAGCAATCCAGCCAGGATATAAATGAGAAAGGCAGCAGAGAGAGTCAGGACAAAGCCAAAATAGGTGGCCGCCAAAACACTCAGGACACTGCCGAGGACGGTAAAAAGTCCATTAACTGCCCAGGCCCAGCCCACAGCTCCTCTTCCTTTTGTATGGGAACCGGCAATGCCGATAGCAAAGGGCATACCAAGAAAGGCGCCCAGCGGAAAAATGAGAGCAACGCTGCCGAGCAGACGAATCCAGGTCGGCCATTGGAGAAAGAAGTTAAGTAGAGGTTTCTCCAGCAGCAGGAGCAAGGTGCCGTAGAGCGGAATACCGAGAAAGGGAAGAAAGCGCATTATTCTGGTCTTATCCAGAGAAAATTTATCTGTCAGATAACTGCCTGTGCCGGCAGCAATCAAAAAGGCGAAGACAACAGCCGCATAGGTATAGAGCGGATACCCAATCAATTTATGGAAAAGCTGAATAAAAATCAACTCAATACTGATGAATCCGGCACCGAGACAGGCAAAATAGGTCACAAAGGAGGTTTTTCCCTTCCACGGGGCTCGACCAACCTTGGAGAAGAGCAACGGCGCAAAAAGGCAGAGGACAGCAAGGGCCAGAGCAGCCCCGGCAGTGACGATCAGATGGATAACATCCATTGGTATCCCGTTTTTGATCGAATCATTCAGCAGCACCTTGAGGGATCTGTCCACATAGGGTTCACTATAGGAAACCGGGGCAAAACGTTTACGGAGATGATTGAAGTAGGGCTGATTATCCGTGGGTACATCCATCCGATAGGGGATACGTGCTTCCAGTTCAGCAGAGAGCTGGCCGTTGAAAAACTCAGGTTTCAAGGCGCTACCGGCAAGATCAAGGGGATTATGAATAAGCTTACCATGATAATGCATCAGCATATGGACCTTATTGAATTCCTCCAGGGTCCAGGGTTGCATTTTAATCAGCAAGGTTGGTAGGTTGGTCCATTTATCAGAATAGTAAACCAGCACATGACGGGCAAAATCCGACCGGCCCATATTTTTCCAAGCCTGAGCCGCAGTCAGCACCATTTTGGGATAGACATGGTGATTGATATGGAGGACGCCGTTTTCGCTGAGATGGCTGAAATACTCTTCATAGGCATCCACCGTTTGCAGATAATTGGGTGAGACCGCTCCAGAGCCCGAGGAAATACTGGCTGAGGTATGATTGGACATCATCTGGATGATGTCATAGGTCTTATTACCGGAACGAAGAAAACTTCGTCCCTCTCCCTGCACCGCGTTGACCACCGGATTATTATAGGGCTCAAGGGCATATTTTTCTTTACCGAGCCGGATAACTGAGCCCACCATTTCCACGGCATCTACTGCACTGGCACCGAAGGTCACAGCTGCCTTGGTTTCTTGGCCGCCAGCAGCCCCGATGATCAACACCTTGGCATCGCTGCCTTCTTTCAGCCAATGGGAGACATAGACAAAGCGATCCCAGAAATGGTTCGTCGTCTTCTTGGGCAACTCCTGCCGGAGTTTTGCATAATCACCATTAAAATCATAATAATAACTGGTCTGGGTACCCCCGTCGTAGGCGATCCAAGTATATTTGTCTGTGTATTTGATCAGATCAATCCGTGCGATGCGATCCCAGACGGTCAGAAGCGGTGGTTCGTTAGTCAGCTTGACAATGCCCCTTTTATCCATATGAAAGGGGATTTCAAGATAATCATGTTCTTTTGCCAAGAAGGGGAAGAGTGTAGCAACAACGGCAAGGGAGAGAAAGGCGCCTCGAAAGATTTTTGAGCGGGTCAGGATTGCGGCCCCAGCAAAGGTCAGTCCGGACACAGCAAAGAGCAATCCGGGCCCACCAAAACTGGGAATCAACAGGGGAACCAGGATACAGCCCAAGGCAGCTCCGGCCAGATCCCAGGCATAGAGGCGACCAAAGGAATCTGCATACTCGGTAAACAGCAGGGAAAGGATGAAACCGCTGAGGAAGAAAGGAACCAGCAACCCGGAAAAGCTGAGAAAGACCTTTGTTCCCAGTAAGGCGACAGAGGAAAATTCATTAAAATCAATGCGGAGAACAGAGAGGAGAACAAAGACCCCGATATAACTTATTGCCAATAAGGAGGTTAGGGGGATGGCGACTTTGGGTTGCCAGGTAAGGCGATGGGCAAAGATTGAGGTCATAACACCAGCAATACCGAAGCCGAGCAGGGCCAAGGTGATAACCATGTAGGAGAAATGAGGATACCAAAGGACATCTAGAATTCTGATCAGGGCTAATTCATAGAACAGGGTTGATAAGGCTATGAAGGCCACATACCCCTGGACTGATCGCAACGTATTATTCACACTTTCCTTTTTTTTCATTTTTTATAAAAATTAACTGGTTATGTCCGCATATTGCGTCACGTGTTTTTTGCGCTAAAATGCTGTATGATTCTTTTTAAGTGGTACAGTTCTCGAAAAAATACCCATTTTTGCGCAATCGGAGAGAAGAGCCCATTACATAATTCCCTGTTTTATAACATGTCAATACTAATCAACATACGGTAAAGAAAAATATCCGATTATTTTCTGATCAAGTATGTCCAGCGTTTCTCGGTTTATCCTGATCGACATGGCCGCGATCAAGGACAAGGCAGCTTCCGCCTCGGCACAAAAGTTTTGCAACAACAGAGAGAATAGCCTATACTCTACAGCAAGATACCAAGACCCCGTAAGTCTGCACCACAACATAACCTTTTCCTTCACCCACGCCATGAAACCCTTTATTCCGATGATTATTTTTTTCGCAGGTTGGGGAATGCTGTCTGAGGCCTTTGCAGGACAAGGAGGACAAAATACAGAACAGGCGATCCTGGCCGGAGGCTGTTTCTGGTGCCTGGAAGCCGATCTCCAGAAGGTCAAAGGCGTGCAGGAGGTTATTTCCGGCTACACCGGCGGAAGCGGCACCAATCCGACCTATGATGATTATGTGCAAAAAGGACATATAGAGGTTGTTCAGGTCACCTATGATCCCTCTGTGCTCCCGTATGCTGATCTTCTCAATATATTCTGGCAAAAGGTTGATCCTGTTGATCCGGGCGGTCAGTTCTGTGATCGGGGCCATGCCTATTCCACAGCAATCTTATATACCACAGAAGCACAGAAAAAAGCAGCTGAAGCCTCAAAAGCGGCCTTGGAACAATCCGGGTTGCTTGATCGACCCGTTGCCACCGAGATCCGGCAGAGCAGTACCTTTTATCCGGCTGAAGAGTATCATCAGGATTACGCGGAAAAAAATCCTATCCGATACAAATTTTACCGGTTTAAATGCGGTCGGGATCAGCGGCTTGAGGAGTTATGGGAGGGGAAAACTTTACCCGTAGCTGCCCCGGAAGCTCCAACAGGCGGAAAGATGTTAGCTTCAACGACCTCTAACAACCCGAAATCAAAGCCGAGCCG
>CBFDDU010000060.1:0-19566 GCA_965603655.1 uncultured Candidatus Electrothrix sp. | reverse complement strand
AAAAAACTTTTTTCTCGCCCTTGTCCTGTGTTCCGTCTTCCTGGTTCACCTCTCTCCGAACAGCGTCTATGCGGCCCACGGAGTGTCTCTTGACGGTTCGTTAAAATACCCTGCCGGGTTTGACCATTTTGATTATGTTGAACCGCAAGCAAACAAAGGCGGGCTGCTGACCTTACACGCCATAGGCAGCTTTGACAAGATGAATCCCTTTACCCTAAAGGGCACAGAGGCCTTTGGCCTGTTCGGTATTGAACAGAGCCTGATCTTTGAGACCTTGGCTGTGGGCAGCCTGGATGAGCCCTTTGCGGCCTATGGCCTCATTGCCAAAGATATTGAGCTGGCAGCGGACAAAAAATCTGTCCTCTTTACCCTGAACGAGAAGGCTCGTTTTTCCGACGGCAGCCCGGTGACCGTAGAAGATGTCAAATTCTCCCTGGATACCCTCAAGTCTGATCTGGCCCATCCTTCGTATCAGATCTATTACCAGGATATCATCGGGGCTGAAATAGAGGACAAGGCCCAAGGGAAAGTTCGTTTTCTCTTCAGCCGCCCTAATAGAGAACTCCACATCATTGCCTCGGCCCTGCCCGTGCTCAGCAAAAAATTCTATACAGAACACGGCTTCGGTGCCAAGGGCAAAGGCGACCCCATGTTGCCCCCTGTCGGCAGCGGCCCCTACATTGTCAAAGAGGTCAATCCGGGGAAATCCATCACCTATCAACGCAATCCCAAGTATTGGGCCGCAGATCATCCTGCCCGCAAAGGGATGTTCAATTACCAGACCATTACCGTGAAGTATTTTAAGGATCAGATCGTCAGCCTTGAGGCCTTCAAGGCCGGAGATTTTGATTTTATGTGGATAAATATTGCCAAACAATGGCAACGCGATCTGGATGGTCGTCCGTTTGATCAGGGAAAACTGGTCAAAAAAACCTTTCCGCATAAGAACAATGCAGGCATGCAGGGCTTTGTTTTCAATACCCGGAAAGAGCTGTTTAACAATCCCGAAGTACGTCAGGCCCTGGGATTGGCCTTTGACTTTGAATGGACCAATAACGCCCTCTTTTTTAATCAGTATACCCGAGCAAATTCCTATTTCAGCAACTCGGATCTGGCAGCGACCGGGCTACCCGGAGAAGCTGAACTGAACCTCCTCAATCCGCTCAACAAAAAATATCCAGGCGCTCTCCCGCCTGAAGTCTTTACGAGCCCTATCACCCCGCCGACAACCGCTCCCCCGAATAGTCTGCGCGCCAATCTCCGGCAGGCCAAAAAACTTTTGACCGAGCAGGGCTGGAAGATCAAAGACGGGGTTTTGACCTCAGCGGACGGCAAACAACGCTTTGAATTTGAGATCCTGCTCGTCAGCCCCTCTTTTGAGCGGGTCATGGCTCCTTATGTGAAAAATCTTGAAAAGCTGGGGATAAAGGCGAACTATCGGACCATTGATGCGGCTCTGTACACGGATCGACTGAAAAACTTTGATTTTGACATGACCGTTACCGTGTTCGGTCAATCACAATCACCGGGGAACGAACAGCGGGATAACTGGACTTCCGCAGCCGCTTCCCGCAACGGCTCTGCAAATCTGGCAGGCATTCAATCGCCAGCAGTGGACAGCCTGGTTGATTCACTGATCTACGCTGAAACCCAGGAAGAACTGACAGCAGCCTGCAAGGCCCTGGATCGGGTCCTCTGGTACGGTTATTACGTGGTACCCAACTGGTATCTGGCCTATCACCGCCTGACCTTTTCATCCAAATTCAAACAACCCAAGCAGCTTCCGATATATTATAATCCCTATGACCTGCTCTATACCTGGTGGTTCTAGGAAAAAAAGTGAATCAAGTCTCCCCGTATAGCAGGAGCAGGAAATAGACCCCAAGACGAAAAAACAGCTGTAAAAATCGACGAGCACACTCGGCCTTATGGAGTCGGCATACAACAGAAGGTATCCGCTATGCAAGAGCATGAACAGCTGAAAATCCTCCTGGTCGAAGATGATCAGGAAAGCATGGATTTTTTTGTGAGCTGTTTTCAAGAAGAATACAACATCCTCTGTGCAACCTCTGGAGAGGGGGCTCTTGAGCTCTTTGAACAAGAAGACGATATCGCCATGGTGCTCTCGGATCAGGCTATGCCCGGCATGACAGGGGTGGACCTCCTGACCCATATCTACCAACAGGATGAATCCGTTATTCGCATCATCATAACCGGTTTTCTCAATACAACGGATATTATCGCGGCTATCAACAAAGGCCATATCTATCAGTTCATCGTCAAACCCTGGGAAATTGTCCAAATGCGCATGGTGCTCTGCCAAGCAACATACACATGGAAATTAGAGCGAAAAAACAAAGAATTACAAAAAGAGCTTCTAACCCAGAATTATTTACTCACCCAGGCGAACACACGTCTGCATACCTCGAAACAAACTCTGCGCAATCTCTCCATCGCTCTTTTTACAGCCAGAGAGGAAGAGCAGCGGCGAATGGCTATGGAGCTCCATGATGAACTCGGGCAATCTCTCGCTGCGTTAAAAATGCAGACCCGGATCATGGAACACGACTTTCTTCCGGCTGAAACAGCGCAGCAGGAAAAAATAAAGAACTGGTCAACTGTCCTCCGCAGCAGCATAAGTCAAATCATTGAGGATGTGCGCCTGCTATCAAAGAACCTCAGCCCGGTCATTATTGAGGACCTCGGCCTGGATGCCGCCCTCCAGCAACTTATTGATAATTTTACTGAAACACACGGGATCTCCTGCTCCTTTCAACCAGTCCCTCTCCAGGATATCACCTCCGCTGACGGAAAACGGATAGTCTACCGCCTTGTCCAGGAGACGCTGAATAATATCTGCAATCATGCCGAGGCTAGCCATATTGATTTTTCCATAAAGGTCGATCAGGAGCAGATATTCCTCTCCCTCGTAGATAACGGCAAGGGATTTCATGTCCAAGAAGTCTTGGCCCGCCCCCAGAGTCAACGCGGAATAGGCCTGACAGCCACGTCGGAACGGGTCAAAATGCTCGGCGGCAAGATTGATATTCAGTCTCTCATCAACAAAGGAACAACGGTTTCCTTTACCATTCCGGTCGATTTTGCCAAGAAAGAGAAAAAATAAGCCCCCAAAAAAAGCACATACAAGACAAGCAATGCCACTCGAAATATCATCATTTCAGCACACCTTACAAGACCTTACAGAAACAGCCGCTCTAGGCCGACAGCTGGGTCGAATAGCCCAAAAGGGAGATATCATTCTTCTCCACGGCGACCTGGGTGTGGGCAAGACCACCCTGACCCAATCCATTGCCCAAGGCCTGGAAGTACCAGAAAACCAGTATGTCTCCAGCCCTTCCTTTGCCCTGATGCACGAGTACCTTGGCCGCCTTCCTCTCTTTCATATGGACTGCTATCGCCTGGCCGGAGAAGAGGATATCGAGGGAGCCGGATTGGCCGATTATATAGGCGGCCCCGGCCTAACCGTTATTGAATGGCCAGACAGACTAGGGAGCCTGCAGCCTGAAGAGCGCCTGGATATCACCCTAAAAGCAGTCAATGAGACCGCAAGGGTCTGCCTTCTCCAGCCTCATGGGGACTCGTGGCAATCCCGGATTGCAGCATTATCTCCTTGACTCACCCGAACAGCCCGCATCTCTAACACGGCTCATTTCCTTTTTTTTCTGTGTTCGCCATCTGCTTTACCCTGGACTTTTTCGCCGACAAGATGCTACTATGTACATCTTATTGCGAGAGGATACGAATAACCACCCATTCCTACCCTTCTCTTTACCCTCATTTTTTAGTTAAGCCGAACAAACCGTATATCGCCTACTCGTACCCTGATAGAAAAAAATGAAAAAAAACACCATCCGCCTGCACAGCTGTCTCAAAGAATACACCTATGATCAGGACAAGGCCTGTAGCCCGGAACAAACTGTAGAACGTTTTCAAAAACGCTTAAAGGCCACCGGCCTGGATATCCTCAAAGAAGTGAAACGCATTGACACAGGTCGGCTGGATATCCCGGTCTTTTTCAGTGTCTGCGGCAAGGATGCCCTGGCAACCATCGGCACCAAGAAACAGATGGGCAAGGGTTCCACACCTGAGCAGTCCAGGGCCAGTGCCTGTATGGAGCTGGCTGAGCGCTTCAGTTTTTTTTCCTTTCTCAAGAATCCGGACAACTTCCTCCTCGGTGATTACCCGACCATGGAGGAAGCCGGGTATCCGGTCCTGCCGATCTCGGCCCTGCTCCAGTCTGTCCATGATGAGAAGCGCAGCCCAGAGGAGCTGGAACAACTGCTGACCGGCCTGCCCCTGCGCTGGACCTGGGCCAGAAATATCACCAAGGACGAGGACGTACTGGTCCCCTTTTCCTGGTTTTACGCTATTAATGAGTTCAACGGCCCCTGTGCAGGCAATACCATTGAGGAGGCGGTTCTTCAAGGAATCTCCGAGGTGGTGGAACGGCACGTCTGCGCCGTGGTTGCCCGAAAAAAAATCCGTACGCCGACTATTGATCCGAACTCGGTGATTGATCCGGTGGCCCGGACCCTGGTGGAAAAGTTCAGACATAGCGGCATTAAAGTACAGCTTAATGATTTTTCTTTGGACACCGGCATCCCGACCGTGGCCGCCTTGGCCTGGGACCCGGCAACCTTTCCTGAGAAAAGCGAACTGGTCTACACCGCTGGCACCACCCCTGGAGCAGATAAGGCGCTGATCCGCGCCCTGACTGAGGTAGCGCAGCTGGCTGGTGACTTTGAATCTGGGTCTAATTATGTGGCCTCGGGTCTGCCTAAACCGCTCAGTCTCGACGAGGTGAATTATCTGTTCACCCCGGAGCAGACTGTCAGTATCGACCAACTCCCCCAAATTGAAGCGGATGATATGCTTCAGGAGCTCCATAACTGCCTTGAGGCCCTCCGAAAAATTAACATGGAGGTCCTGATGGTCAATACCATCCATCCTGACCTTCAGATCCCAGCAGCCTATACCATTATCCCCGGAGCCCATTTCCGGGAACGGGCCGCTTCCGGCGATGCCCCCCTGTTTGCAGCCAAGCTGGCCGCTGACCTGCTGGAGCCTGCCGAACTGGAAACCAAGCTGACGGAAATGCAGCAGCATCTTCCTGATGCCTATTATTTGGAGTTCTACCGGGGCCGCAATTTCTATGAGCAAGGTATGATTGACGCAGCCCTGCCCTGCTTTGAACAGGCTTTGACCATGCAGCCCAACGAGGAGGATAGGCCCTATCTTTACTCCTATCTCGGCAGCTGCCTCCGTGACCTGGGGCGGTTTAAGGAGGCTGTGCCGGTGCTGGAGCAAGGACTGGCCTGTGATGAAGAACGCCCGGACATCCATAACATTCTCGGGGTCTGCCATTTCAAGGCAGACCGTTTTGAGCAGGCTGTTCATCATTTCCTGCGAGCTGTGCAGCTGAACCCGGTCTCGGCCATTGATTACGCCAACCTGGCCCTGAACCAACAGCGACTTGGGCGCAACCAAGAGGCAATCATTAATTATCAGATCGCCTTGGGCCAGGATCCCGACATTGCCTTTGCCGCAGAAAATTTGGCACTGCTGCTGGAGGAAGGGGCAGAGGCGTGAAAAATCCCGACAGAGCAACCGTTGCCCGCCTTGAGGCCTTGCCGAACATTGGCAAGGCCATAGCGGCTGATCTCCGCGCCATCGGGATAGATCAACCGCAGCAGCTTATCGACAAGGATGCCTTTGCGCTGTATGATCTTCTCTGTGCTCAAACCGGGGTACGACATGATCCCTGCCTGCTTGATGTGTTTATGGCTGTGATTCATTTTATGGACGGCGGGGAGCCGCTTCCCTGGTGGTCCTTTACGGCGGAAAGGAAGAAAAAGATAACCTCATCCTGTGAAACACCATGAAAAAAAATCGTAACAAGCCTCCTCCACCCACCGTTGAAACGGTGGAAAATCAGCCCCTTTCATATCGAACCACCTCATGCCCTCCCCTTCTCTCTTGACGCCTCCCTTGTCCGCATCCTGATCGATAACCAAGAGCCCCGGCACCCGGCAAAAGCAAATTCGACCAAATCCTGGAATGGGCCGAGAAGCAGCAAGAGAGATAGGGGCGTTTCGCGAAACGCCCTTACTGTCGCCACGCAGTTCTTGCATCCTTACCTGTCACGGTGTATCATCCATATACGTACCCCTTCAATACTCCAAAGAAAAAAGGGTGAATCATGCATACATTAAAAGCCTATGAAGAAGTGGTTGATTTTATAGCATCAGGTACAAACCCTGATACTGTCGCCGCCTTCAAACCCTCCAATGCTGTCAGGGAACGGGTAAGAGATCTTCTTTATTTTGAAAAAACAAAAGGTCTCACCCTGGAAGAGACATCTGAACTTGATCATTATATGCAGCTCGAACATTTAATGCGGCTGGCAAAAGCACGAGCACGGAAATATGCCTCCGGCAAGCAGATACATTGACGCCAGAATCTCTGATTGAGATCGGCAGATATCCTTCCTTGGCCGCAATGAAGGTTATGAAATGAAATTAGACAAGAAAGCGTTACAGGGCATCAAGGAGTACCTCATCGGCCAACCGGTAAAAAAAGCATACCTCTTCGGCTCCCATGCACGGGGAACTGCCAATGCTGACAGCGATGTTGACATTCTTGTTGAATTGGATCACGCAAAGCCCATCGGGCTGCATTTCGTTCGAATGAAGCTTGAGCTGGAAAGCCTTTTGCAGGTCAAGGTTGATCTGCTTTCCGACAAAGGCATCTCAAAATATATACGTCCGTACATTGAGCACGATAAAAAATTGATCTACAGAAAAGATTCCTACTGAAGCGCGTTCCTGCAACCCACTCCCACCTTGCATCCTCCCCCATCAAACGGTATCCTGTCCCACGCACTCAACACATAAAAAATTCAAGAAGACAAACCACCCATGCCCCCTATCCCAAAAAACGCCAGCAACATCCTCATCCGCTCCACCAACTGGATCGGCGATGCCATCATGACCACCCCAGCAGTGCGCAGCATCCGCCGCAATTTCCCGGAAGCAAAGATCACCCTGCTGGCCCTGCCCTGGGTGGCGGATGTTTTCAGTGCCTGTCCCCATATCGACCATATCTTCATCTATGACAAACAGGGACGACACCAGGGACTCCGGGGCAAACTGCGCCTAGCTGCCGAGCTACGCCAGCAAAACTACGACCTCACCATCCTCCTCCAAAACGCTTTTGAAGCGGCCCTGATCACCTTCCTGGCCCGAATCCCGGCGCGAGGCGGCTACACCACCGACGGCAGGGGTCTGCTGCTGACCCACGGCGTGCGCAAGCACCCAGAGATCGGGACAAAGCATCAGGTCCATTATTATCAGGAGATGGTGGAGGGGTTGGGGCTCCAGCGCAGTGAGAACAGTCTGGAACTCTTTCTGGATTCCGCTGCTGAGCAGGATGCGGATGCGCTCATCAAGGAGGCGTTACAGGGAGAGAAAGCAGATGACATACCGATCATCGGGCTCAATCCGGGAGCAGCCTATGGCCCAGCCAAATGCTGGCCGGTAGCGAAATACACCGAGCTGGCAGGCCGTCTCGCCGACAAAACCGGCGGACTCATCATGATTTTTGGGACCGCTGCTGATCAGGAGGCTGCTGCCGAGATCAGTGCTGCTGGCAAACGGGTCCTGGATCTGACCGGCAAGACCTCCTTGGCTCAGGCCCTGGCCTGCATCGCCCGCTGCTCAGTCTTTGTCACTAACGACTCCGGCCTCATGCATGTGGCGGCAGCCCTTAATACCCCGCTGGTTGCCGTGTTCGGTTCAACCGATCATATCGCCACCGGTCCGTATTCCGAGCAGGCAACCATCGTTCGCCGCCCGGTGGAATGCAGTCCCTGCATGAAGACCCATTGCCCCAAAGGGCATTTTCAATGCATGGAAGGCATTACGGTGGAAGAGGTGGAGCAGGCTGCCTTGCAGTGGTTAAGGAACGCGAATTAAATGGTCAGAAGGGTAAACCGAGACGGTTTTTACTGGTGCCCAAGCTCTGCTTGGGTATCTTGAATACAGAAGCTCCAGCTTCGAAAAATGAAGCAGAGCTTCAGAAAAAGCAGTTCCCAAGCCGGAGCTTGGGAACCAGCCTAACCTCACCCTTCCAAGGTCCTGATCCCTTTCCGCACACACCAGAGTGAAAAAAACAGGGTCAGTGCTGCCAATCCGGCGATGGTCAGGCAGGAAAACAACACGCCCAAACTGTCGATCTGATTCCAGAGCAGCCAGCCCTTCAGCAGGCGAAAATTCCCCATAAATCCCAGCACCAGAACCAGAAGCTGAGCAGCAAGGCCGCAAAAGAGAAAGAGGATGGCCCCGAAACTCCCCTGCACTGCGGCCCGGCTTTCTATCTTGAAATCAGCATACATAGCTCCAAAGCCCAAGGCCTGGGCCAGAGCTCCCCAGGTTATAATCAGGCTCATGGCAATGGAGACCCACCACATGGGGCCGGTGATCTGGAGCAGGTAATTAGAAATGATGACCAGGAACAGAATGACCACGGTAAAGGGGATGCAGTAAAAAAGGTATTTGCAGCCCAGATATCGTTGCAGGGTCAGGGGCGAGGAACGGATCATGGCAAAGGCCATGCCTTCAGCCCCGATGGAGGGATAAACAAAACGGGTCGCCAAAGAGGTGGCCACAAAACCAGCCGCACCGATATTGGCAAAAGCGATGATGTTGGCAATCTTATCTGCCGCGAGAAAGGCCCGCTCCAGGGGAAGGGCCTTAAAATTGTACAGATACACCACTATCAGGGCACCCACCAAAAAGAGCTGCGACCATTCCGAGGAATCCCGCAGAAAGAGCTTGGCCTCCTTATGAAAAATACGAAGCAGGGGTGAGGGATGATAGGGCTTCGGGGTAAAGGTATGGTAGCCGCCAAAAGACTCTTGGGCCTTGCTGAAACCGCCTGCGAAAAAACGCTCCATCAGCCATTCTCCTCCCCAGTAAAACACAATCGGGGTGAGCAGCAATAAACCCACTGCGGTCCAGTCGATTAGGCGATCCTGAAGATAGACATTGAGCAGCTGATTGGCCCAGGCCGGGGGCAGCAGCGACAGGGCCGGGGTCTGCATACTGGAGAGATATTCTATAAAATCCGGGAAGCGATCAGGGTCGGCCATCTCTTCCGGTCGCATGAGGCGGATAACCAGATAGAGCAGAATCCCGAACAACATAGACAGGTAAACAGCAATATCCTTGGTCTGTTTGGCCGGAAAAAGCCTGACCAGCAGAATCGTGGCAGCTAGGCCGATAGCATTGGCTGTCAGGGCCGTGCTCAGGACAGCGAGCATCAGCAGCAGGTAATAGAGGATGTCGGCATGAAAGATAGTTCCGTAGGCCCCGAAGATGGGTAGGGAAAAGATCACCATCATCCAGGAGGTATAGAGGAACGAAGTCAGGAATCGCATCCCAAAGAGCTGCCGCTCATGGATTGGGGCACTGTAGAGGATCTCGTTATCCGAGGACAGGTAGAGCGAGGAGACCGCCGAGACCATGGAGGAGAAGAGAAGCATGGAGAACATGATCATCCAGGCCATCTGAAAGATCTTCAGGCTCAGGATGATCCCCAGCTCGTTCTGGCCGTGGAAATAGCTGATGAAGCGAAGGCTGCCAAAATACAGCCCGGCAAAGAGCACTGCTCCGAAAACGAGGATAGCTCCAGTGCGCAGAACTAAACGGCCCCGAAAGAAACGATTGCGAATACTGTGCAGAAACGGCTGGAGAAGGAGCATTTTTTCTCTCTGATTTTCTTTCTGATAAACCTTGATCGGCGGAAGCTGTCGGCAAAGCCCTCTTTTCTTTCTTTACCCCGTGAACTGAATATGTCAAGGGATTCTCCTTTTTCTCCTGTTTCCGACCATGCGGGTATACTCTGGGTGTTACCCTGAGCTGGTTTTATTGAACCCTTTCAGGGTTCGCGGGCTGGCTCCAATCTCTCTGAAGACAGCGAGAAAATTCGCTCAAAAGAACAGGCCGGGTATTGCTGGTATCTTGTCGGCAAAAACAGTACAATGCCCCTTTCCTCTCGCCGTCCGGTCGGTGAAGATTCAAGAATCCTCGTAAAAAAGAACAGAGCATGAACGATATACAGAACTCTCCCCCCCCGTATCTGGACTTTTTCCCGGATGCCCTCCAGGATGATCTCCAACAGGTCTACACAGAAAAGCAGACCTGGGTCAATCAACCCAAGAAGGGCTTTCTCCGCTACCGTGAGCCCGTAGAAGCGATTACCCATATACGAGCCTCCTCCCTTGATCTGACCGGGGATACCGTGCGGATCGGCAAGCGAGAAGATCTCAACGATACGGAGCATGAGCAGGTTCTCCAGCTCCTGAAGGGCTTCATGCCCTGGCGCAAAGGCCCGTTTTCCATCTTTGATATTGCTATTGATGCGGAATGGCAGAGCTGGCGCAAATGGAACCGACTCCTGCCGGAGATGCCCGACCTGAAGGATAAGGTAGTGGCGGATATCGGCTGTAATAACGGCTATTATATGTTCCGCATGGCGGCCCATTCCCCGAAGATGGTGCTGGGCTTTGAGCCCTATGTCCATCATTATTACACCTTCAAGGCCCTGAACAGCTTTGCCGGGCTGGAGAATCTCTGCATTGATCTCCTGGGGATAGAGCACCTGCCCCTGTTTCCGACCTGCTTTGATGTGATTTTCTGTCTGGGCATCCTCTATCACCGCCCTTCCCCCATTGATTCCCTGCGGGACCTGCTCACAGCCCTGAAGCCGGGCGGCTGTCTGCTCCTGGAATCCCAGGCCATTCCCGGTGAGGAATCCGTGGCCCTGTTCCCGGAAAAAACCTATGCCAAGGTGCCGGGGACCTGGTTTGTCCCCACAGCGACCTGCATGCATAACTGGTTGCAGCGGGCGGGTTTTATTAACATCAAATGCTTCTGTTCCCATCCCATGAGCAGCACGGAACAGCGGCAAACCGACTGGATGGTTTTCGAATCCTATCAGGATTTTATTGACAAG
Organism: uncultured Candidatus Electrothrix sp.; assembly: GCA_965603655.1. Lineage (GTDB taxonomy): Bacteria > Desulfobacterota > Desulfobulbia > Desulfobulbales > Desulfobulbaceae > Electrothrix. The sequence goes on along the minus strand of CBFDDU010000060.1, from coordinate 8,532 downwards.
CAGAACCCTGAGTTTACAATAGAGGGCTACCCTGCCCCGTTGCGGGTCTTTTTTCGAGCAGAAAAAAAATAAAAGCACACAGCCTGAATCCCCCCATCCCGGCCCAGTGGGCCGGGACAGCAAAAAAAAATTGGTCAATGACTCGAAGGAATAACCAAGATTTTTTATATAAAAAACATTTTAAGAATAATTCAAACCAAGGAAAGATATCATGAAGGCGGAAGAATGCACATTATATCATGGCGGCCTCAAGGGTGCCGAGACCGTATTCGGCGAACTGGCAGAAAAACACAATCTTAATGAAGTCATCTTCACCTTTGAGGGCCATCGTCTCAATCGGGATCGCAATGCAGTCTCCCTGACCGAAGAGGATCTGCAACGCGGTGACATCAGTATGGAAATTGCCTCCAGAATGATGAACCGTACCTATTATGAGACCGAAAAAATCCGTCGGGTGTTGCAGGCTATTTTTCATATGGTCAATAAGGGGCATCAGGTCTTTGTGGTCGGCACCATTCTTGACGATAACTCGGTCAAGGGCGGAACCGGCTGGGCCGTGGAACTGGCTAAGCTGTTCAACCGTCCCCTCCATGTCTATGATCAGAACCGCCAAGGCTGGTTCGGTTGGAAGGATGAGAGCTGGCAGGCAGAGGATCGACCCAAAATCGCCTTTGATACCTATGTGGGCTCCGGCACCCGTTACCTGAGCGATGACGGCAAAGAGGCCATTGAGCAACTTTATGCGGACAGCTTTGGCGAGTAATTTTTCTGAAAAGGAGACCTTAATGCAAAAAAACAATTCAATACGGAAAGCGATCTGCTTCCTGCTGATTTGTTGCACGATATTTATCGGAGCGTCAATCAGTTGGGCGTCCGGCGATGCGGTCAATGTTATCTTGAAAAACAACTCTTCCACAGCCATTGAGGTTGAGCTGATTGATCAGTACGGCGGCAATTTTACCGCCACCATTGATGCGGGTACAAGCCAGAATCAAACCCTGAAACCTGACAGCGAAATGAAGGTGAAGGACGGTGCCACCCGCAAGGTGACTGCCGCTGATGAGGGCAAAGAAGTGACAATTGCTGGCGAGTAGGCGATACGCAGAGGCGGTTAGGAAACCAACAAGAAATAAAGTCCCCGTTGTAAGGTGCGGGATTGTAGGGGCAGACCTGCGTGTCTGCCCGGCATAAAAGGGCGAACACATAGGTTCGCCCCTACGGCACTCGAAATAATGGGTAAAATTTTTCTTGTTGAATTCCTTACCTTGTATAATGCGGCATATTTGTTGATTCCGTAACCAGAGAAACCCCGATTTCCCACGACGCACCAACAGTTGACAGGCCAGCCGATTATGCGAGTAGCCAACCCCATATACGACGTTGTTTTCAAATTCCTGATGGGCGACATGCGCATCGCCAAGCTGATCCTCTCCAAAATCCTCGATCAGGAAATAGAAAGCCTTGAGTTCAAGCCCACCGAATTCAGAAAAAAGATCGGCCTGAACCTCACGGTCTTTCGCATTGATTTTTCCGCTGTGCTCCTGCAACCGGACGGCAGCCGAAAACTGGCTCTCATCGAAATCCAGAAGGCAAAACTGCCCACGGATATCATGCGCTTTCGCAAATATCTCGGCGGCCATTACCAAGATCCCAACAACGTCTATCAAGTAGACGACAGCGCCAGTGAAAAGGCCCTGCCCATCATCTGCATTTACTTCCTGGGACATCCTCTCCAACATACCGAAAGCCCAGTGGTCAAGGTGCAACGCAGCTACATTGATGCCGCTACCCAGGAGGAATTGGCGCATAAAGAAGAGTTCATTGAAAGCCTGACCCACGACAGCTACATCATCCAGATCCCCCGGCTCAGGGAAAAACGCCGCAACGATCTGGAAATCCTCCTCAGTATCTTTGACCAAAGTCAGCAGGTTCCCAACAACCGACATTTCCTGAACCTAGACGAGGAAGCCTATCCTGAAGAGTTCCAGATAGTGATCAATCGCCTTATCAAGGCTACGGTCGAGGAGGATGTCTGTGAAACAATGGACCTGGAAGATGATATCCTTGGCGAGCTGAAGTCTCTCGAACGGGCCGTATTGAAGAAAGAACGAGTTATAGAGAAGAAGGACAAGGTTATTGAGAAGAAGGACAAAGTTATAGAAAAGAAGGAAGAAATGATAGAGAAGAAAGAAAAAATGATAGAAGAACAAGGCAAAGCCCTGACCAAGGCCATACAGGCCCTTGTCGATTCGGGGATGACGGAGTCTGAAGCGAAAAGCTGTCTTGGTTTATCCTCCTGATCTTTCTTCGTGAAAGTTTCCACCCCACCAACTTCTCGCCTGAGGTTTGACCGAACAGAAGGCTTATTTACCAATCCGAAAAAAAGTATCATTGGATGAAATTCCTTTGTCGCAGAAGGAAAAACACGCGTACCCTCCCTGTTTTTCCTCGACAAATAGCTCCTTTACTCCTTGACAGGTGTCGGAAAACAGGTTAACCAAAGTTTTGGAATTCTAGGACTATCTTTTCTTCAAGTGAATATTCCTTGAGCTGGAAGGGAATTTCATGGCCTGCAAACGCAAATCATGCTGAGTCATCGCTGATGCTTTCCGGGGTGAAAGTGAAGTAGGGCAGGGGCAGCAATGAGTATGAGATGGCTGGCGGGACTCGGCTGAGTGACATCAACCATCATCCGCATGGAGAGGGGAAGAAACCGGGGATGATGGAGACGAAGATAAGCAATAAGGCTTTGTTGATCAGCTTCAGTTGATAGCAGCAACGGTGGGTTATCAGAGCAGAAGACCTGATAATCAATAGTTAGTAATGTATAAGAGAGCCTTGTGAATATAACGTGGATCAAAGCACTGCGACCAGAAGACCCTAGGCGCACTCAAGCATTTAGAGATACTTTGCACGATGTTGTTTGGGATAAAGCCAATATAATAGATTCTCTTACTAAGCTATTTCAGGCCGTAGATGACTTGGCGATTGCAGAGGTGAACTATTACTATCGACGCCGAGGAACCAGAGCATGGATCTCTGGAATTGCTCGTTTTGGTGCATGGCTATTTGGCACCGTTGGTTTATTGCTTCCCTTGCTTTCAATAACAAAAAATCAAAACTTCAACAACCTAGGAGATTATGGATATGTGTTCTTGGCCGCTGCAGCTAGCTGTCTTGGTGCAAACTCTCTTTTTGGGGGAACGGAAGGACACATTAGATTTGTTTCCACACAGCTAGAAATTGAAAAACTGGCTACCCAGGTGAGAATTTCTTGGTTTGAATATTTAGCATCGCAAGATGCTGGCAACAATGATTACAAACCAGGCTTCTTGCTGATTCAAAACTACGCGAGCGACTTGCACACCATTACTATTGAGGAAACAGGGCGGTGGGGGAAAGCTTTATTGCAGGAGTTGGCGAAATATCAAAAGCAAATAAAAGAGAAGAATGTAGCGGCGAAAAAGCAATGAAGTTCATCAAAAAATAGTGCTAAGGGATCCTCCAAAAAATAAAATACCCTTAGTGGCAGCCCCCTTTACCTGCCCGTTTATATACTGCACGGCATAAAGGGTAAGTTATTTCTTGTGAGTTCCCTAATGCAAATTAGGGGTTAAAAAACAATCCGTAGAATTGGCTTATTGGAAAAGCATCTGTTATCCGTCCATTCGTAACTTCTTGTTTTTATGTTACCGAAGCAAACCAACTCCTGATTCGCATTGCTAACCTAATGCATTGGGAACAGAGACCCTGTACAGGCACGATGCCCGAATCCTTGGTGCCTGCTGCCTACTGTAAGTTTTTTAAAGACACGAAGGGAATACACGATGAAGTATGCAATTGTCCACGTCGCCGACATCCACTACCGCCCGAACGAACCGGAAGGCGTGTCTACCGTTTTGCAGGCTTTCGTCCGCGACCTTCAGAACCAACGAAATATTGTCGCAGCCGACAGGTACTACATCGCCATCACTGGTGATGTAGTATTTGCAGGTAGCGACTCACAAGCATACTCCGCCCTTTACGAGGAATTTGACGATGCTCTATCAAAGGTCGGCTTTACAAAAGATGTCAGATTGATTGTCCCTGGCAATCACGACATGGATCAATTGACTGTCAAACATGATTCTGACGGATTTCAAAAAGAGCTGATCACCCGGCGAAGCAACGAACGAGATCTAAATGACTTCGTTAGTATCCGTTCCCACAACGACAACCGCTTTTCGAATTACTACAATTTTGAATCCAAATTCGCAAAATTCGGAACGGCTTGTACGGTTCCTGGAAAAGGGTGGAAGCTAACTGATGACCTTGGCGTATTTTGCCTCAACACCGCACTCTGCTCTTCGGCTGGAAGCAACAGTCAACCCGACGAAGGACAATTGGCTGTTGGCACCCGATGCCTTACCGAGTGGTGTAATAGCACTACAACATCGACAAACATCCTGCTCATGCACCACCCGACAGATCACCTGAACACCTGGAGCAGCAAAGAACTTCGGCGCCTCATTGAGCAGCATTTCAGCCTTTGCCTCTGCGGGCACCGTCACACACAGGATATTTACCACGATAGGATCTCCCAAAAAACCCTTATTGTCGCCGCACCGCAGCTCTTCACATCCAAGGACGATACTCTCGGCTACGGAATTGTCCTGCTTGAGGATGCTCGTGCCGATGAAATCAGCTATCGGCAATACGTCGATGGCGCTTTCCTTGCGGGATCACACTTCTCACGTAACGACACTGGGGTTGTCTCAATTCCGAGCGCAGTCCGCACAAACACGGAAAGACTCGAACGGGCTCTGACGACGGCACTTTCTGCCTACAAAGGGCAACCCGAAGTTTTTATCAAGCCTGCAGTAACCAAGGACCGCGAATCCAACAATGATGAAAACCTCCTCCCTGAACTGATAGTCAATCCGACATCCAATCTCGTCTTGGCACAGCCGCAATTCGGACAGACGTGCCTTTGCCATTACATGCGCCTCAAGGCGTACAAGCGAGGTTCATTGTGGGTATACATTGATGCCAACCACACAAAAACCCGTAAAGTTCTGGATGTGATTCAGGAGCGACTTGATTTTTTTGGCGTAACCACAACACACCCGGATTGCATACTCCTTGACTCTTGGAATGGCAGCATCATCGATCATACCAATATGCTCAAATGCTTGGACTCTGAATTCCCAGAGACACCGATCTTGGTGATGGTCAACTATACAGAACCCACCTTTAGCGAGAATTTCTCCTTCTCAAAACTGCAACATAAGTTTGAGATGGTCCATCTCCAGCCACTCAGCCAAACGCGAGTGAGGGAGTTAATAGCCAAGTACGGCGAGGCACAAAAACTGCCAAGCAACGATGCCGTTGTTACAAAGATAGTAAGAGATCTGGCAGCACTGAACGTACACAGGACACCGCTCAATTGCCTAACGCTACTAAGAGTCTTCGAGAAAGACCAAAATGAAGAGATCATAAACCGGACCAAGCTGATCAAAACGGTTCTCTTTATTCTCTTCACTGACGCTGAATCATTCACATACGCAAGTTCAAAGCCGGATGTAGACGATTGTGAATTTATACTCGGCAAATTCTGCAAATCACTTATTGAGAGGGCAACAAGAACCTTTACGCGCCAAGATTTATTGGAATCTCTACAGAACTATTGTCAAGAGAAGTTAATCTCCGTTGATGTAGAGGTGGTGATTGACATCCTTGAATCAAACAAGATACTTCTCCGTTTCGGAGATACCCTGGAATTTAAACATAGTTACTGGATATTTTACTTCGCTGCGACATATATGTTGCATGACTCAGAGTTTGCAGAACAGATACTAAGCAATCGGAACTACGTTAACTACCCAGAGATCATAGAGTTCTATACGGGGTGCGATGGACGACGTGCTGATGCAGTGGAGACTCTTGTTGCGGACATAGAGGCTCTGGTCGCCAGCGTCGATGGTAAGATTGGTATTCCAGAAAAGTTTAATCCATATGAGCAGGCCGTGTGGAATCCGACGGACAAGGCAATTGAGGCCATGCGAATGGAAGTGTCGAAGAAAGTGGAGGAATCGAATCTCCCAACAGAAATTAAGGACCGCTATGCTGATCAAACCTATGATTTCGGAGCAGCGTACGATCAGTCAATCAATCAGATCCTACATGAGTACTCTGTTCTCAGCCTAATGCAGACAATCAAAGCCACATCAAGGGCTCTACGGAACAGCAAGTATATCGACCCTGAATTGAAACGCAGGATGCTAAGCTGTATTATGAGAGGCTGGGCGTCCATGTCACGCGTTTTTTTCCTGCTTGCACCTACCCTCGCGCAAAATGGACACGCTAATTATGACGGCTTCGGTTTGATTCTCAGCAAGGGCTTTGATGGGTCGCATCAAAAAAAACTCAAGAACATCTTGTTGTGTGGGCCATTAAATGTTGTCCACTATTTAAAAGACGACCTCTCCTCGGGGAAAATCGGGCCACTGGTGGACTCGTTGCTGACAAGTGACATTGACAATATCCAAAAACACTTTTTGGCACACTTCTTGGTACGGGAGCGCCCTGATGGTTGGCACAACTCAGTGTATGAGTACATGAATCTTCTGCATCGGAATTCATTTTACCTCTGGGATCTGTCAAACGCCGTCAATTCAGAACTGGCACTGGGGTTCACTACACGTAACGAGCAGAACCATCTTAAGCTGTTGTCGGAGGTTGTGGTAGCCAAGCACGTTGGAGGTTCCCGCAAAAAAGTTTTCAAGATGAGAAGTCTCGCGCCGGGACAAGCCATAAGCACGAGGAATAAACTTCCGATCGATAAAATCCGTGCGGCAGCAAGAAGGAAATAGCCTAACACCTGAAAAAAGGACTCCACTGCAAGTGGACAACAAAGCCCTTCAAGTCACCAGCGCCTTCCGCTCTTCTAGACAATATTTCAATTCGTTGACCAGCCCGCATCACCCTCCTGAATACGAAATACAAGCTCCTCGTTGAACAACTCTCAATTGAGCCTTTTCCTATTACGCTGTATACTGCACTCACTTGACACCTTCGTAACCACACGATAACACATACCTTCAATGGCTTACCAGGCAAGACGATCAATTATGAGGGTGAGCCGGGTAGGTCTGCTTGAGTAAAACGAAAGCAGAGAGCTCATTCCTTAAATTGTCTGATTTCGTTGCACTCAATCAGATCTACTCATCTTCAAGGCTCCCCACAACTCTCTCACCTCCCCCCCCGATCTCCCCAACTCCACACAGAAATTGCATTGTACCTGTTCCGGTTGCGGTGTATAGTGTGCGCTATACTTGATAGTTCCGCAAACTCCTCGCTCATCTCCATCATTCAAATCTTCCACCCTCCACTTCCTAACCAACTGATCAGCCCTCCGATATTTATGTACAGCGAATCAGTCTTGCTGTATATTCTCCAGCATACAGCAGGAACCCCTGCCTGCTTTTCAACAGGTCTGTCTACGGACCAGATCAAAGCCAAGGACGGTACCACCCGTCCGGCAACTACCGATAATGAGGAAAAAGTCTACTTCCCGCATCGGCACCCCCCTCAACCTGCTCCACCCACTGATTTCTCACGTCATCTCACCTGATAATAGCTTATACCAAGAGAGACGTTCCTGACATCGACAAGATCATCTCTTATCAGAGCAGTCCGCCTGATAATCAATGGTTGCGCTTCAAATAACCTCTTCGAGATGACATATGAAAAACTTTTTACTCTGCTTCATTCCCTTCTTTATTGCAGTGGATGCAATCGGTGTTTTGCCGCTCTACCTGGGATTAACAGAAGGACTTGATGCGGCGCATAAGAAAAAAATCATTGTCCAGTCACTGATAACGGCTTCAATAGTGGCGGTCGCTTTTCTTCTTGGCGGCCCTTTACTCCTCGAACTTGTCGGCGTCGGGGTTTCCGACTTCATGGTTGCAGGCGGAATTTTACTTCTGGTCCTCTCTCTTTCCGACTTGCTGACCGGTGAAAAACGTCAACGTCTTATAGATGCGGACACCGTCGGTGCTGTTCCTATCGGCGTCCCTTTACTTACCGGGCCAGCCGTATTAACAACTTCAGTGCTCTTTGCTAACGAATACGGGATTCTTCCGACCACCTTAGCCTTACTGGCAAATATATTGATTGTCGGCGCAGTCTTCTTTATGGCTGCACCGATTGAGAGATTCTTAGGTCAGGCAGGAAGCAAAACTGTCTCTAAAGTTGCGAGTCTGTTTTTAGCTTCAATAGCCGTGATGTTAATCCGGAAAGGTATTTTTGAGATCATCGAAAAAAATATCTTATGCGTTGCATATTAAAAATTTAAGGCAGGCGGAAAATGGATGTATTGAAACGCGCCATTATAACTCAGGGAGGGGCCGGGTCGGACCCGCAGGATTCCGACGGCCCCCGGTCGGCGGCCAAAATCGGCATGGATTTCATGGAAAATGGAGCATCAGCTTTAGATGCGGTGATTCATGCCGTGAGATATTTGGAAGATGATCCCAGATTCAATGCGGGAAT
>CBFDDU010000059.1:0-19620 GCA_965603655.1 uncultured Candidatus Electrothrix sp. | reverse complement strand
GTCCAGTTCCTCATTCTTATATACCAGGCCGATAATCGGGCGTCCGGTCAGGAGGTATTCGTAGACCTTGGAGGGAATGGTCTCGCAGGAGAAATAGATAATATTCTGGATGACCAGCAGACAATCGGTCTGCTGCATGGCTGTCAGGGCCTTCTGTCGTGATACGGTTCCATGGCGAATGACCAGATCGCTGAGCTCAAGTCGCTCCATTTCACGCTCAGACTCTCCGTCAAAAGAGCCGTACACATCCACCAGCACCTTTTCCCGAAATCCCGTGCGATCTGCGTTGCGGGTGAGAACTTGGTGCAGGGCCTGAAAGAAAGTCACCAGATTACGGGTTCCGGCTAACGAGCCGAAATGGGCAAAATGACAACGCGCTCTTTTGGTAAATTGCTGCTGGAAAAGATCTGGTATTGAGCCAGGATAGACAACCGCGCCGCGACATTGCCCTTTGGCCCTGCTGCTGCAATGTTTCATCGCAGCGTGGACGAGAAAAACAAAGGCGTCGGCATGGTGGCATATTTTTTTTTCAAGCGTCTTGTACACTCGCAAGACCCTCCTGCCTCGCCGCCAGCCGTGGTCATGCACCAGGGGATCCTGAGTCTCCGCGATCCAGATACAGCCGGTCCAGCGTTTTATCAGGAGGGCTGCAACATGGGCGGAGGCAGAACCACCAGTGGAATAGACAACCTCAGGGCGCAGCTGTTGACAGAGCAGGAATCCACGCAAGGAGGCGAGAAAACACCAGGACCATTCGCTCTCCATATTGATGATGATTTTTTCCAGGAGATAAAAAGGGAAAACCGGGACCATGCAGAGCGTTTCAACCAGCTTGAACTGCCAACGTTTATGGAGATGTTTTCGGAGGAAATGACGCAGTTCAAAACGGATTCCCGAGGGGGCAAGGCTCAGGGTTCTGTAATGTATCCATCGCTCTGAAGGCTTGCCGACTGGGCCGCTGAGCAGAATTGGCTCAATCCCCTGTTCCTGAAAAAAAGGCAGCCGATCATCAATATGCTGAGAACAGGCCGATCCCGGAATATTGGCTCGATAGGAGAGGATCAACCAGCACTTTTTGCGCTCTTTTCCGGCAAGAAATTTTCGGAGACGTTGATCCGGTTTTTGTTTATAGAGGGCTGCTGTCATAACGACAAAGAAAAAGGCGGTTTGATAGACCGTAAGATAGGATTCCGCCAGCATAATAACGAGAAAAAAGATGGGCAGGGCTGTGCGGATTCGCCGGTAGTCATCCGGGAGCAGTTTTTCCTGCACAAACATGATGATAAAGATCAACAAAAAGAAAAGGATGCCTGGCAGGCCGAGCATGGCACCTACCAGCATATACTGATTATGGGGATTATCTGTTGCAATGCTGGCCGGACTTATTTTGCGGTTGACCTCGGCATAGGCAGACGGAAAATCCCCGGTTCCCACCCCCAGCCAGGGATGCTGCCGGATTATTTCAAGAGAATTTTGGAAGAACAGCAGGCGCATGCCCACCGAGGTGTCAGGATTTTTTTTGAAATCTTTTATTTCCTGCCGGGCTGTATTGACTCGTTGTTGGAAAGTTGGACTGTACAGGTAGCCTAATATGCAGATTGTGGGCAGGAGCAGGAAGGTCGCTACTGTTGCCTTGAAGCGATTCTTGGCAAATATTTGAAAGAGGAGCAGGCCCATAAGGACAAAAAAAACCGCTTGTCCGGTCCTGCCCTCGGTCATAAACATATTCACCGTCATCAGCCCGGCGAGACCGAATAACGCGCCCCGGACAACAGGAAATCGTTGTCCGGCCCAGCCCCAGATCGCCTCGTGCAAGGTCAGATAGGTGGCAAAGGCCAGGAGAGGGTTATAGATAACGTGAAAGGTCTTCGGGGTCAGGTGGGTCGGACTGACATCGGCATAATGCACTAGGCCGAATCGGGCCAGAAAGGTGATGCCCATAGCCAGCGTCATTCCCCCCAGAAAGGCATAGAGATAGAGCGAGCGATGCCGATACGCTGCTGCGGTTAAAAAAACAGGCAGCAAAGCGAGCTTCCATTGATTTCTAAGAACCTCAACTCCTGCAGCCGGATTATCGGTCCAGAGGAGCCCCAGGCAGAGGAGGGCCAGGAAGCCGAGAACGGCAAGAGTAACTGGATGAGAAAAGATCTCAATCCCTTTTTCTGCGAATCGGCCTTCAAGCAGCCAGAGCAGGAGAATCAGCATAGCCAGCACAGAAACTGCTGAGGTGGACAGGGGCAGAGCAAAGGCCAGCAGGGCCGGGAGCAGGCTGTTGACCTGACCGACTCGGTCTCGCAAGGAGTGGGCCAGGGGGCTTTTCTGTTCGTGTGTCGGGTTCATCAATGCTTGCGCTGCGTTTGGCTATCTGTCGGCATACTGCATGGTGTATAAGCCTTCATAGACACCATGCTGCTTTAGGAGGTTTTCATGGGTACCCTCTTCCACCAAGCGGCCGTTCTGCATGACGATAATTCGGTCGGCATTCTTGATCGTGGAGAGGCGATGAGCGATGACAATAGTGGTCCGGTTTTTCATCAGGTTGTCCAGAGCCTTTTGGACCTTGCGTTCGGATTCCGTGTCCAAGGCTGAGGTGGCTTCATCCAATACCAGGATTGGGGCATCTTTGAGGATAGCCCGAGCAATAGATACCCGCTGGCGTTGGCCCCCGGAAAGGCGGGTTCCTGATTCACCGATCACGGTGTCAAAACCTTTTGGCAGGGCCTCTATGAACTCCAGGGCAAAGGCGGCCTCAGCTGCCTGTCGGATGTTCTCCTCTGTACAGTTTGGGCTGCCGTAGCCGATGTTCTTGCCCACTGTATCGTTGAATAGGATGGTTTGCTGGGTTACCAGTGCGATCTGGCTTCGCAGAGAGTGCAGGGTCAGGTTCTGAATATCATGCCCGTCAATGCGCACCGCCCCTTGAGTGACATCGTGAAACCGAGGGATGAGACTGGCCAAGGTCGTCTTGCCACCACCGGAAGGGCCGACAACGGCGAGGATTTCTCCTTGGGCAACCTTGAGCTGGATATCCCGCAGCACAGGCTCTTCCTTGTCATAGGAAAAGGTGACCTTGTCAAATGCAATGGCATTATGAAAACGGGGCAGTATCTTGCTGTCCGGTTTTTCCTTAATCTCGGGTTCGATATCAAGCAGGTGAAAGACGCGGATTGCAGCAGCCATTCCAGACTGAATTGTTGAGTTGATTTTGCTTACTCCTTTGACCGGCTCATAAAGCATAACCAGAGCCGTGAGAAAGGACATAAAGGTGCCTGGTGTTGAATTTCCAGCCAGTACCTGCATGCCCCCGAACCAGAGGATTAAGGCCATGCCAATACCGCCAAGAAATTCAATCAGGGGATGAGAAAGGCTGCGGAACTTGGTTTCCGTCATCAGGGTGTCAAAGAGGTGCTGCATTTTTTCCCCAAAGAGTTTCTTTTCCTGCTCTTCCATGCAGAAGGCTTTGACAATTCTGGCACCTCGGATGGTCTCATTAAGAAAGTCGCTGGCTTCGCCCATGCCCTGCTGATAGCTGGTGCTGATCCGGCGAAATTTTTTACCGAAAACCACGATAGGAACCGCAGCCATAGGAATGAAGATCAAGGAGACAAAGGCCAGTCGCCAGTCCATATAAAAAATAACACCGAGCAGGCCGCAGACGGTAAAGAAATCCCGCAGCAGATGAATCAGGGCGTGGGAGACGGATCCCTGGAGCATGCTGACATCGTTCATGATCCTGGAAATCAGCTCGCCGGTGGAGTTTTTGTGAAAGAACCCCATGGACAGGTCATTGATATGGGCATAGATACTGTTGCGCAGATCTTTTATCACGCATTGTCCAATCCATTCAAGGAGATAGGAGTAGATAAAATAAAAAATACCTTTGACGAAAAAAATAGCGAGCAGGGCAACGGGTAGGATGACCAGCCATTCTTTTTTTTTGTGTAAGAATATTTCATCAAGGAGCGGCTTGACCATGTAGGCTTGGGCTGCATTGAAACCGGCAACAATAATCATTGCCAGCATGGAGATGATGAGTTTTTTTCTGTACGGTTGCAGTATCTTGTACAGGCGGTTGAGGATAGTTTTATTTGTCATAGAATAACGTCTTGTTTTTCCAAAGGCGCAGTGCAACGCCTTGAGCAGATCCTTTGCCCTCTCAGCAGGATAGCAAAACAGGTACTTCTTTCACGCAATATGCTGAGAAGCACGGAAAACCGGTGGCTGAGGAGGCCGGGAAGGTATGTTAATACAGATGCTGGGAACCTATATTATGCCTTGGCAAAGATCAAGTAAATAGTAGGATGCTGATAAAAATAGCCGGAAGAAAGAGAGGCGATAAGGTACAGTTCCAAGTACAGTTTGCAGCGGAAGAGAAAAGCTGGGCATGCAGGGAAGATCAAGCTACAGGTTGAAGGTTTATTATGGAGGGTGTAGAATGTGCCGCTGTTGTCTACGGTTATAAGCTTTGAGCTGTATCTTACTGAAACTTTCTAAGCGGAGTCCATCTATAATGCAACGCTTTATTATCTCAATACTTGCTGTTCTTTTACTCCTTGTTGGTTGCTCCTCAAAGCCGGTTCGCCATTTGGCTTCAGATGCCGCTTTGGTTGAGCCGGGCAAATCCACACGGCAGGATGTGGTGCGCTATCTCGGGCAGCCTGACAGGCATCGAAGCCTTTCTCCTGGGGTGGAAGAGTATGTTTACTATAACGAGCGTAAAGGTTTTTTTGGCGGTTTGCCCTTTGTCGGCAATCTGGTTGATCCGGACAGCTATGAAATGATTTTGGTTACCCTGGATGGCGACATGGTCACAGATTGTGATTTTCTGGTCCATAAAGAAGGCGATGGTGACTGGGCGACCGACTTGAGCGGAGAGTCACTTCCGTGAGTGCAAGGGCTTTTTCGGATTTTTCTATTCACCGGCAGCGAATGATGGACACGCTTATTGAGCGTGGCATTCAGGATCCTGCGACGCTGCGTGCCATGACCGAAGTGCCTCGCCATCAGTTTGTTGAAGATGCCATGCAGGCCCGGTCCTACGGGGATTTTCCCCTGCCTATTGGTTCTAACCAGACTATTTCACAGCCCTTTGTTGTTGCTATGATGACCCAGGCCCTCCAGCTTAAGGGGCACGAGCGGGTGCTGGAGATTGGTACCGGGTCTGGCTATCAGGCCGCAGTGCTTTCTCGCCTCTGTAAGCGGGTGTATACTGTCGAGCGAATCCATTCCCTGCTGGGGCGTGCGCGCAAGGTCTTTGATCAATTGCATTATTATAATATTATTTCCTGCATAGATGATGGTACCGTCGGCTGGCCTGATCAGGCCCCTTTTGATGCGGTCTTGGTGACTGCGGGTGGCCCGAAAATCCCCGAGCCCCTGATAGAGCAGTTATCGGATCCAGGGAAAATGGTCATGCCGGTGGGAGCGCAGGAAGAGCAGGAACTGCAACTTCTGGAGAAGCGCAACAGAAGAATTCGGATTCAATCTATCGGGCATGTTCGCTTTGTCAACCTGATAGGGGAACATGGCTGGAGAGAGTAGGATGAAGAGAGTAGGGATGGAGAGAACAGGATGGAGATGAAGGAAGCGAATAAGGGGCAGAATGAGGAACAGGCGGGGACGGAACTCAGCTCTGAAAAGAAAAAAAAGTCTGGTCTGGTGCGCCGCCTGTATGACTGGATGCTGAGTTGGGCAGACAGTCGCTATGGGCTCCATGCTCTGGTTATTATCTCGTTTGCCGAGTCCAGCTTTTTTCCGATTCCTCCTGATGTGTTGCTGATTGCCTTGGTGCTCGGGGCAAGCACTCGTTGGTATACGTTCGCCTTTTGGTGTACCTTGGCCTCGGTTATCGGCGGGCTGGCCGGTTATGGAATCGGGGTCTTTGGCTGGGAGACGATTGGGCAATGGATTGTCCAGCATATTGCGCATATGGATCTGACCGAAGTGAATGGCCGCATGGATATCGCGCTGCCAGCCTATCTTGTTTCCAGTATGGGCAGTTCCTTAGGTGGCGAGTTTCTGTTTCAGGTGTATGATTATTGGAATGCCTGGATTGTCTTTGTCTTTGGCCTGACACCGCTGCCGTATAAGCTGGTCACTATTACCGCTGGCGTGGCCCGAGTCAATCTGCCGGTCTTTTTGGTTGCCTCGATTCTTTCACGGGCCTTACGTTTTTTCCTTGTGGCCTGGATCATCAGTAAGTGGGGCGATTCTGCTCGTCGTTTTATTGATCGTTATTTCAATTTGCTCACCATTGCCTTTATTGTTTTGTTGGTTGGAGGATTTTTAGTTTTAAAGCTGGTTATGTAGCTTTGGCTATCAGTTATTTCTTTGTGACGAGTTGATAACGGGTCGGCTTGGAGGAGGAGATATTTTTTCACGATCGTGCTCCTTTTCTCTTGACCAAAAAAGTGTCGCTGGTATTATAGAGCGTTTGTGTTAATTGGGGGCCTATAGCTCAGCTGGCTAGAGCCACCGGCTCATAACCGGTAGGTCCTTGGTTCGAGTCCAAGTAGGCCCACCAATTTTCAGAGCGATTATATAAAGCTGAAAATCAGGCGGTCGGGTGACAACCCGGCTCCTTTTTGATAAACCTGATAACCTTTTCATTCTTCGTCTTTTGAGTCCTCATACCTTGAGTAAAAATTTTTGCCCGCAAAGGGGGTTTTCCTTGCAGGGCAGCATAGAGCAAACGTCAATATAAGAGGTACACCCTTTACGGGCTGTGCCTCTTTTTCTTTTTATTGTGGTAAAAGTTCAGAATATCCTCAATATTCTTCAGGGAATCGCGCCTCTCGACCTTGCTCAGTCCTGGGATAATGTCGGTCTGCTTGTCGGCAGTCCTGACGGTGGGGTCACCTCGATTCTTCTTGCCTTGGATCCAACCACGGCTCTGATTGCCGAGGCGGAGCAATGCAATGCCGAACTTATCATCACCCATCATCCTGCTATTTTTCACCCTTTGAAAAGCCTGCGTTCGGATCGTCCCTCGGAAAAATTTCTTCATGCTGCTGTGCAGACGGGGATACATGTCATCGGTTGCCATACCAATCTTGATGCCGCCTATGGCGGAGTGAACGATGTGTTAGCGCAGCTGCTTGATCTGCAAGAGACCGCTCCTCTGCTGCCGGATGGCGGGGAATGCAGCGGGAAAAAGACCGGATTAGGCAGGATAGGGGTACTCACGGAACCGGTTTCTTCGGAGAGCTTTCTGGAACGACTGTGTACAGTGCTTTCTCCCCCTTGGTTGCTGGAAGCCGGGTTGCGACCCGAGGCGGTGAGCAAGGTCGCGGTGTGCGGCGGATCCTGTTCTGATATTTCCGCGACGGCCTTGGAGGCCGGAGCTGATGTGTTTATCACCTCTGAAGTGAAGCATGATGTAGCCCGCTGGGCTGAAGAGGCTGGGTTCTGGCTGATCGACGGCGGTCATTTTGCCACGGAATATCCGGCAATGGAAGGGTTGCGACAATTGCTCGTTGAGAGGCTGGAAGCCTTTGCTATGGCGGTGCGGGTGCAATGCGCACGGCAAGATCCTCCACTGCGCTTGGCAGTAGGAAAGAGTTGCTGAGGAACATGGCGGCTCTTGCAACATGAGAGCGCTCCCTGCGGGATTAATCCTATACGTAACAATGAGTAACAGTGACGCACAACGTCCATGTTCTTTAGAAGAGAATGAGCATTGCCACAGATTTTTGATACTGTTTTTTCAATATTTTTAATACGCCGACCTTTATGTCGGTCGGAATTTGATACATGAGGAGTTTACCTTGAAAGAAGATATCAGCGTGCTTATAGCCCTGCAGAAACTTGATACGGAACTTTCTGGATTTGACCGGAAAATTGAGGAGAAAAAACAGGAGCTGACAGAGCGCGAGCAGGCCATCGTTGAGAAAGAGGCTCTTGCCGGGCAATGCCGGGAAAAAGCGGCGGAGCTGGAGCAGAGCCGACGTGATATCAAGGCGGGCAGCGAGGATGCGGCGGAACGAATTAAGGATCGCCAGAGTAAGATGATGCAGGTGCAGACCAGCCGGGAGCATCAGGCCTTGCTGAAAGAGATCGAAGAGGCGAAGAAAACGATCAAGGATTCGGAAGAACAGCAGCTTCAGGTTATGGAGCAGGTGGAGGCGGAAGAGGCCAAAGCAAAAGAGCTGGAGAATCTTTGCACTGGAGAGAAGAAGCTTCTTGCCGAGGAAACCGGCAAGGTTGAAAAGGCGATTGAGAAGCTGAACGGGCGGCGTTTGTCTGTGCAGGATAAACGCGATAAGCTTGCCAAAAAGGTCTCGTCCTCATGGGTAAAACGCTATGATAAATTACTCAAGAAACGTGATGGGCTTGCTGTTGTCCGGGTCATCGATGCTGTTTGTCAGGGTTGTTTTATGACCATCCCGCCCCAGAAGTATAATGATATTTGTTTGGGAGAGCAGATTTTCACCTGCCCGACCTGTCAGCGTACCCTGTATTATCTGCCACCGTCTGATGAAGACAATGTCTAGAAATGTCTAAAACTTGCTTGGATAGGGCCGCTCTTGCAGCAGCTCTGGGGGAACAGCTGCCCGATGCGATTTTGGCAAAGCTGTTCCCAGACTATGCTCTTGCAGAGGTACGCGCTGTTTTATGCGGTGCCAAGAAGACAGTAGGCCCGGTTACGGTTACCTCTTCTCCTGCTCAGCAGCAGAGCCTGTTCGCTGAATTGGCTGCTGGTTCCGGTTCGGCCTGCAAACTTTTTACTGACGGTGCCTCTCGGGGGAATCCGGGAGAAGCCGGAGCCGGAAGTGTTCTCTTGGACGGCGACGGTCAGGAACTTGCGGCCCGTTCGTGCTATCTCGGCCAATGCACTAATAATGTGGCGGAGTACAAGGCCTTGATTATGGGGCTGCAATCTATTCTTGAATTGGATTGCGGCAAGGTGGAGATCTTTCTTGATTCGCAATTGATTGTCCGTCAGATTCAGGGGCAGTACAAGGTGAAGCATGCAACCTTACAACCTTTGTTTGCTGAAGTAAAAGAGCTGCTTGCCAGAATAGATAACTGGACGGTTGCTCATGTGCCTCGGGAGCAGAATAAGCGGGCCGATGAATTGGCCAATAAGGGGATTGACGAAAAAACGGCGTAAGAAAAATAACAGTTTCAGGGTGGACGCATGGTCGCTCCGGCTTTATGCCGGTGAGGAAAGTCCGAACACCGCAGGGCACGGTGGTTCCTAACAGGAACTCCGGGGAACCGGGAGAAAGTGCCACAGAAAATACACCGCCGATGGAACGACGTGTCGTTCACAGGTAAGGTTGAAATGGCGAGGTAAGAGCTCACCGCCTTTATGGTGACATAAAGGGCAGGGTAAACCCCACCGGGTGCAAGACCAAATAGGGAAACGTTTGAGGGCGGCTCGTCCAAAGTTTCCGGGTAGGTTGCACGAGGTGCCGGGCAACCGGCATCCCAGTCAAATGATCATGGCCTGCTTCGGCAGGAACAGAATTCGGCTTATAGTCCACCCTGTTTTTTTTACGCAGATGCAGTACACAAGAGAGCAAATCGAGACCTTCTCGCATTTCTTTCTCCTCTATCGGTTTGATCAAACCGGAGAAATAAAATTACCCCGTCCCATCTTTTTGTAACTTCAAATTTTGAGGTTGAATAATGCCCTATAGCGATTTTGATCTGAAAACGGTTAAGCGGAAGCTCGGTGTTCATCTGACTGAACAAGACGGGCTTTTTTCCTCCATTCCCGATGTTTCTGTCAGCCCCTCATTTCAGGATATTCTCCAGGAGAATGTTCCTCTTGCCCGTGCCATTAATACCGAGAAGGCTCGTTCAGAGCTGATTATTGCCAATATCTTGGTTGAATTACGCAAGATCCTCAAGCATCAGATCAGTTTGTTTTCCGGTATTGAGTTTAATGTTGATAAGGAAAAGGGCCTGAATGGGTTCTGCGATTTCATCATCAGTGCGTCTCAGGAACAGTTGCTTCTGAACAGTCCCGTGGTGGCCCTTGTTGAGGCAAAGAATGAAAATATCATCGGCGGATTAGGGCAATGCATTGCCGAGATGGTGGCGGCACAACTGTTCAATGAGGCCGAGGGTGTTGAGCATATAGAGACGATTTATGGGGTTGTCACAACAGGGACGGCTTGGAAATTTCTCAAAATGGAGAAACTTGAGGTCGTTATTGATCTGGATGAGTATTCCATTGAGCAGCCGGAGAAGATTTTAGGGATTTTGTTGGCTATGGTGAAACAGGATGCGTGATAATAATATACATTCCGTTGCCGCCATCATCCCGGCGGCAGGTTTCGGCACCCGCATGGGAGCCGCCATCCCCAAGCAATTCCTTGAACTGGCCGGAGAGCCTGTTTTTGTGCGGACTCTGCGGGTTTTTCTGGCCCACCCAGAAATCCACATCATCATGCTTGTTCTGCCTCCAGAACAGTTGCAATCCGGGAAAGAGCAGCTCCTTCCCTTCCTCACCCCGGAGCAGCAGAGAAAAATGCTGTACACCACCGGGGGGGAAGCCCGCCAGCACTCGGTGCAGAACGGTATGAAGGCCCTACCTGACTCGATTGAGCGTATTTTTGTCCATGACGGGGCCCGGCCTTTGGTGAGTGCGGAAATTATAGATCGCTGTCTGGCTGGTATTGAGGAGCACGGGGCTGTCATCGCGGCTGTTCCGGTCAAGGATACCTTAAAAGAGGTTGAGGAGGGCGAAGGCGGCACAGAGATCATCGGGACTGTTGATCGCTCCCAGCTTTGGCATGCCCAGACCCCCCAGGCTATGGATCTGCACTTGCTGGAACGTGCCTATGAGTATGCCGCAGCCACCGAATTTATCGGCACGGACGAGGCCTCTCTGCTGGAACATGCCGGGGTTTCGGTGAGCGTGGTTATGGGCAGTGAAGAGAATATCAAGATTACCCGACCGGAGGATCTGCGGATTGCTGCCACTCTGCCCCGGGAGAACCAGGAAGGAGAGACTGCAATGCGGATAGGACATGGTTTTGATGCCCATAGATTGGTGGAAGGGCGCAAGCTTATTCTCGGCGGGGTGGACATTCCCTATCAGCTGGGTCTGGCTGGTCATTCGGATGCTGATGTTCTGGTTCATGCCCTTATGGATGCGCTGCTCGGTGCGCTTGGTGCCGGGGATATCGGGCGTCATTTCCCGGACACGGATGAACAGTATCGGGGCGCAGATAGTCTCAAATTGCTGGAGCGAGTGATAGCGTTGGTCAAGGCCAAGAAAATGCGGTTGGTCAATGCCGATATCACGGTGGTCTGCCAACAGCCTAAGCTTGCTCCTCACTTGGCAACCATGCAAAGTAATCTTGCAGCTGTTTGTGCAACTACGCCGGAGCAGGTTAATATCAAGGCCACTACCACCGAGGAGATGGGCTATACCGGACGGGGCGAGGGGATTACGGCCCATGCGGTGGTGTTGCTGACCGAGATGGTATGCTTGAGGGGCTTGCGGTGAGGTGAGGGGAAACGTCACATAATGTTATATTATGCGACTTTGGACTGCTAGCGGAATAGTACTTGCTTTGTTGGGGGTCCACTTTACAGCTACGGCACCCTCTTATGTAGACTCTACGTTACATATCGCGCTGTTCTGGGCGCACTTGAACATTAAGAAGTCCAGTATGCACACATTTTCTATTTGCTGGAGTATGCAAGTTGTTCCGCTACGACCTCAGCTATCAGTTTCCAGACCAGCAAACCTTTTTCACTAAGAGTATATTCAGCTTCGGATAGCCTTAGCTTATCTTTCTCGGTTAGTTGCTCACTATGTAAAACAATCTTCTCATAAACCGAATATGAACCTGTTGGTCTAGTGTCCAATTCTTTATCATCTTTCGTTGAATAGAAAAATTTTTTTTCCGAAGGTAAGGACTCCACCCACGAGATAAATGGCTCATAAGGTTCATTGAAAGATATGAGTCCTTTTTTTTCAAGCTCTAGATGTACCCCACTATAAATAGTCACACTCTTTGGATTATGATCTTTGTCAGGCGAAACAAGCAACATATGACTTATGCCTGTATTCATAAGCATTTCAATACTTTTCTTAGAAAGTCCAGAGATTGCATCGGTTAGTTCATGATTACCAATTAATCTAGCTTTCTCTTTCACCTTGAGAGAAAAGCTCCCTATAGATATTTGTTCAGCATCGTAAAGTTTTGAAACAACAATTCCTTTAAAAGAAAAAAGCGCAATTATTACAACAGCAGGCCAAACTAATGTAGGAAAAAATTTCTGGAGTCCGCCCGCTATTACTTGAAGTTGTGGGGTCTTACCAAATATGCGTTGACGCTCTTTCTCGAACTCTGCATCAGAAATTAAATTTTCGTCACGCAAGGCGACAAGATCTTTTAAATAGTCTATTTTTTCATTTCCGTTCATTATTTTTAAATTTCATATAATTGGTTAGTAAACCAGGGACAGACCATGATTAAAATAAATAACAATTTCAAATCACCAAAGTACATGTTGCACTGAAAAAGTCAATAAGAAATAACCACGTCGGTATCACAGGGTAAAATCAAACCCCGTAGCCATGCGGGTTGTAGGGTGGGGTCACGGGTTCGAATCCCAAGGCCGAGGCAAAAAAAATAGGGGCACGCGTTACGCATGAACCCGGTGACAATAATCAAAAAGCTGCAGAAGTAGCCGGTATTCCACCGGACAAAATCGCCGAAACCGTGCGCTCCCTTTCAGAACACATGGGCTGGGATATCACCAAAGGCAGCCGGGCTGTGCCTAATGAAGCCATCCACCGGGCATGAGCTGGTCGAATGTGAAAATGAGGAAGAGATGTTCAAAAAACTCGATATTTGATCTTTATCCCGTATATACTGCATCAGAGAGAAACCGAATCTGTTATCCTTTGACTTGACGAAAAAATACGATGAGCAAAACTACAACTACTCGTTTTGATATCGCGGAACATCTTAGAACTCCAGAAGAAATGGCAACCTATCTTGAGGCGGCAGTTGAGGAAGCAGATGGGGATGCGGCGTTTTTCGCTAATGCGTTGGATGATATTGTCCGCACACAAGGGGTGGGAAAACTTGATGCAGATTTTATGTCCTTGGCGGGGCTCTGGGAGGCCAGAGATGTCACCCTGGAATCAATCCGTAAGAAAGCATGGCCGAAGCAAAAATAACAACCCCGGAGCAACATCATGGAATGGGCAGAAGTCATAAGTAATCCCTTCTTGCAGAATCTTCCCTTCAAAATCGAACTGAACCGCTTTGGTAAAATTCTCATGACCCCGGCCTCGAATCAGCACGGACGTATACAGGGCCGTATGGCGGCGAACCTCATCAATAAGCTGCCCGACGGTGAGGTCATCACGGAATGCTCTATCCAAACCTCAGAAGGCGTCAAGGTGGCTGATGTGGTTTGGGCCTCGAACGAGTTCATCCGCCTCTTTGCCTATGAAACCCCGTACCCCAAGGCCCCGGAAATATGCATTGAGATTGTCTCCCCGTCAAATTCTAAGGCAGAAATGGCCGGCAAGGTGGAACTCTATCTGGCAAAGGGTGCGCAGGAAGTCTGGGTGATTTACGAGGGCGGCAGGACCACGACCTACAGCCATGTCGGCGAAATCGAAAAAAGCGCACTCGCCTCAGCTGCGCAGAACCTGTAAGGACACTCCAAAACAATGCAGCTTCAACAAATAATCAACCAGGAACGACTGGCTCTGACCTTTATCCGCCTCTGCGAAACCGACAGCCCATCCCGTAAAGAAGGGCGGATGGCCGCGCTGGTCATGGAAATGCTCTGCGCCCTTGGTGCGGAACCACCCTTTGAAGATGATTCCGCCGCAGCAACCGGCTCGGAATGCGGTAATCTGATTTTCCGCTTTGAGGGTGACCCAAAGCTGGAACCGCTGTTCTTCAATTGTCATTTGGACACCGTGGAGCCTTGTCTCGGCATCAAGGTGGTGCGCAAGAACGATATTTTCACCAGCCTGGGTGAGACCATTCTGGGGAGTGACGATAAATCCGGCATTGCCGCCATGATCGAGGCTCTGACTGTGCTGCGGGAAAAAAAACTGTCCCATGCGCCGATGGAGTTTGTTTTCACCACCTGCGAAGAGATCGGACTGCTTGGAGCCAAGGCTCTGAATCCTGAACATATTCGGGCCAAGATGGGCTATGCCCTGGATTCCACCGGTTTTGGCAGGGTGATTATCGGGGCACCAGCATCCAATCGGCTTCGTATTACCGTCAGGGGTGTGGCAGCCCATGCTGGTTTACACCCGGAGCAGGGCATTAATGCTCTTGTCTTAGCTGGCAAGGCAATGGCAGCGGCTCCCTGCGGCAGGATTGATGAAGAGACCACAGCCAATTTCGGCACGATTCAGGGCGGTGCTGCCTCCAACATCGTTGCGGAAGAGGTTGTTATTGAGGGCGAGGTACGCAGCCATTCCCCGGAAAAACTGGATCGTTTGACCGCTGAGATCAAACAGGCCTTTTCCCAGGTGATTGAGGAATGGAGCGATCCTTCAGACAAGGCCCGTGGCGTCCCGGAGCTGGACTTCCGGGCGGAACAGGATTTTCCAGCCATGCAGCTCTCGGCTGAGGATGCGGTTCTTCAGCGGCTTGATGCGGCTGCTGCCCGTATCAATATCCCCATGCAGCATGAGCGAGCTGGCGGCGGCAGTGATGCCAATATTTTTAACGGCTGCGGCCTGCCTACAGCCATTATCGCCACCGGCATGACTCATGTCCATTCCACGGATGAGCAGGTCAGTCTTGAGGATATAACCAATTTGACCGCCTTGCTGCTGGCACTTGTCAGGAGCTGAGAATTTTTCCCTTATCAGATAGAATATGTCAGTCATAACAGAACAGGATCAGAGAGTAAAAGAAGCAGAGCGTACTAGAGGCACTGGAGATACCAAAGGCACCATCGGACAAGATGATGTCTTTCTCCAGCGCATTCCTGATACGGTGTATCAGGAGATGGTGGACACCTTTTCCGAGCAATATCATTTTTGCAACGGTTCGGAAAACGGAGGGAAGATGCGGATTGCCAATTATTTCGTTGGGATCAGTACACGCCTAGCTAACAGCTTTAATCAATTCATTGCAACGATGGAGCAGGAAGCAATGGATGACCGGCTGCCAGCCTTTCAGATGCCCAACGGTTTTGCCCCGCAAGAGGAAAATCTCCTGCCCACGGAACAGGGCGGCGGTTTTTCGATGGGCAGCTTTGATATGGCGGTAACCGATAAGGGGCTGCGTAATATCGAATCCCAGGCAGTTGCCACCTATCCCATCAGTGCTGCTTTGCTCAATCGAGTGCTCTTGCAGCATTTGCCCGGTGCTGATGATGCCTTTCTTTTTGCAGACGGCCCGCAGAAGGGCTGGGATGATTTTCAGCAAGTCTACCGGAAAATACTGGGAGGCGAGCAGGGCGAGCGGGTTGTGCTCACGGACAGGAAGGTGCAGGAGCAAAAAACCAATTTTGAGTTCTATGCCACCCAGAAAGAGCTGGGTCTCCCTGTTGATATCGTGGATATGGAGGACTTTTTCGAGCAGGACAGCGGGCTGTACTATACCGACCCCGCTGGTCAGCCGATGAGGATAACGCGTCTATACAGCCGGGTTAATTTGCCCGATGCCCTTTTTCTGGAAAATTATCCGGAAGGATCTGATTGGCAATTTCGTTTTGATAAACGATATGAGGGCTTGCAGCTTGTCAATCATCCGATCAAACAGTTTTTGGTCTCCAAGCGGCTTGCTCCGCATGTTGAACATCCTTTGAATCCGACCAGTTATGAGTTAGCTGAGGTTGCCTCTGCTTTTCGCCAGGGTATTCTGGCCTATGATGATTATGTCTGGAAGCATAAATGGGGGGCAGCAGGGCATCGTCTCTTTCTTTCGCCGTCAGAGGAGGCGTTAGACAAGCTGGCCGATGTGCTGGACGAATATATCGCCCAGAAAAAGGTGGATTATACAACCTTTGTCACCGATGATGGGCAGGAGAAAATCGTGGAATTACGGTTTATGACAGCCCGGCATAATGAAGAGACCATAACCGTCCCTATGGCACGAATAGGGCATGTTCATCGAGACCAGGCAGGGCGGAAATTATACAAAATTCATTTTGGTGACAATAATATGGCCGGATACGGCTTCAGTCCGGTCCTGATTTTTAATGAATAATGCCCATCCCAGTCCTCTGGGGCGGGACAAAAAAAAGCGAGGGAAGGAAGATGCGAATTTATGCAAATCTGGCAGAGAGCGTGGGCAATACCCCCTTGGTTCGTTTGGGCAGGATCGGGGCGGGCTGTGCAGCAGAGATCGTGGCAAAGCTGGAATCTTCCAACCCGCTGGGCAGTGTAAAAGATCGTATTGCCGTGGCCATGCTGGATGCGGCAGAGGCGGATGGCCTGCTGACCCCAAAGACCACGGTTATTGAGCCGACCTCGGGAAATACCGGGATAGGGCTGGCCTTTGTCTGTGCGGCCCGTGGGTACAGGTTGATTTTGACCATGCCGGAAACAATGAGTGTGGAGCGGCGTAAGCTGCTTACCTATCTCGGGGCTGAGCTTGTCCTGACACCCGGAGCAGGGGGCATGAAAGGGGCCATTGCCCGTGCAGAGGCCTTGCTGCAAGAAAATGCACCGAGCTGGATGCCCAATCAGTTTGCCAATCCTGCTAATCCGGCCATGCACCAGCGGACAACCGGACCGGAGATTTGGGAGCAGGCCAACGGCGCAGTGGATATTCTGGTTGCTGGGGTAGGGACCGGCGGTACCCTCACCGGGACAGGACGTTTTCTAAAAGAACAGAATCCACAGATCCAGGTTGTGGCTGTGGAACCTGCTGACTCACCGGTGCTGTCCGGCGGCAAACCGGGACCGCATAAGATTCAGGGGATTGGGGCCGGTTTTGTGCCGGAAATCTTGGATCAGACACTCATTGATGAGGCGGTGCAGGTCAGCAATGAGGAGGCTTTCCAGACAGCCCGTGGCCTTGCTCGGCAGGAAGGGATTCTTTGCGGGATATCCTCGGGTGCAGCAGCGGCGGCGGCCCTGAAAATTGGGGGCAGAGCGGAGAATCAAGGCAAGCGGGTCGTGGTGATGTTGCCCGATACGGGTGAGCGTTATCTCAGTACTGAGCTGATGGAACCCGTCTGAGTAGTCTAAGTATTTTATGAGAGAGAAAAGAGGTGGGAAGGTCTGCGCGTTTCAGCGTTCTTTTTCCTTGATGGGCGATACGTTCAGGAGATCATTGACCTGCCCCAGCATTTTCGAAGCCGCATCATGGATAGCGCCAAGGTGTTTATCCTGGTCCTGGCGTACTTCCGGAAAATCTTTGTCGGTCAGCAGCTCTGTCATGGAGATGATGAAACCCAGAGGGTTTTTGAGGTCATGGGCAGCGACCCGCAGGAAACTATCTTTGAGGTGATCAAGTTCGAGGAGACGATCATTGGCCTCTACAAGGCGTTTACCTACCGCTATACGACTGTGCAGTTCGCCGACGTGGACCGGTTTACTGAGAAAATCATGGGCACCCTGGTCAAGGGCATGGATGGCATCCTCTTTATCTGATTTACAGGTCAGCAGGATCGTATAGGTCAGCTGCTCATTGGGTTTTTCCTGAAGCCGGGAGCAGATTTCAACCCCGTCAAGACCGGGCATCATCCAATCCAACACCGCTATTCGAGGCGGGTCTTGGCTGCGGAGAAAGGTCATCGCCTCAAGGCCGTCTCCGGCCTCGACAACAGTATAGCCCCATTTTGTCACACAAGTCCTGAGTAAGGTCCTGGTTGACAGCTCGTCGTCTGCGATGAGAAGTTTCATTGTATAATACCCATCCCGGCGGACCGAGATAACAAAGAATGAAAATTGGCCGGTTATTTGGTCAGTTTTGCTGACCATTTTTATAGAACATATTGGTTACGGGGCGAAGTCAAGAGGGAGGATATCTTTGCCGCGCTCTCTTTCCTTACTATTTCCAATAGCAGAAGCAGAAAGTCTAACAGGTACTGTAAAGGAAGCGGATTGCGAAGTCAATAAGAAGAAAAGAGAGAAAATATCCTGCATACAACAGGGCGGGTTTTGACAGAATGGGTCGGTTATGATACGTTCTTTTTCTAAAGGCCCTTTCTGTAAAATTTCAAGAAATATCCTGCAATGCAACAGCCTGCCTCGTAATTATCTCGTCCTCTTTCACATTAATCAGAAATATGAATATTACCAACAGGCTCCAGGTCGGAACATCATATTTCAGGCATGCCAGCATAGGTTTTGTTGTATTTTTCGTTATTTCATCAACGTTCTTTATCTCAACCGCGCTACGCTACAATAGGCGTTCCCTTCTTGCAGGAATACGCAGCTCATTACACAGTATACTTGATACAACGACCGAGGGCCTGAAGATATGGATGGTCAATCAAAAATATTTTATCCGTCAATTAGGAAAAGATAGATATGTAGCGGAGGCCGTTCAGCGATTACTTGCAGAACAGGCGGTTCCGGAAGCACTTTCCGCCTCAGGGGAGCTGACCGGCCTCCGCAATCTTTTGGCTGCATATCAGGATAATGAGGAAAAGAACGGTTTTATTGTCATCAATTCCGATCTTATCAATATAGCTTCCATGCGGGCTGCGGATCTCGGTATCCCCAGCCTTATCGCCAAGGCTCGTCCCGATCTGATTCGTCGAGTTTTTTTGGGTGAAACCGTCTTTATCCCGCCTTTTCGGTCCGACGTTGATCGGCAACAGTCCGTTGCAACTTCACCGCTTCCTCCAAGTGTTTTTTTTGCGGCCCCTGTTATTGATCAGGCCGACAGGATTATTGCAGCCATAATAGTTTGTCTTGATCCGACAAAAAGTTTTTCCCGTATTATTCAGCTGAGCCGCTTACGCGAAAGCGGGGAAACCTATGCCTTCAACGAACAGGGAGAGCTCCTTTCAGAAAGTCGTTTTACCTCTCAACTGAGAGAGATGGGGTTAATTCAAGCGCATGAGAAAGCTCTCCTGAATATCCGTGTCACGGATCCGGGCAGGAATCTATTGCCGGAGCGAGGCGGGGAACCCGGAAAAGATCGACAAGCCTCTTCTGAACCGTACACCGTCATGGCCGAAAGTGCCCTCCGGGGGGAGTCGGGAGAAAACATGAACGGCTACAGAGACTATCGTGGCGTACTGGTCTACGGTGTATGGAGATGGGATGATGCGCTTGGTTTCGGATTAGCCACAGAGATTGATGTTCATGAAGCCTTGGGTCCCTATCTGCTTCTGCGCAAGACCGTCTTCAGTGTCCTGGCTGTTGTGCTTTTTTCCGCTGCCGCAGGAATACTGTTTACCCTCATCTTCGGAGAGCGTGCCTACCGACTGATGAAGGCGGCTCAGGAGCATTTGGAAGAACAGGTTGAGCGACGAACCGAGGAGCTTCGGGAAAATGAAAAAAATCTTCGGAGGGCCCTGAAGATTTCCGAAGCGGCAACCCGGGCAAAATCGACTTTTCTGTCCAATATGAGCCATGAAATACGTACTCCGATGAACGCCATTATTGGTTTCAGCGAGTTGCTGGCAGAAGGAGACCTGACTGATGAGCAGAAAGATAGTGTCAATCTCATCAGTGAATCCGGTCATAACCTGCTGAGGCTT
>CBFDDU010000058.1:0-19708 GCA_965603655.1 uncultured Candidatus Electrothrix sp. | reverse complement strand
AACCCGTCGAGATTTCCTACGACTCGGCTGCTATTCCTTAGTTCCTTATGGCCTTGCCTTCCTGGATGGTTTCTTTATCGAACGCAATTGGCTCAAAATTCACCATCTTGTTCTCAGCAAAAAACCTACCTGCCGTATCGCCCACTTTACCGACGTCCATCATAAGGGAGACGTTGCTTATTTTGACAAAGTTATTGCCAGAATCAACAGCTTCAAGCCTGATTTTGTCTGTTTTACAGGCGATCTCATTGAAGACAAAGCCTATCTCGCCGAGGCCTTACGCTGCTTGCAAAAGATAGAATACCCGCTCTTTGGTGTCCCCGGCAATCATGATTACTGGAGCAACGCATCCTTTGACGACATGAAAGCGTGCTTTCAGCAGACCGGAGGAGATTGGCTCTTAGATCAGGAGGTGCTCTCACCTGATGGCAGGGTCTCTATTACAGGATCAACAGGATTAGGGTACAACCTGCCCCCGAGAAAAAAGGATAAAAATATTATAAAACGAATCATGCTGGATCATTATCCGGCATCTGCTGATAAATTCGAAAACTCTTTTGACCTTATATTATCCGGCCATTCTCATGGAGGTCAGGTCCGCCTTCCTTTCTACGGTGCGATAACCGTACCCTACGGGGTTGGAGAATATGACAGAGGTCTGTTTCAAACCCAAGCTGGCCCTCTCTTTGTCAATGCCGGGATAGGCTACTTAATCCTGCCTATCCGCTTTTTTTGCAGACCGGAGCTGGCTCTCATAGAGATCTAATATTATGCTCGATTTTCTCCATAGAGAAGACGGCCGCCACGTTGAGCACGACAAACGTCTTCTTGATGTCGCGTATGAATTCCACAACACATGCCTGCATATATTTTCCTACTCCGTTTCCTGCTGAAGATCCAAACGCAAATTCTTGTAAAAAAACTCCGTCCGGGGTATGCTCATCAAAGTACGTCAAGGCAATCAGATGTCATGCAGACCCAATGCTGTTGACGCTCTGGTAATCAAGAGCAGAAGTGTAAAAGAGATCCAAAAACATGACTGGCGAGCAGCAGAACCCAAAAGCCGAATCCCCGCCCGCATTCGGTGAAATTCTGATCAATCCTCATGCCGAACCATCGGATAATGAAGAAGAAAAAAACGTCCCACCTCCTGAGCCCAAAAAAACTCAGCCCGAAAAGCCGCGCAGACAGCGCAAAAAAAACAAAGAAAACAAAGGCCTTTCCGAAAAAAGAATCCTGCTTTGCAGCCTTCTACTTATCCTGCTGCCGACGGTGCTTTTTCTCACCTATCTGGCAGCGGCAAGTTTCCTCGTCCCCTACTATATCCAGGAACAGTTAGCAGAGCAGTACAGTCAGCAGCTGCATCGATCGGTGACGGTGACGCAGGTGGATTTTGCACCGTTCACCTTTGATCTCCACCTCGCTGGCATTCATATTGGACCGGAATTCTCCCGTCAGGATGGAGATGAACCGGCCTTATGCCGTATTGCTACCCTCGATACCCGGTTGCGCCTTCAAGAACTGCTACAACGCAGGATCGTGCTTGAGAATGTGCAGATCAAGGGTATGCAGGCCGAGCTGATCCGACGGGCTGACGGCAGTTTTACTGACCTTGGTTTGGAGAAAAAAGGTGAGACAGGGATGGTCGATCAGGCCCTTCTGCCCAACTGGCTCCAGATTGACGGACTCAGCTTGACGGACAGCATGCTAGCAATTCGCGATGCAGTCAATCATCATGAATACCTGCTTAACGACATAACCTTTTCCCTGCCCCATGCCAAGAGTGAACAAACTGCTGCTGAGCCTGTTCTCCATGCTGTAGTCAATGGTAATCCGGTACAGATTCGCGGGCAACGTCATGTAAGCCCGGATGGCAGCACAGCAACGCGGCTGGTCCTCCGACTTGCTGATGTTGATCCCCAGCAGCTTCTGGCCTGGCTGCCGGGTATGAACCATTCTCTCCGCATCAACACGGACAAGACCGAGGCCGTTCTGGAGCTTATCCTCCCGGATAAAAAACAGGCTGATAGCGGCCCCTCGCTATCCGGCACAATCAATTTCACTGGTTTACAGCTTGATGCTCTGAGCACTGGAGACGATGGCACACGCTCGGAAAAACTCCGATGCACAGTACCTAACGCGCAACTGGTGATTCGGGCAAACCCCTTCCGCAAACAATACACAATAGAAGAACTGAGCCTGGATAGTCCCCGGCTGGTTCTGGCTAACAGCAAGGGCCAGCAGGGCAAAAAAGATAAAGGCGATCTGTCTCAACAGCCCTTATCGCTCTGGCCCGGACAGCTGTTTGATCCAGCAGCTCTTCCCTTTGATCTAATGATCCAACGCCTGACTATCAACAACGGGACGATACAAAAGGAGCGAGGACCGCTCTGGAAAGATCTGCAACTGGAACTGACAGCTTATCGTAATCGAGACATCCCTCCTTCTGATGAGGAGGAGCAGGGAGAAGAACAAACTGCCCTGTCTTTTTCCGCTCGTCAAGGGGTGGAGGCGACCACTGTCCAATTTCAGGGGGCAACCACCCCAGACCTCAACCTGAGAGGAAAGATCTCTCTCCATAATCTGGATGCAAGCCTGCTTCAACCCTATCTGGGGGCGGACCAAAAAATCCGATTGAATGACGGCAAGGCGAATCTGGTCATGCAGGTCAATCCTCTGCACAAACAGTACACAATTACAGAGCTGACCCTGGAGCAGCCGCAACTGGTGCTCATGGACAGCAACGAAAAGAGCAGCAAAAAAAATACCGGCAAAGCATCTTCGAGTCAGCTCCCCTTATCTGTCTGGCCCGGACAGCTGCTTGACCCTGCATCGCTTCCCTTTGACCTGATAATTCATCGCCTGACCATCAACAAGGGGACACTACAGAAGGAGAAGGGACCGCTCTGGAAAGACCTGCAACTGGAAATGACAGGCTACCATAATCGCGCAATACCCTCTTCGGCAAAAGGGCAGAGCAATAAAGCAACAGCCCTGTCTTTTTCCGCCCACCAAGGAGAAAAAACGGTGCAGTTTGAAGGAGTCACTGCACCTGACCTGAGCCTGACAGGAAAAGTTTCTCTCCATAACCTGAATTCGAGTCTGCTCAAACCCTATCTCAAGGCAGACGATACGCTCCGGTTATCTGGTGGCAAGGTCAACCTGAACGGCCTCCTCCGTACAACCCACACAATGCAAACCGCTGCTCCTGAAAAAACAACGCTCATTGAGCAGGGAACAATCAAACTATTCGATATCAGGTTACAACAAAGTAAGCGCCCAAAACAGACGCCCTTGCTCACCGCAGACACAGCGGAGACAAGAGGATGCACCATAAATCTTACGACACCGAGTCTCTCCTGTACCAATCTCTTGCTGAAGCAGGCTGTTTTTTCTTCTGCTGCACCCTCCTTTTTTCTTTTTCCGAAACAGGCAGGATCTTCCCTTGGCTTATCAGTTGATGCCATCAAGATAACTGATTCCAAGGTCCACTTACCGCTGGATAGCAAGAAGAACGGTCTGACAATCCCGCTCACTGCCCTGAATCTGGATATCAGCAATCTTCAGGCCGCACCGTCAAAAAAAGATAATCTGCATGTTCAGGCAGAAATCGGTACAAACGGGAAGGTTACAGCAGACGGCTCTTTCCGCCAAGGAAAGGGGCGCCTCAACCTGACAGTTGAAGACCTTGACCTCAAACTACTGAACCAAGCCTTTGCTCAACTGTTTAAGAAAAACCTTGCCCCGAGCCTACAACAGGGGCATCTCTCTTTTCAAGGACAGCTTGGACTGCCGGGACTTGATTTTGAGGGTGCTGCTCGACTGAATGATCTGATTGCGGAAAACAGTCAGGGGACAGCTCTTCGCTGGAAAAGCGGAGAAGGTCGTCAGGTCTTGGCTGGAATGCATCCATTGTATATACATATAGGCGAGCTTGCCCTTCAAGAACCGGAGCTGAAACTCAACTCGCCGGAGAGTAAGCTGCCTGCTGCCCTGCTTTCTCTTCTCCGTACGCAGGACAAGAAGCCGGTGCTTCCACCGTTCACCATTAAGCAATGCAGTATCCAGAAAGGAAGCATGCCCGGTGCTGGCACCCGTCTCGGGTTTACCGATGTCAACGGCAAACTTACGCCTTTGGCCGCAGAGACACCGACCTCCTTCACCTTCTCCGGCAAGGTTAATGAAAGAGAATTCACCACCCAAGGGCGAGTGGAACAGGGCCATGCAGAGTTTGACAACTTCTCTGTGGCGGAACTCTCTCTGGATAATACGGCCAAGAAATTTGCACAGCAACTTGGTCTGGAGGGAAAAGGCACAATCCGCTGGGTTCCTTCAGCTCAGCACAAAGATGGAGGTCGTGTTCATTTCAGCGGTTTCATCCCGCAGCCGGATGCAGAATTCTCGCTGCTGCTGGCCTTGCTCACTGATAGCGTGGGAAAGTTCAGTCTCCCCCTCTCCCTTCCAGCAACCGCCTCGCCTGTTGCAATCAGCGATGCCGCTCTGAAAAAACTGCACCGGCTTCATCTTCAGGCTGTTGTCTCCCCGCAAGCTGTTTTGGAAAAAGACCTTCCTGATCTGACCCTACCCCACCGGGTTCATTGCATTGTCGGGGATAGCCTCCCGGACTTCATGGATGATCTGGAGAATTTTGCTTCCCTCTTTACCCGTCGTCCGCATCTTGCTTTACAAATTCGGGGCTGCTACGATGATACGGCTGATCGGGAATATCTCCTCCGCCTGCTTCAGGAAGAGGAGGATTACCGGGTTGATCTCGAAAACATCCGCAGGCACGAGGAAATGGGCCGTCTGCTTGCTGAAGAAGAGCTTCGCCAAGTGGAGCTTGTGAACACAGATATGCCTATCGGTGAAGACCTTCTTCCGGTAATCGAGGCGCGGGAGGATCTGCAACCCCTGCCTCATCAACAGGTTGAACTTCCCAAAGAGATCCTGCCTGAACTCGCCCGTCAGCGAGCCCTGGTTGTTCAGGAGCACCTGATTGACACGCTCAAGCTGCCCGCACAAAAAATCACCCTTGCAGAACCAACCCCAGGGGGGCCCCGAGTTGACCTGCTCATAGAGTCAATTTGGCATCAACCTTCTGAAACAACCCAAGAACTATCGCAAGGCCAAGAAGAATAAAAATTACATTTTCGAATTTTTTCCTCAATTCCATCATATTTGCTTGAAAAAAAAATTATTATCTGTTTTGAAGGTATGGATCATTAAACCTCATGTACTATTTTTCGGGGCGCAGAGAATATTCTTTTTTCTGTGCCCTGTTATTTTCAGGCGATGACAGCCTGACGGACATACAACAAGAGAGTCATTAATCTGTTATGGAACATGTATTTCCATCCCGCGAGCCACAATCACGACCAACCCATGAATGCGGCATATGCGGAATATACGGTCACGAAGACGCAGCAAAACTCACCTATTTCGGCCTCTATGCTCTTCAACATAGAGGTCAGGAAAGTGCTGGCATTGTTTCCGGAAACGGACAGCAAATGTATCTGCATAAAGATATGGGGCTGGTGCCGGAGGTCTTTACTGAGGCAAATTTACAGCGACTGACCGGACATCTGGCTGTGGGCCATGTACGTTACTCCACAACCGGAGAATCCTCTATTATCAATACCCAACCCTTTATGGTTACCCATCAGGGTATCCCTCTTGCGGTGGCCCATAACGGCAACCTGGTTAACTCCCTTGATTTGCGCAATCATCTGGAGAAAAAAGGGTCAATTTTTCAGACGACTATGGACAGCGAGGTCGTTATTCATCTGATGGCCCGAACCATGCACATGGGCCTGACCAAAGCGATTAAGGAGACCTTTGCCTGTATTCGCGGGGCCTATTCTCTCCTGCTTATGACTCCAGACACCATGATAGCAGTACGTGATCCCAACGGCTTTCGTCCGCTCTGCCTCGGACGCTTGGCCGATGGCGCTTATGTCGTTGCTTCAGAGACCTGCGCCTTGGATCTGATCACCGCAGAATATGTCCGTGACATTGAACCGGGCGAGGTGGTCATCATCAATAAGGATGGCCTGGAATCAATCTTTCCCTGGTCACCCCGACGTAAGAGCTATTGCATCTTTGAGCAGGTCTATTTTGCTCGCCCAGACAGCGATATCTTCGGCACCAATGTCTATGCAGTCCGAAAACGAATGGGCGAAATTCTGGCTCGGGAAGCCAAGATTGATGCTGACTTTGTCATGCCTTTTCCAGACTCGGGCAATTACGCAGCCATCGGTTATTCCCAGGCCTCAGGCATCCCCTTGGAGATGGGCATGATCCGTAACCATTATGTGGGGCGGACCTTTATTCAGCCCTCCCAAGCCATGCGCGACTTCTCTGTTCGGGTAAAACTTAACCCGGTTGGCTCATTACTCAAAGGAAAGCGGGTCATTATTGTTGAGGACTCCATTATCCGGGGAACAACCGGGAGGAGCAGAGTAAAGGCCTTGCGGGATGTGGGGGCAAAAGAGATCCATATGCTGGTCTCCTGTCCGCCGACCCGACATGCCTGTTATTACGGCATTGACTTTCCTACATCATCCCAACTCATCGCCTCGACAAAAAAATTAGAGGAGATTACGGAATATCTGGGACTGGATTCCCTGACCTATCTGAGTCTTGACGGTCTGGTCGAAGCTACCGGGCTGCCCAAGGATAATTTCTGCCTGGCCTGCTTTGACGGCAACTATCCGGTAGCGCCGGATCTCTCCTTTACCAAGGACGCTCTAAGTGGCTGTGGTTGCGGTTGACCCTCTGAACTAACTCCTCTTGATCTAACATATCCAATATATGCGAACGAAAAAAGATCCCGAATCTTCGGGATCTCCCTCTTACTCGGCAGGGCATTTCTCCTCATACCTGCGGCTGCTCCGTCAAAACCGTAACTACCGACGCTACTGGCTCTCCGGCTGCATCAGTCAGATCGGCGACTGGTTTAATTATATTGCCATCTTTGTCCTGCTCAGCAGGCTGACCGGTTCTGGACAGGCAGTGAGCTGGTTCCTGATTGCCAAATACCTGCCTCCGGCAGTGCTCGGCCCCATGGCTGGAGTTATCGCGGATAAATTCAGTCGCAAAAAAATCCTCGTCACCTGCGACCTGATGCGGGCCGTTCTGGTACTCGGTTATCTCCTTATTCGATCAACGGATTATGTCTGGCTGGTCTATGTGCTGGCCTTTATCCAGGAGTCTATCTGGACCTTTTACCACCCTGCCCGCCAAGCCGCAGTGCCCAATCTCTGCTCCCGGGAAGAGCTGAGTATTGTTAACGGTCTGTCCGGCGCCTCTTGGTCGGTTATGCTGGCCTTTGGCGCTGCCTTGGGCGGTTTTTTTACTGCTCACTTTGGCTGGCAGGCGGCAATTCTTGCTGATTGTTGCAGCTTTCTTGTTTCAGCTTCCATCATGCTGACCGTTCTGATTCCCCAGAGGGGAAAACGACCACCAGTAGACCCCGAAAATCCAACAGAATTTTCCCTCTCCCGTATCACAGGTTGGCATGACCTTCAGGAAGGCTTTGCCTATATCAAGGCCCGCCCTAAAGTCATGGCCCTGCTCACTGTGAAAAGCGGCTGGGCCCTTTCCGGCGGAATCCTGGTCATGTTGGCCGTGTTCGGCGAGCAGGTCTTTGCCCAAGAGAACGAAGGAGGTCAGGGCGGTCTGAGCGGAATCCTCTTTTCCATGCGGGGCCTAGGCGCGGCTCTCGGTCCTATTATTGCTTGGCGCTTTTTCGGGGACGGCATTCCGGCCATGCGCAAGGCCATTGGCGGAGCTTTCTTTCTTTCCTGCGCAGCCTATCTGCTCTTCAGTCAGGCCCCGAATATGTGGTTCGCAGCCTTCTGGGTCTTCTGCGGCCATTTCGGCGGCTCAGTGCAATGGGTATTTAGTACGACCCTGCTCCATCGCCGGGTTGAAGACCGATTTCGCGGACGCCTTTTTTCTACAGAGATGACGCTTATGACCCTGATGCTGAGCTTATCTACTTGGTGTACCGGAGCGGCCATGGATATGGGAATAGATCCCCGCACCATAGTCATGGTACTAGCTCTCCTCTTTCTTCTGCCTGGGTCTGGCTGGCTGCTCTATCTTCGTTTTCTTACCAGAACCGGCAATGTTGACGAACAAGGCTGACTGATCACTGAGCAAGTGTTGCGCAACTCCACTTTTTTGGGCTCTTCTTTTCAGAAAGGGAAAAATTATTATTTTTATCCACCTGTATTTGCTTTTCCAGTGCATCAATGATAATATGCATCCCACTATTCTTTACCCAACAGAGTATTCCAGAGCACTTGCTCTAGACAATATTTTAGAAATCATATAAGGAGTTACCCTATGTTCGACCAGGACATCCCCCCGGCATATACCTTTGATGACGTCCTGCTCGTTCCGTCAGGTTCGGAAGTGCTGCCGTCAGAAGTCTCCCTGGCTACCCGACTTACAGATACAATCTCCCTAAACTCCCCTCTGGTTTCAGCGGCCATGGATACTGTCACGGAACACCGTACAGCTATAGCAATGGCCAGGGCAGGTGGTATCGGTATTATTCATAAAAACATGTCGATTTCCGATCAGGCCAGAGAGGTGGTACGGGTCAAAAAATCAGAGTCCGGCATGATTATTGATCCTGTCACGGTGACTGAGCTACAAAGCGTTGCTGAAGTAGAAGAGATCATGGCCATGTATAAAATTTCTGGCCTGCCTGTCCTGCGTGAAGGAAAATTGGTGGGTATTGTGACCAACCGGGACCTCCGCTTTGTTTCCAATAATGAAATGCGGGTCAAAGAGGTCATGACCAGCAAAAACCTCGTTACAGTACACGAAGGTATCAGCCTTGATCATTGCAAGGCCCTGCTCCATGAGCACCGCATTGAAAAACTGCTGGTGGTTGATGAGGCAAAAAAACTCAAAGGCTTAATTACCATCAAGGATATTGAAAAAATAAAGAAATATCCGCAATCCGCAAAGGATACCAGCGGTCGTTTGCTGGTCGGTGCAGCAATCGGCGTCAGCTCGGACATGCCGGATCGGACCGAGGCCCTAGTGGCTGCCGGTGTTGATGTTGTTGTTCTCGACTCAGCCCACGGTCACTCTGCCGGAGTTTTACAGGCGGTCCGTGAGATTCGAGCTGGCTGGCCTGATCTTTCTGTCATTGCCGGTAATGTTGCTACTGCTGAAGGCACAGCAGCCCTGATTGATGCCGGAGCCAATGCAGTGAAGGTGGGTGTCGGACCCGGTTCCATCTGTACGACCCGGATTGTTGCCGGTGTCGGCGTGCCCCAGCTCACCGCTCTGCAGAATGCCACCAAGGTTGCCCGCGAAAAAGGAATACCGGTTATTGCTGACGGCGGTATTAAATTTTCCGGTGATATCTGCAAGGCCATCGGCATCGGGGCGGATTGTGTCATGATCGGCTCCCTCTTTGCAGGTACAGACGAAACACCGGGCGAGACCTTCCTCTATCAGGGCCGCAAGTACAAAGGCTACCGGGGCATGGGTTCCCTGGGGGCGATGAAAGAGGGGTCTAGCGATCGCTATTTCCAAAAAAAGGAAAGTGCGGCCTCTAAACTGGTCCCTGAGGGCATTGAAGGAAAGGTACCCTATCGCGGACCTATCTCTGAAATGGTCTATCAATTATTGGGCGGCTTGCGCTCCGGTATGGGGTATAGCGGTGCGGCCACCATCGGCGAGCTGCATACCAAGGCGAAATTTGTCCGCATCTCTCCGGCAGGCCTGCGGGAGTCCCATGTTCATGATGTTATCATCACCCGCGAAGCCCCGAATTATCGCACAGAGGGTTTATAACTGTAACCAGTTGACCGTAAGCAGAAAAATCCCCTGAAGCGACAGGTAACGTAGGGGCACGGTACGCCGTGCCCCTACCCCCCTCCCAAAAAACGTACATGAGAAAAATAACGTTTCCATGCAGAACAATAAAATAATTATTCTTGATTTCGGTTCCCAGACCACCCAGCTTATTGCCCGCCGTATTCGTGAGCAAAAAGTCTACTCTGAAATACATCCCTATACCCTGCCCCTTGAACAGCTCAAGGCCATGCAGCCCTCCGGCATTATCCTTTCCGGTGGCCCTGCCTCTGTGTATGATGAGGATGCCCCGATCTCCGATGCCGGTGTTTTCGAACTGGGCGTACCGGTTCTCGGCATCTGCTATGGGGCCCAGCTCATGATGCAGCAACTGGGCGGACGGGTAGAAAAGGCGGATAAGCGCGAATTCGGTAAGGCTGCGTTAACGATAAATTACACGGCTGGCCTGTTCGGCGGCATGGAGCCTGCTCCGGCACAGCATCAGGTCTGGATGAGTCATGGTGATCGCGTGGAAGAGGCTGCCCCCGGCTTTACGGCCACCGCAGGCAGCGAGCATTCGCCGTTTGCCGCCCTGCGCCATGAGGAAAAACCCTTTGTCGCTGTCCAATTCCATCCAGAAGTAGCCCACACCCTGATCGGAACCGATGTGCTGCGCAACTTCATCTTCGGCATCTGCGGATGTGAGGCCAGCTGGACCATGCATTCCTTTATCGAATCCACAGTTGCGGAGATCAGGGAGAGCGTCGGCAGAGATCAGGTGCTCTGTGCGCTGTCCGGCGGGGTTGACTCCACTGTGGTTGCGGCTCTAGTCCATAAGGCCATAGGCAGCCAACTGACCTGTATCCATGTCAATAACGGCCTGATGCGCATTAATGAGAGCGAAAGCGTGCTCCGCTTTTTCCGCGAGAAGACAGACCTCAAGGTTATTGATATTGATGCTGAAAAATACTTCCTTGATCGTCTTGACGGCATTGCTGATCCAGAAGAAAAACGAAAACGGATTGGATACGGTTTTATTGAGATCTTTGAGGAGGAAGCAAACAAAATCGGCGAGGTAAAATACCTAGCCCAGGGAACCCTGTATCCTGATGTTATTGAGTCTGTTGCCTTCCGGGGCCAAGCGCCTATCAAATCCCATCATAATGTGGGTGGATTGCCCGAGCGCATGCAGCTGAAGCTGATTGAGCCGCTCAGAGAACTTTTTAAAGATGAAGTCCGCGAGTTAGGCCTGGAGCTGGGGCTGCCCGAAGAAGCAATTTTTCGTCAACCCTTTCCTGGACCTGGCCTAGGTATCCGGATCATGGGTGCTGTTAACAAGGAACGCTTGCAGATCGTGCGGCAGGCTGATGTGATTGTGCTGGAGGAGATGAAAAAAGCAGGTTGGTACCGCAAGGTCTGGCAGTCCTTTGCTGTGCTCCTGCCTATCCAGACGGTCGGAGTTATGGGCGATGGGCGGACCTACGAGCATGTTATCGCCATCCGCTCAGTGGACAGCCGTGATGCCATGACCGCTGATTGGTCTCAGCTGCCCTATGAGATTCTCGGTCGCATATCCACTCGCATAATCAACGAGGTTCGCGGGGTCAATCGGGTTGTTTACGATATCTCCTCCAAACCGCCTTCCACAATTGAGTGGGAATAATATATTTCCCCCCTCTCTGATTTTGTCGTGAGAGGGGTTCTTTTTCAAAAACAAAACAGCTGTTGTGTGGTATGAATAATAGAGGAATAAATATTTTTTTGATGTAATAAACATTTTGCATTATCCTGTCGTGCATGCACGGCCCAGAACAGCGCAACACCACTTACACTAGATTATTTTATGTTTAAAACAGGAATTTACGTAGACGCTGAAAATATAAAAATGAGCGGCGGGTACGGCATGCGTTATGATGTCTTGGTAGATATCGCCAATACAGAACCTTCTGCCTTGCTCCGTGCCAATTGCTATCTTGCTGAAGACCGGGAGCGAACCAGCAGAGATGCTGAATACCGACAAAAAGTCTATTATTACCACGATATTCTTCGCCAATGCGGCTTTAAAGTCATTAAAAAATATGTCCGCCGCTATGAAGATGAGGACGGTAATGTCACGACCAAGGCCAATGCGGATATGGACTTGGCCATTGATGCCTTATTGCAGGCCCGTAACTTAGACCGAATTATCCTCCTCACAGGGGACGGAGATTTTATTCGTTTGGTTACTGCGATGCAGAATATGGGGTGCCGGGTTGATGTGATCGGCTTTCATAATGTCAGCCGGGAACTGCGCGAGGTGGCAGACTCCTACCTTTCCGGTTTTCTTATCCCGGGCCTGCTCCCTATTCAGGAAGAAAATATCAGCGGCGAAGGAGAATGGCAACGGGGAACCGTGGCCAATTTCAATGCTGACAGAGGCTTTGGTTTTTTCCGTTTTTTCCGTATGGAAGCTAACCAGCTGAAATCGGATACGGTTTTCTTTCATCTTTCCAAATCCACCCTGGAGGGAGATTATTATTTTCAGGATACAACCCGCATTTTTGAATTCAGGATCGTAGAGAATCCTTCAGGGGAAGGACGTTCCGAGGCATGGGATATACGACTTGTTAAAGAGCCGTAAAAACGCCGGTGTAAAAACTGCGTTTCTGGTAGGGGCACGGCGTGCCGTGCTCCTACGGCACCCGGCATAGGAGGTAACGGCAGATGACCGAAATTATTATAGACGAAAAAAAATGCAATGGTTGCGGGGCCTGTGTGGACGCATGTCCCGGAGACGTGTACGAACTGAGAGCGGATAAGGCTGTAGTGGTGGCCCCAGATGCCTGCCATCATTGTCATACCTGTGAAGAAGTCTGTGAGCAGGATGCCTGTCATATCGTGGAAGAGGAATAGGTCAAAGCAGCCCAATGAGCTCTCTTATTCTTGCCGGTGATATCGGGGCGACCAAGACGGTCTTAGCCCTGTACGACACCGGCAACATCAGCGATATCAGCAACACCGGTGCTGATATACACAGTAACGTACAAAGCAGCACGCAGAGCGGCTTGTTGGCGGAAAAAACCTTTAGTAATAAAGATTTTTCCGGTCCGGCGGATGTCATTACCTCCTTTCTTGCCAGGCAGGAAGAGCGACCGAAACGGGCCTGTTTCGGGGTAGCCGGTCCAGTCCGTGAGAACAGGGTACGCATGACCAATCTGGCCTGGGATCTGGACGGTTCCGCCCTGGCAGCACAATTCGGCATGGATGCGGTGCTGCTGGTCAACGATCTGGTGGCCACCACTGCCGGGGCAGTTCTTCTTCCTCAAAACAGCTTAGTTACTCTGAATCAAGGGCGACCAGAGGTTGGAAGGAATATCGGAGTCCTGGCTGTCGGGACAGGCCTGGGCCAATCCTTTGCTGTACCTATGATGGACGACAATCGGTTCCAACCCTTTCCCACAGAAGGCGGGCATGTCTCCTTTGCCCCTCGCAATCAGGAGCAGATTGAGCTCTTGCAGTTCATGCTGAGCCGTTCGGAGCGTCAACAGCAATCCCCACACCAATCCCCGCATGTGAGCGTAGAACAGGTCTGTTCCGGCATGGCTCTCCCGGACCTGTACACCTTTCAGCTCATCCGCTGCCCAGAACCGGAATGGATGCGGGAAAAACGGCTGGCCACTGCCCCTGATGCGCTCTCCCCCCTGATCGTTGCGTCTGCCAATGCAACTTTAACAGGTGTAACCGGAGGACTTCCTTGCGAACCCGCAGTTGAAGCGGTGCAACTCCTGCTTGATATCCTCGCAGCTGAGGCAGCGAATTTTGCCCTCAAGGTTCTGGCCACCGGCGGTATATTTCTCGGCGGGGGCATGCTGCCCAGGCTTCTTGCCCACATTGATCGGACACGCTTTATGGAGGTTTTCTGTCGCGGGGTCTACCGGGACATGCTGGCCGACATTCCGGTGCATATCATCACAGATCCAGACACCGCCCTTATCGGTGCTCGACAGCTGGCCATAAAGATCAAAAAGTAAGCTTCGCAGTTGATCTTTCCTTCCCCTTGCAAGTACAATGGTTCCAATAAGGAATTGCCAGAAAATAAAAAATCCTTTTTGGGTACCCTATCGTAAGGGTAGGCCCCTGTGCCTACCCGTTTATATACCTCTTGATTCGCCCTGATGAACGGGCTCTATTTGCAAAAAAAAAGTTATGGACCTCATTACCGCAGGAGGCAGCCTCCTGATTATGCTGTTCGCCATTTATATCCTGGCGATTATGACCGACGAGTATTTTATTCCCAGCCTGGATCATATTTCCCACCGCTTGGACCTGCCTCATAATGTGGCCGGGGCCTCGCTCATGGCTATGGGATCTTCAGCACCGGAACTGGCCATCGCCCTGACCGCCCTTTTTCAAGGCAGCGGCGAACATAGTGACGTGGGTGTCGGCACCATTGTCGGCTCTGCGGTCTTTAATATCCTGGTGATCACCGGGGCTTCAGCCCTAGCCCGTCCAGCCAAAATCACCCTTTCTGTTGTTATTCGGGATTGCCTGATCTACGTGATGTCTATCGGTTTACTTCTTTTCACCTTTTACGACGGACAGATCCATCCGCTTGAGGCCCTATCCTTTCTTATTCTATATGCAGGCTACCTGCTTATTCTCTACAAATGGAATTCCTGGTTCCCTGAAGATACTCCTGCTGAAGCAGAGGAAATCAAAGAGCTGGCGTCTCATCCCGGCGAAAAACAAGAGGGCAAGAGTAAAGATCGACGCTCCATCATGGACCTCATAAACGATTGGACAAGCAAGGGATTGGGTATCTTTGCCGGGGACGTGGAGCAATCCTATCTACGAGTCTTCTTTGTCTCCATCGCCGTTATTGTCGGCCTCAGCTGGATTCTAGTAAAAAGCGTTATTATCTTCGGCGATGCCACGGCTATCCCTCCAGTTATTGTCGCGCTGACTTTGCTGGCTGCTGGAACCTCGGCCCCAGATATGATTTCCTCCGTTGTGGTTGCCCGACAAGGGCGTGGGGATATGGCGGTGGCCAACGCGGTGGGTTCCAATATCTTTGATATCCTGGTAGGCCTGGGACTGCCGTGGCTCATTGTGATGGGGATCGGCATGATGACAGGCGGCCCGACCTTTGTCGAGGTAGGCACTGCTGATCTGCTCAACTCCACCTTGGTGCTGCTAGGAACGGTCTTTGTCCTGTTTATCTTCCTGTACACCGAGCGCACTCTCAGCCGGATCGAGGGAGGAATTTTAATTTCCCTCTATGTCATCTATGTGTTGTGGATTTGGTTGGGAGGATGAGAGAGGAACCGAACCACTCCTCTTGCTCAGCCCCTGACCTGACAGCCCCCAAAATATAAATCCAAACCCTAACAAACTGATAAAATTCCCCGAAAATCTACGTAACCACGGTAAAATATTATTTTTCAACCTCAACCAATCCCTGCATAAAGAAATTATTTGAATGGCATTCGGTCTTTTTTTCCTGTATATTTTTTTCAACATTTATACACAGCTGAATAACACGCCTCTTCTGCTGTGTAGACAGACATTCTCCTTGCAACACAAAAAATCTCTGTTTTATCTCAGTGAGATGGACGAAAAAAGGTGGTACTTTGAAGAAAGAGATCAAAAAACAGAAAGAACATCATCTAACACTTCGAAACGAAAAAGGTTTCACCCTGATAGAGCTCATGGTGGTTATCGTCATCCTTGGTATTCTTGCCGGGATGATCGTGCCCAAGATCATGGATCGACCCGAGGAAGCGCGGCGCACCAAGGCCGAAATCGATATCGGAGCATTGAGTCAGGCCCTGAAGATGTACAAACTGGATATCGGCAAATACCCAACCAGCGATCAGGGATTACAGGCCCTGATTGAACCGCCCTCAACCGGGCAATTAGCCAAAAATTGGCGTAAGGGTGGCTATCTGGACAAGACCACAGTTCCCAAAGATCCTTGGGACAACGACTTTATCTACATCAGCCCAGGCCTGCACGGCGATTTCGATCTTATGTCCTATGGACCCGATAACGAACCCGGCGGCGAAGACATGGATGCGGACATAAATAGTTGGGAGCTATAAGGAACAAACTCCTGTGTTCGCCCTTGCGTACCGGGCAGGCACGGGGCCTGCATTGATATTATATATAAGAGACAGGATGCACACCGGGACCGAT
Organism: uncultured Candidatus Electrothrix sp.; assembly: GCA_965603655.1. Classification (GTDB taxonomy): domain Bacteria; phylum Desulfobacterota; class Desulfobulbia; order Desulfobulbales; family Desulfobulbaceae; genus Electrothrix. The sequence continues at coordinate 3,715 of CBFDDU010000058.1, read as the reverse complement.
CAAAAGGGTTTTACGCTTATTGAGCTGGTTATTGTCATGGTGTTAATCTCCCTAACAGCCTCTTTTGCTCTTCCTAAAATCCAAGCCAGCCTCTATACCAATGAACTCAGCGCAACAGCCCAGCGCTTTGTCGGTTTGGTTACTCAAGCAGGTCAGGAGGCCCGGGCCAAGCATGTTGCGTTTGCCCTTCGCTTTAATGTTGAAGCAAACACCTTTCTTGCGGTTCCTGTCACTGCCGGACCAGAGACTAAGGAAGAAGAGTCGGACAAGGCCTATCTAAGGGCAAAGCTTAATGATTCTGTCGCCCTGGCAGGAATAGAAACCCACGGCGACGAGACATCGACAGGCAGGGAGGATACAGGGATCCTTTTTACAACAAAGGGGTACACTAGAAAAGCGATCATTCATTTTGAAGACGACAAGGGAGATCAGGTCAGCGTTATTCTTTCTCCCTTCCTCGGTGTGGCCAGAATTCTGGAAAGCCGTGTCTCGCTTGAGGATGATCGAATGACAGTGGGTAGATAGTCATCAAAAAATGCACTTTTTTTCTCAAAAAAAAAACTCGCGGAAACAATCATCGCAAACAGGGTTCACCCTGCTTGAAGTCATGGTTGCCGTGGCGATCATCGCCATGTCCTTTGTTTCTCTGCTGGGGTCCCAGTCGCAGAGTATTTCCATTGCCGGAATCTCCCGTTTTGAAATAATTGCCGCCATGCTGGCCCAAGAAAAGCTGACCGAACTTCAGCTTGCAGGATTTTCCGAGCTGGATAACAGCACCGGTCAATTTGAAGATGACTTCACTGATTATTCCTGGCAGGCAGAAGTCAGGGAGTTAAACGAGGATGAAACCGGTATAGCAGATTCGGACGGCATGCTCAAACTCGTCACCCTAGAAGTCCGTCGCGGTGAGGATGAAAATCAAATCTTCACGGTTCGGTCGGTCATCATGACGGATATTGAGCCCGCAGAGGCAGAATGAGCCCTCCCAAATCAAAAGAATCTGGCTTTACCTTACTGGAAATCATGCTGGCCGTACTGATCCTCGGCTTGGTGGTGTCTATGGTAACGGTCTCTCTGTCTGGATCCATCAATGCTATTGATATCACCATGAAACAGGGAGAACTCTATTATCGGGCCCAGGTGGCAATGGAAAGAATCAGCGAGGATCTGGCCTCGGCCCTGCTCACAAGTGATATGGAATTCATCGGTGAACAAGGGGGCGGGAGCGGCGATCAATCCACCCTGCTCTCCTTTTCCTCTATGGCCCATCTTGTCCTTGATCCGGAAAATGACGAGCCGGGCTTGGGCAGGATCAGCTATGTCGTGCAAGCCGATCAAGACCATAACGGTCACCTTCTTCTTCTGCGCAGCGATGTTCTCCAGCGCCCGACTGAAGACGGCAAAGGAACCAACGAGGTTGAGGCCTTTATTCTCGCGGACCGGTTGCGCTCTGTCACGTTGACCTTCTTGGATCATCTGGGTGAGGAGCAGACCAGCTGGGACACCACGGTGCCAGCCGGTGATGATGAGGCAAAAGCGGAACGCAGATTACCTGCGGCTGTGACCTGTCGTCTGGAATTCTGGAGAGATGAAGAAGAGGAACAGACGCTCTCCTTTCAAACAACCGTGCTGCTGCCGACCGGCTTGATTCAAGCAAAACCAGAGGAAAGCTGATGTCCGGCTCTCTCATCCGTGATCGTTCCGGCATGGCCTTAGTGCTCACCCTGCTGGCTGTCAGTTTTCTTGTCGCGGTCACGGTGCGTCTCAGTACTTCAGTGAATCAGCAGATGCAGGCAGCTGCCAACCAAAGCACGGCTGTTCGCCTGGACGCCATGCTTTTATCCGGGCTTCATCTTGCCCGTGCAGCCCTGCTGGTTGACCAAAAAGACAACGAAGACACCTCTGGCTCTCCATTCGATAGCCAATTTGACCGCTGGGGGACCATTGATTCTGCCTTGCTCAGTGAACTCTTCTCCGGTACGCTGGATATCACAGTCACCGACCTGTCTGGACGCTTACAGGCCAATGCCTTGGTTTGGACAGAGAAAGAAAAAAAAGAATGGAAAAAAAAACAAAAGGGCAAGAATAAAAAAAAGGATATGGAAAAACTCCAGCGAAGCCTCTGGAAACGTCTCTTGCTCCTTGAGAATTTAGGTCTTGAAAATATTGATGAGGATCAGGTCGCAATCATGCTGGACAGCTTGGTAGACTGGCTGGACCCGGATGATGAACAGGAGGAAAACGGGGCAGAAAAAAGCTATTACAGCAGCCTTAATCCTTCCTATATCCCGACCAACGGTCCCATATCGCTGATAGAAGACTTAGTGCTCGTCAAAGGGTGGGGACAGAAAATTCTTTACAGCGGACTAAAAAACAAGGACAATACCCCATCTCATCTCATTGCCTGTTTGACCAATGGAGAGCAACCGGGTATGGTCAATATCAATACAGCACCTGTACCGGTTCTGCAAGCCCTCCATGACGAGATGACCGAAGAGCTGGCTGCCGACCTGGTGGCCTTCAGAGAAGACGAAGATAATAAAGAACTGCTTAAAGAGGCAACTTGGTACCGAAATGTTCCAGGTTTTCCGGGAAATATTGCCTTTGACCAAGGCCTGATAACAACTGAAAGTAATTTGTTCAAGATAACTGTCATTGCTGCGGATAAAGGGCTGCGACGAACCGGCGAAGGCGTTATCCAGCGTAAAGAAAATCAGGAGCAGGCTCTGCTTTACTGGAAGATACAATGAACAACAGCGTAATAAACAGCTTAACATCTCCTGCACATCCCTTTTGCGCGACCGTGCAGCTTTATTATCCTATCATTTTTCCTCTTTTCCCTTTCCCTTTCCCTTTCCCGCATTATGGACTTCCGTCTTGTGAACAGGGCTACTCTTTCCTGAAAAGCTACATGCTGTAATGGCCCATCTCTCTTTTGGCATAGATATCAGTGATGATCTCCTGAGTGGAGTTGCGGTTGCCGGAAACGGTAAAGAGGCAAAAGCGGTTTCCTGTGCCTTTTGTCGGCTTGACGAGGAGAATAAGCTGGCTGAACAACTTCCGCTCCTGCTGGCAGATTTGCAATGGCCGCAAAAGGGACATTGCGACATCGGGCTTGCTCTTTCCGAACTGAACCTGCGCAATATTTCCCTGCCCTTTACTGATAACAAAAAAATCGAGCAGATCCTTCCCTTTGAATTAGACGAGCAGCTTCTGCTTCCTGTTGACCAGCAGGTTATTGCCACCAGTGCAACAATGGTGAACAAGGAAGAAGCAAAAACCCAACTGATAAGCGCAACCCTTGAAAAGAAATCCCTAATACAGTATCTCGCACTCTTTCATGAACAGGGGCTGGAACCGGACCGCGTCAGTCCCGCTGATTTCGTGCTGGCAGAGAGATTAATCGGAAGCGACCAGGAAACAGAAAACTTCCTGCTCCTTTCCTGTGGTTTCTCCGCTACCACAGTAACGGTTATCCATGAGGGATCTGTTGTTTGCATGCGACACCTTGCCTCTCCCACCGAGGTGTTCACTGAGGCCCTTTTCTCTTTTGACGGTAAGGAAGTCCATACTGACAATCCCGATGCGGCAGAGCAGGCGGTCAGCCGGGTATGTCAAGCTGTTCAGCACAGTGTGGATCTCTTCAGACATCAATTCTCGCTCAATTTGCAACCGGATTATATCCTCCTGACGGGCCCCATGCTGCTTGGCCAAG
>CBFDDU010000057.1:0-20001 GCA_965603655.1 uncultured Candidatus Electrothrix sp. | reverse complement strand
AATCATTGTCCATGCCCAGCTCAGCCAGGGCATCAGCCAGCATATCCGCAGGCAGAGGTGAACCATGATACTTGGCCTTGTTCTCCATAAAAGAAATGCCCTTGCCCATGACAGTCTTGACGACCAGCACGGTAGGCACTCCGCTGATATTGCGGTAGGCATCCCGCATGGCCTGATACAGGGCCTGATAATCATGGCCTTCTTTCACGACCACGGCATTGAACCCCAGGCCTCCGTACAGCTTCTGCATACATTGCGGCATGATATCTTCAGTATCACCGCAAATCTGGAGGCGGTTGCGGTCAATGAGCACGGTCAGATTATCCAGCTTATACTTGACCGCATGGCGAATGGCCTCGACAATTTGACCCTTCTGCTGCTCACCGTCCCCCATCAGACAGAAGACCCGATTTTTCTTACCCTGAATTTTAAAGGCATGGGCCATACCCACGGCCGTGGACAGACCCTGGCCGAGGTTGCCGGTATCCCATTCCACACCGGGCACGATGGATTCCACATGACCGGGAAAACCCGAGCCGGTACGGCGGAAGCCGATCAAAAAATCCTCTTCCGTAAAATAACCATTCTCCGCCAGTACGCTGTAGACGCCCGGTGAGATATGACCGATAGACTCTATCATCCGATCACGCTCCTCTGTACGAGGATTGGCCGGATCATGGTTGATCAAACCATAGGCCACCAGCAGCATATCCAATGAGGACAGGGACCCACCCGGATGACCGGAGGCTGCCAGGGAGGTGGACAGCAGGATACGGCGAGCGCAACGAGTACGCATCTCCTTCAGGGTTGCGATTTCCTCGGCGGTCAATGCAGTCGCCGCAGGATCGAATTTCAGGGACATTATAAACTCCTCTTCTTCAAATAGAATAAAATATAAAAAACAGATCGGACAAAAGGACTTGCCCGGTTAACTCATATGCTTTATCAAGGGAGACGATTTAAACAGTCTCCTGTGCAGGGAAGGCACGCAATCCGTTATAATACAATGATGCAGAAAGACAACTGTAAACAGCAACCGTTCCGAGCAAAATATCCGCCCCTGTTACAGGGTATCTGAAAGCAATAATAATACCATGAAAATAGCCTCTCTTCTTCTTGAAAATCCATTCATCCTCGCGCCTCTTGCTGGCTACACCGATCTCTCTTTCCGTCTCCTCTGCCGAGAAATGGGTGCGGGCCTGGTCGTCTCCGAGATGATCAGTTGTCACGGCCTGGTCTACGGTCAGGAAAAAACCTTGCTCATGCTTAAAACGGTTCCCGAAGAACGCCCCTGGGCTATCCAGCTCTTTGGCAATGAGCCGGAGCTCATGGGGCAGGCAGCCGCTCTTATCTCGAAAAGGCCGGTGGATTGCATTGATATCAATATGGGCTGTCCGGTGCGCAAGGTCATCAAAAAGGGTTCAGGTGCGGCCCTGATGAAAGAGGAAAACCTAGGGACAGCAGAAGGAATCATCCGGGCAGTGGTCGCCAATAGCCCTTATCCGGTGACGGTTAAGTTTCGCAGCGGCTGGAACGACAGCAACATCATCGCCCCGGAGTTCGCGCAGATGGCCGAGGCTGCCGGAGCCGCCGCAGTCACTGTTCACGCCCGAACCTGGGCCCAGCAATTCGGGGGTAAGGCGGATCGTCGGGTTATCGCTGCGGTGAAAAAGGCGGTGAACATTCCGGTGATTGGCAATGGAGATATCCTGTGCTATGAAGACGGGCTAGAAATGATGGCGGAGACCGGCTGCGACGGAGTTATGATCGGCCGTGGCGCCTTGGGAAACCCCTGGGTTTTCCGCGCAGAAGGCATGCCGGAGAGTCTGGCTGCCCGCCTGCCTGTGATCTTGCGCTATTTGGAACTTGCTCAAGAGCATCTGGACACGGAACGCCTGCTTTTTCGGATTAAGAATCATACCTGTCGCTATTTTACCGGGCTGCGGGGTGCAGCTGAGATCCGCAAACACATTATTGACTGCCATTCTCTTGATGAGATCAGGGAAATCCTGCGGAGCCATGCTTAAGGACTTACCGCTCGCCCTCTTCGGGCAGAGCATAGGTCTTTCCGGGGTCTTCCCCTACCGTGAGCTTTACCTTGACTTTATCTTGACAATAACCTGCCCCGCTTTTACTCTGGAATGATCGGCCAGCTGCAAAGAAAAGAACACAGGGCCAACAAATAAACGGGTCGGCACACAAGTAGCGGGTGGCGGGCTTTATCCAATTTCCCCATTGCACAAGGAGGTTCCCCGGTGTTTTTCAAGAAAAAAACCCTGACAGGACTGGCTCGCACCTGCGGTTGAGCGGCTAAAATCGGTCCGACGGATCTGTCGGACGCACTTGCCGGACTTACCCCCCCGAATGACCCCAACCTGCTGGTCGGTATCGAAACCTCGGATGATGCAGCGGTGTATCGTCTGAACAAAGATGTGGCCATGATCAACACGGTTGATTTTATCACCCCGCCGGTTGATGATCCGTACTGGTTCGGCCAGATTGCTGCGGCCAACTCCATCTCTGATGTCTACTCTATGGGCGGCAAACCCGTTACGGCTCTTAATGTCGTAATGTTTCCTTCCAAGCAGCTTGATATGGGCTTTCTCAAAGAAATCCTTCGTGGTGGCCATGATAAAGTCGTGGAGGCCGGGGCCTGCCTTGTCGGCGGCCACACCGTGGATGACAAGGAACCCAAAAACGGCCTCTGCGTTAACGGCACAGTCCATCCTGAACGGGTTATCACCAATGCAGGTTCTTTGCCCGGAGACGCCCTTATCCTGACCAAACCACTGGGATCGGGTGTCCTGTTCAACGCTGTTCGCTCCGGGAAAATGGCCTTTAAAGACATTGAGCACGATATGCTCCCTTCTCTGGCCGCCCTGAACGACACGGCCATGGAAACAGCCCTCCGCTTTAACCTGCGGGCATGCACTGATATTACCGGATTCGGCATTCTCGGTCACCTGCTGGAGGTTGCGCACGGTGCCGATGCACGGGTCCTGCTCAAACAAAGCGCTCTGCCCTTTTATTCCGGCGCTCTGGATATGTACAAAAAAGGTGAGACAACTGGCAGCAATAAGGCGAATCGTGCTCTGGTAGCCCGACATCATCTGGAGATGCGTGCCTCTCTCTCGGTTCATGAGGAAGAATTGCTCTATGACCCCCAGACTTCGGGTGGACTCCTCCTTTCTGTGCCTCAGGACCGGGCAGACGAATTGGTAACAGCCCTACACCGCAACGGTGTCCATTCAGCAGTGCGCATTGGTGAGGTGCTGGACGAGCCAACAGGTATTACCGTCGAGTAGGCCGGATGCCTGTCAACCTTATTCCTGAACAGAAGCTCGGGAAGCCAAAAAACAAACGGCCCTGTGCGCAGTTCGTTATCAAGGAGCTACTGAATAGACTAGCAGGAGGATATTAAGGAATGGAATTACAGCTCCTGACAGGTTGTCTCGGGCTGTTCGTTGGATTTTTTTCTGGCCTGCTGGGGATTGGAGGCGGTATCCTCATGGCGCCGCTCCTCCTATACATCCCCGGCTGGTTCGACCTTCCGCCTCTGCCCATGCGGGATATCGCCGGTTTGACCATTGTTCAGGGACTGGTCGCCTGCCTGTCCGGTGCCCTGACCCATAAAAAATTTCATTTTGTTTCAAACCGCCTGACTGCCTGGATGGGCATCACCATATTTCTGACCGCCTTGATCGGAGGGGCCGCAGCCGAACACGCAACCAATACGCTTTTATCGGTTGTCTTCGCCGTCATGGCCCTGCTTGCTGCTCTGCTGATTTTCATCCCGCCGAAAAGGGACAGCGAATCTCAGGACATGACGAAATTCACTTTCAGCCGGACCAAAGCAGTGGCCATTGCAGGCTCTGTCGGCCTGACAGGTGGACTTGTCGGCCAAGGCGGGTCTTTTCTGCTCATCCCCCTAATGACCTCCTTTCTCCAGGTTCCCACCAGGATTGCCATTGGCAGCAATCTGGCCATAGTTCTCCTCTCCTCTCTTGCGGCCTTTGTCGGCAAGGCCCTGACCGGTCAAATTATCTGGCCCTTGGCTCTGCCGATTATCCTGACGGTCATCCCTGCCGCTCATCTCGGCGGACTCGTCAGCCACCGAGTCCCAGTGGCCTCATTACGAGCTTTGCTCGCCTGCTGCATTGGCCTGGCAGCTCTACGGATTGGCTTTTCGGCTGCGGGATTTTAGATACAACAGTTCAGGTAACGCTCTTCCCTCAAACAAGGAAAACAGAAATACTCTTACCGATAACGGTCTTAACTCTCCTTCCTTGTTGCGTTATCTTTTCCGCGAAACTTCTCTCTTACGGCATCGGAAAATCATAGGTATGATACAGCCAACTATATATTCCATACGACAGGATCAGACCGCTGAACATGGAACAAAGGTTTGCCGCCAAGGAAAGTATCCCTGCGCCAATAATGCTGAGAGGCCTTACATTCGGTGTTGCAAGCTGCGGAATACCAGCAACTTTATATAAAAACCAGGCCTCTGCTGTAATAATAATGAGTTCCGCCACCAAAGCCGCAAGAGACACTTCGGGTTCATACCTGTTAATAACGATCAACCATGGCGAAAAAACCGCAAACAGGAATAGATTGAGCAGCATCAATACACCTAACAGGCGCCAGAACTTAAACCCCATCCATTTCAGGATGAAGGATACACCCGCAGCTTCACAAAACAGTATTACTCCAACCATGCCCCAGAGATAATACGGCAGGACAGTCAGACTGTCATCCGAGAGCACCAAAGGATTGGCCCAAGCTGGCAAAACGGTCAGGAAAAGATAAAGAAAAATGGAAGAGAAAATGGCGAGGCCTTGCGCTATCTCCTCTTGAATTTTCCTGGATATAAACAAAGCTATTCTTTTTAATTTAAACAACATACATCAATACCACCTACAAGAACGACGAGACATATCTTTGCGAGAACTTTCAGCTTTCTTCATGAATCTTATGCCTCTTCAAAGCAAACCCGGTTCCGGCCGCTCTGCTTAGCTGCATAGAGCTGCTTATCTGCCCGCCTGATATAGGTTTCCCGACTTTCTCCATAGGCGTATTCGGCAATACCGATGCTGACCGTAATCTGTCCGGCAGTGGAAAAGATATGCTCGGCAATCCGTCTACGGAGTCCGTCGGCAATATCCGCAGCAGTGTGGAGCGGTGTTTTCGGCAGACAGGCCAGGAACTCCTCTCCGCCATAACGGATAACATAGTCGGATTCCCGAAGACAGGCTCGAATCAGGCGGGCGGTTTCGATAAGCACCGCATCTCCGGTCTGATGACCGTAGGTATCGTTCACCTGTTTGAAGTGATCAATATCCAGCATAAGGATGGACAGGGCATGCTTTTTTCGGTGGGCGGAATCCATTTCATAGCACATCACCTCTTCCAGCTTTCTTCGATTGAAGACACCGGTCAGGTCATCGGTGATGGCGATCTTTTTGAGTTCCTCCTGGAGTTTGTACTTGGTATAGTGATAACTCTCCATAGTGATGACTATTTCCAGCATAATCATCTTGGTAATGGACTGGAAGGTTGCCGACTTATCTTCGGCATAGACATCAACCAATTTTTTGATTCCCTGAAGATAGTTATTAAAGGCCCCGATATACCAGAGCGGAACAATATTCAAGGCAACATGCACATATCCGACATGCAAGCGGGAGAGCATGTATTCTTCATCATATTCACCGCTGAAGAGCTGTTCAAAGTAGGCCAGCTGTTTTTTTTTCAACCGCCGGATAGTCTCTTGGTCCTTAAAGTAGACCCGGATGTCGTCAACTGAGAGCAGATGCTGATAAAATTCGTCAAAGAGATCAACCGGGAGCTCTGGAATCAGTTCACGAAAGGCCTTAATCAGCTTGATATCTTCAGGGCCGATACCAAGAAACGCCTTGCGTCGTTCGAAGTCATCAGGGGTAATGTTGAGGTCCTTGGCGATCCGCTCTGCTGTCTGTCGATCCATAAGTTCCTTTTCCTTTTTCCTACTATACGATGCCTATCGGTAAGAGAGAGTGATTGATACGCAATGATTATCAGAACTTTCTTCTCTTATTTTCAAAAAAGAGCATCGCCTTGTCAAGGGAGAAAGGCGTTCACAGTGGAAACGATGAGAAGGAAAGACCAGCTTTTTTTGACAGAAACGCATCGCTAGGAGTATAATATAATCGTAAGGATAGAGAGAAAAAAGACTACCTTTACAGAGGTCATTCCATGAAGAAAACACCTTTTCTTTCGCTGCCAGCCTGGCTGCAGGAAATCTTCAGCGATCCGTTTAAAAAATATCTTGTCCTCTTCCTCTGCTGTCTCGGCCTAGGGCTCTCCCTTGCTGAGCAATACGCCTCCCGCCATGCGGATTTCACGGATCATGAAATCGTCTTCTTTTTTCATCGCCAATGCCCCCACTGTCAGGAGCAAAAAAAATTCAACCCCTACCTGAAGGCCAAATACCCGGAACTGCATTGGGCGGAATATGATACCGCGAACCGGGACCATGCCCGGCTCTTTGCCCGATATACCCGACAAAGGGACATGCAGCAGCAGTATATCGGTGTCCCGACAACCTTTATCGGCCCTTACGTCATTTCTGGCTTTGACAGCAAAGAAACAACCGGTGCCGCGCTTGAAAAGGCGATTCTGGCCTATCTGCAAAACGACCCTTCTCTGGTGGAGGAGGCAAATCTCAACTGGAAGGGAACACAGACTGTAGATCTGCCCATTCTGGGAGAAATCAAGTACACCGAGTATTCTCTTTTTTCCCTGGCTGTTGTTCTGGGGTTGGTGGACGGGTTCAATCCCTGTGCCATGTGGGTGCTGGTCTATTTGATCTCTATCGTCCTGACCTTAAAGAGCCGCAAAAAAATCTGGCTGTTGGTCGGCACCTTTGTCGGCGCGTCCGGGGCGCTCTACTTCCTTTTTATGACCGCTTGGCTCAACGCCTTTCTTTTCCTGGGTTATCTCCGTATCCTGACCCTGATCATCGGCCTGATGGCCATAGGTTTCGGCACCTTGAACATCCGGGAATACCTGCGGACCAAGGGAGAACTGGTCTGCACAATCGGGAATGCCGCATCCAAAAAAAAGACCATGAGCCGAATTGATCGGATCGCCCAGGCTCGACTCAGCCTGTTTACGGTCTTCAACATCATTGTCCTGGCCTTTGTCATCAACTCCATCGAGTTCGCCTGTTCAGCCGCTCTGCCGGCTATTTATACCCATGCCCTTTCTCTGAGGGCATTACCGACGATCCAATACTATGCCTACATCCTGCTCTATGACTTCTTTTTTATGCTGGATGATCTGATCATTTTCAGCCTTGCTGTCCTGGCGCTCAACACCGATCTCGGTCAACGCTATGCAAAATACTGCAAGGTCATCGGTGGCATTGTTCTGCTGTTCCTGGGTTGCATGATGGTTTTTTTCCCTGATCTGCTCAGGTAACAACTAGCACAGCTTGTCGGTAATGCAACCACAGGCTATCAGGGCCACATCAAACCTGGACAATCACCCCGTCCTCTGAGGTGACGAGGTAGACAGTCACCGGCAGACCAGAGCACTCCTCAGCATATTGCTGAGCCTTATCACAGACTGCCCGGACCAGATCATTCTCACCCTCTTTCTGTAAACGCTGCAAGATCTCCCGAGCCGTATTCGCCTTGGCCATGCGGGCAACGCTCTCCTGATCCAGCCCCAATCCCCCCAACAGACCGGCTGCCTGCTCCATTTCCAAAGCCCCGTTGCGGACATGGGTCTGCGGGATACAGAGGGCGCATTTCAGGATCTTGGCCCACATGCCCGCCAGATGTATCCTGCTGAACCCATGCCTGCTTGCCGCCTTCAGGGCATATTCCAAATAATCACCCATCATCACCTGAGCTTCCTCTGGAAGGAGAAGGAGCTTTTGCACTGCGGCCTCTGAGGTCCGACCCGTGGAGAGGATGACCTGATTCAGCCCGGCAGCCCGAGCCACCTTCATGGAGGCATCAATGGTGTCGGTCCAGGCCTTGGCCGAGACCGGTCGGACGATCCCCGTGGTCCCCAGGATGGAAAGACCTCCGAGAATCCCCAGACGCCGATTCAGAGTCTTTTCTGCCAGTTCTTCACCGTTGCGCACAGAGATCGTAACAACAAGCTGCATCGCCTCGGGGAGCTGCTCTGTCACTTCGGCCACCGCCTCCCGGATCATCTGCCGGGGCACGGGATTAATGGCCGGTTCACCCACCGGGATGGACAGGCCGGGCTTGGTCACGGTTCCTACGCCGAAACCGGCTTTAATTTCTACGGAGCCCTCGCCCGCCCCTGCTGTCTTCCTACTGACAAGGGCAATGATCTCGGCACCGTTGGTCACATCTGGATCGTCTCCGGCATCCTTGATCACCGAGGCCCTTGCCGTCTCGCCCTCAAGGCCACAGGAGTGCAGGAGGAAACTATGGCGTTCGTCTCCTGGAAAAGGAATTTCCACCCGATCAGGACATTGCCCTCTCAGTAAAACAAGGGTTGCAGCTTTAGCCGCCACAGCGGCGCAGGCACCGGTGGTATAACCGGATCGGAGTTTACTCATTTTTTTCGTTCGTATTTTCGAAGGGCCTTGCTGAATGCCGAGACTGTATCCTGGCCGAGGCAGCTGATGGAGACGGTGATCTCTCCACGGCCCCCGAGCAGAGAGCGGTTCGCGGCATTGACGATCGCATCGACATAGAGGGTTGTTATGTCTGCTTTGATTACTTCAATCATGGTGTTGCCGTTTCATTTGCCACCATAGCATTGATTCTTTCAGCCAGTTTCTGTGACTCCCTCATTGCATCTTGTACGACTTTCCAGTTTTCCCAATGCTGCTCCCAAATATCCTTGCCTACAATTTCTTGAAAATCAACATTTGTTGGAGTTCTCCACCTCTCATAAGCTTCAATTCTAGCGATTCTTTCGTTAAGATCACTGACACCCTTTGACTTCGGGGATAACTTTGCATCACTTAACATCCATGCGCGCCACTCTTTATTTCCCTTAGATTGATTACATTTACCACACGCCGGGATAAGATTTTGGATTTCAGATATATAGCCCGTAGGCTTCTTGTTCAAAACAAGAGGCCGAAGATGATCCCACTCAGATGCTCTGGCTCCACAATATGAGCACTGAAAAGTTTCTTGAGACATTTCCAATAGTAATAATGCTTCCTTAACTTGCTCTTCAGTTGGCTGACTAACCGGGATTATGGAATTAATGAACGCATTAGTAATACTTGAAGATCTCCCAGTGATTTTTATTTGTGTTGGCATTTTAAATAACTCTAGGTAGTTCATTCTTTCATTGCTCGAACAAGATATTAATAAATGAAAATTTTCCACACCAATGGTTACCCGTAACCAATTCCGCAAAACGCCATTTATTCAAAATTGAAACAAAACCTGGCAATTTCTTCCCTCAACCCTTATCCTTAAGCAGCACAGCAACCCCCTCCGGTGGCAACGGCCTACTGAAATAATACCCCTGCACCTCTTCACATCCCATCTTCTTAAGAAGCTCCAGCTGTCCCTTGGTCTCAACCCCTTCGGCAACGACCTTGAGGTTCAGGCTCTTAGCCATTGAGAGAATAGAGGCAACAATAGCCTCATCATTGCTGTCACGGACAATATCTGCGATGAAGGCCTGATCAATCTTCAAGGTATTGACCGGAAACTTTTTCAAATAGGCAAGCGAAGAGTAGCCAGTGCCAAAATCGTCAACCGCTATCCGCACTCCCAGCCCTCTGATATCTTGGAGCAACTTCGCAGCTGCATCAGGATTCTCCATAAGAACACTTTCCGTGATCTCCAGCTCCAAGGCCTCCGGCTTCATTCCGTTCTCAGCAAGGGTTTCAATAACAAGACGCAACAGCTCTTTATCCTGAAACTGCTTTGAAGAGAGATTAGCCGCCACAGACAAAGCCCCCAACCCCTGGTCCTGCCAAACCTTGACCTGACGGCAGGCTTCCCTGAGTCCCCACTCTCCAAGGGCAAGAATGAGGCTGCTTTCTTCAGCAACCGGAATAAATTCAGCCGGAGAGATAATCCCCTTTGTCGGGTGCCGCCAGCGCATGAGTGCTTCCACTCCGGTCATTCTCCCCGTCGTCAATGTATATTTAGGCTGGTAATACAGGATAAACTCTTCATGCTCCAAGGCATGGCGTAATTCTCTTTCCACCGTAACCCGGTGCATCAGATTCTCATTCATCTGCGCCCGAAAATACTGATAATTCCCCTGCCCTCTCTTTTGCGCAAAATTCATCGCAATATCCGCATTCCTGACCAAACATTCCGCATTCCGGCCATCTTCTGGATAGACACTGATACCTATACAGGCATCTACAAAAACCTCCTCACCTACAATATGAAAGGGCTGTTGCAAGACATGCAGTAAATGGCGAGCCAAGTGCCCGACACAATCCTTCAGCTTCACTTCGGAAAGAAGAACCATAAATTCATCACCGCATAACCTGGATACGGTATCGGTTCCCCGCACACAGCTTCGAATTCTTTTAGAAACCTGTATCAGCAGATCGTCACCGGCCTTATAACCGAGGGTGTCATTGATATCCTTAAATCGATTCAGATCAATACAGAGAAGAACCAAAGGTTCATCATGAAACTGGCTGTTCAGCAGGGCTTGGGCAAGAAGTTCCTCAAAAAGAGTACGGTTAGGCAAGTTTGTGAGTGGATCGTAAAAAAGCAGGTTTTTCAGCTGCTTCTCCACCTTTCGCTTCTCTGTTATATCAGCAAAAATACCGACATAATTTATCGTCTCACCCGTATTGTCATATATTGCATTGATGGTCAGCCATTTCTGATACACCTCACCGTTCTTGCGCCGATCCCAGATTTCTCCCGACCATTTTCCTGTCTCCAGTAAGTCCTTCCACATAACCTCATAAAAGGTCTGATCATGGTGGCCGGACTTACAGACCCGTGGATTCTCCCCAACTATTTCCCTGCGCTCATAGCCTGTAATCCGGGTATAGGCCCTGTTGACATCCACAATCGAAGCATCAACATCTGTAATAACAACGGCTTCTCCGGTGTTTTCCAAGATTTTCTGATCTAATCGCAGCTGATATTCCAACTCTTTTTGATCAGTAATATCGGTTTGCATATAACCAAACCCACAGCCTCTCTGTCCGCAGGAGGTCAAGGGGACACGAGATGGAGCCAACACCCTTTTCTCATTGTTTATACAGATCAGATTCTTCCGTTTTTTTTTCACTTCATCCCGGCAAGAACGCAGTAAAAAAAAGCTACACAACAGGTAGGCAAAAAAGAGCAGCAGATGCTGAAACCACCAGAGAAGATCCCATTGAGAGGAAAAAAGCGAGAGGAAAGAGACCAGGGCAAAAAGGAAAATCCCGGTTGCCGGAAGCCGGTTCAGCTCAAGAGCATCCCCTTGGCGAGTACAGAGAAAAACCAGCCATGCAACGAAAAAACAGATACCACCGACAGCAGCAAAAAAATGGGTGATTGCGTGCAGACTGCTGCTCATCCCGTGTTCTTGCGCAGGATACGCTTATCACCGACTCGGATGGTCAGTTTGATTTTGTCAAAATACTCCAATAAAGGGATGGAGTATTTGCGGGACAGCCCGGTGAGATCTTTAAAACCTGGAGCATCAATCTCCCCTTCCCTGCCTAGATAGTCCTGCAAGGTATCAGCCAGCCTATGCAGTTCCTCGGCATGGAAGAATAAGGCCTCATTAATCTTGACCAAGGTGCTGTTCTGCAACAGCAGATCAATAACCTGGCGAATCTGCTTTTCCGGGAATTCCGCAAACGAGGCCAATACATCCTTCAGATTAGGCGGACGTAAACCAGCCTCCTTGTACAGCCTGCCGATTTTCTCCTGCATTTCCTGTTCGTCGACCTGCAGGGTCACCTCATGACTGCTCAAATGCACCTCTGCCCCTTCTTGGACGATAAGATTATTTTTTGCTAGGCTGGTCATCACATACTGAAACAGCTTTTGATCCACCGGAGGCCGGAGCCGGGAGCGTATCTCCTCCCGTGCCAAACCGCTCTTGAGCGGATTTTCCTTATGATATTGTTCCAGTAAATTAAGAATGGACTGATTGAGCTGTTCGACAACCTGGGCAGCAAGCAAACGCTGGCTTTCCGATTCCACCACCAGTACTTTTTTCCCGGAGACAGGACCCTGAAGCTGCTTTTTCAGCTTTTTACCGAATACTCCCAGCCGGGTGGAAAGCTGGTCTGCTGTAATTCCTTGCCTTCCGCTTTCTTCAAGAAAGAGGAGCATCTTTGCAATAAGGCTCTCCCCGTCGTTTTCCGCTTTATAAATGGAAAAGATGGTATGATTACGTTCTCTGTCACGCTCCGTACTGCGCTTCCTTTTTGGCGGTGCATTATTGAGGACCACCCCGCCGCCCAAGGTAGCAACCGGTGAATAACTGCGCAGAACAAAACGATCGCCCGGCCAGACAGCCACAGGGTCCTGAATAATGAGCTGGATATCGGCATTTTCTCCCGGCTCCACCGCATCCTTTTCCATCAACACCACACGGGCGAGGATCTCCCGAGTCCCCACATGCAGGCGCACCTGCGTCCTGTTCTTCAACTTTCGCGAATTATTGGCCAGAAAATGAAAATCCGCATCCAGCAGGGTTGAGGATTGCATGGTGCCGGGAGTGGCTGCAAGATCGCCCCGATTGATCTCCTCTTTTTCAATACCTTGCAGGTTGATAGCCGTACGATGCCCGGCTTCGACAACCTCCTGCTCTTTGCCATGCACCTGAATTCCCCGAATCTTGGCGGTCAGCCCGCCCGGATAAAACATCAGGTCTTCTCCCACAGCAATCCGTCCAGAAAGGGAAGAACCGGTGATCACGGTCCCAAACCCCTTCATGGAGAACACCCGATCCACGGCTAAACGAAAGGGCCCGAACTCCTCCTGGAAATTAATTTTTCGCACCTTTTCATCCAGCACCGCTTTCACAGCGTCGATGCCCTCGCCGGTCGTAGAGGATACCGGCAGAATTGGGGCCTCTTCCAGAAAACTATCTGCAAAAAACTCCCTGACCTCTTCCTTCACCATTTCCAGCCATTCTTCCTCGACCATATCTTTTTTGGTCAGAATGATCAGGCCGTCTTTCACGCCGAGCAGTTTGCAGATGTCAAAATGCTCTCTGGTCTGGGGCATGATTCCCTCGTCAGCTGCCACGATAAAGGCCACCATATCCATGCCTGAGGCTCCGGCCACCATATTGCGGACAAACTTTTCATGGCCCGGCACATCAACAATGCCCAGGCGATGCCCGCAGGCAAGATCAATATAGGCAAAGCCCAGCTCAATAGTGATGCCCCGCTTTTTCTCTTCCTGTAACCGGTCGGTTTCAATACCGGTCAAGGCACGGATCAGACTTGTTTTGCCGTGGTCGACATGACCAGCAGTGCCGAGGATTATTTCACGCATAAATATTTCTGTTTATTTTTCACTGTCGGCCTGCGAACTCTTCCGATTGGCCAGATAATCAATAACAATCTCTTTTTCCTTCTGATCCAAAAAATCCATCCGGTCTGAATAGCGCATCATCTTTTCCACGGTCTGCACCCACTCCGTATGATTCTTATTCACCCCATAAACTCGGTCAATACTATGACAGACAGTGCATTTTTTCTCAACCAACGTTTTCCCTGCATTCCCCTCATCCTCAGCAAAAGACGAGACCGTCAATATCAACGTCAAAAGGAGTACCGTGCAACAAGAACAGTAAAAGAACACTTTTTGTTTTTTCATGGCATCACCCTCCACATCTTATTTTTATATTGCCCCAATCATTTTTTCTTCTTCGACAAAGAAGAACTCCGGCTGGACAAAAAATCAATAATAGAATCTTTTTCCTGTGAGCTCGCAAAATCCTCCTGTTCGGAATAACCAATCATCTTTTTCACGGTCTGCACCCATTCCTCACGCGTTTTTTCTGCCATATAAACCCTATCCAGCCCGTGACAGAAAGAACATTTCTGTTCAACCATGTTCCTCCCGATCTTTCCCTGAGCTCCGGGAATCTCAGCAACCAATTTCTCCCGTCGTTGCTGCTGATTGATAAGATAGTTGAGAATCTGTTCACCTTGAGCTTCGCTGATATTGGGCGAATCAAAAGATATCATACGATTGACAGTCTCTGTCCAATCCTGATCGGATTTAAGGGCCTTGAAAATTCGCTCTAAAGTATGGCATTTTCCACATTTTTGCACCACCAATTTTTGTCCTTTTTTCTCATCCAGCACAGCTGCATCTTCTTCAGACAAGGGCGGCTTGTACATATCGCTCTGATGAAGGAAATAATAGCCAGCAGTCATACTGTTAAGCAAAAAAAGTGCGAGGAATACGGCGAGCCCTAACCCTGGAATCTGCTTTTCAAAACCTTTAAAACGCCGAATAATAAGGATTTTAAAAAAAAGAAGCGGAATAACCAGAAGCGCCAGCGAGATGTGCAGGATGGTTCGTGGTGAAAACTCTTCCTGATAAGTTCCGGCCTTGGAAAGCATGACCGCTAAAATGAAAATAAAAAAGACGATAAAGATGTACCCTGTCACCTTATGCGCCATAATGAGACGTTGATTGGCCTTACTGTCTTTCCTGGGATTACCCCGCAACTCCAACATCAGGAGCATAGCGCAGGCCCCGGTCAGGGTAGCTGCCAATCCAGCTATGGACGTTAGTATCGGGCTCATGAAAAATCCCTCTGCCGCTGCATTTTCTCCGGTTTCACAACATGCTCTATCTGAACCCCTTATTCTGCATACTCAAAGAGCAAGTCATGCTAAAGGAGTTTCAAAGTCAAGAAAGAGACGGCCAGAATGTGGCAGAAAAGGCACAACCCATCCTGGCCGTTGTTAAGTAGCCTGTTCCAGGAGACATTGGGCCTTTTTAGAAGTAAGGATTCCCTTCCGCCTCATCTCCGATGGTCGATTGAAAACCACCATAGCCGTGCCCAGGCCAGACAACCGTTTCCGGCGGCAGGGTCAGCAGGCGTTCCCGGATGGACTGAGAAAGCTGCGGCATGGAACCGCCCGGAAAATCGGTACGCCCGACCCCTCCGACAAAGAGGGTATCGCCGGTAAAGCAATTCGGCTTATTATAGAGGCATACCCCGCCCGGAGTATGCCCCGGAGTATGGATCACGGTCAGTGTTTCTTCACCTATGGTGATCTTCTCATCGTTTTCAATCAAAATATCTGCCGGAGGCGATTCAGGCAACCCGAGCATGGAAAAATAGCTCTTTGCGTCTGCGGTGCTGAAGAACTCGGCATCGGACCGATGCATGAGAATCTGTGCCCCTGTGGCCTGCTGAATAGGCCCGTTACAGCAGACATGATCAGGATGACCGTGGGTATTGATGATGTATATCACATCCAAATTATGCTCTTTGCAGGCAGCGAGAATTTTTTCTTCATCTCCGCCCGGATCAATGACTGCTGCCTTGCCTGTCTTTTCACAGGAAATAATATAGCAACAAACGCTCATCATACCAACTGTCAGCTGTTGTATTCTCATGGTAACGGGTGTGCTCTCTTCTGTTCAGGTGGATCGGGTATCAACCCAAAGCCAGCCCGGTGATTCCGGTTTGGCTTTGGGTTGCAAAAAAAAATTCTTATAAACAGCCGCCCTTGGACTCAGCAATCACATTTATCTGGATTACATCCGCCATCGCCGCAACCGCAGCCGCCGGTGGATACAGTGGCGTTCTGCAAGCCGGTTGCGAGTTTTAACCCTTCTTCCGACTTATTGATTGGCAGGCGTCGTTCAACAGCTTCCACCACAACGGCAAAGGCCTGCACAGCCGGACTGTTCTCATCAGATGAAAGATAGGGTTTCCCGCTGTCGCCGCCGACAACTACTCTCGGGTCCATAGGTACTCTGCCGAGAAAGGGCAGCTCAAAGTCACGGGCGGTCTTTTCCCCGCCGCCGGAACTGAAAATATCTACGGTTTCTTCACAATGAGGACAGATAAAACCGGACATATTTTCAACCACCCCAATAATGGGCATTTCAATGGTTTTACAAAAATTTATGGATTTGCGAACATCAGCCAGGGCCACAGCCTGCGGGGTTGTAACAACCACGGCCTGCACATTGGGAACGGTTTGCGCCACGGACAAAGGCTCATCACCGGTTCCCGGAGGGGCGTCAACAACAAGATAGTCCAGTTCACCCCAGTCCATATCAGCGACAAACTGACGAATAGCCTGGATTTTCAGCGGTCCGCGCCAGATAATAGCCTCATCCCTATCCTTCATCATATATTCCAGGGAAACCACTTTCACATTATCATTATACAGCAGGGGCGGCACTAAACCATTTGCTGACTGGCGAGTCTCCAAAGATTCGGTTAAATCGAGCATTCTGCAGACATCCGGCCCGTGCAGATCCACATCCATCAGGCCGACTTTATGCCCTTTTTTAGCAAGCCCTAAAGCAAGATTCACAGCAACGGTGGATTTTCCAACGCCCCCTTTACCGCTCATAACCAAAATCTTATGTCTAATTTTGCCAAGAGATCGAGTAATGGCAATATCCTGCTGGGCAATTTGTGCATCGGCAGAGTGGCACGTTGAATGGTCCTCACTCTCACATGAACCGCATGAACTCATCATATCCTCCATTAAATAACGAGATAAAAACTAAGGGAAACAAGGCGCGTCAGCAATCTTCCCGATCAATCGCCTTTGAAAAATGAATCATCCGCCTCCTGAAGGCGGGTCTGACGATATGCAATATGCAAGCCTGAGCCTTCTCGACGCAGAGTTTAACGCAGCTCGCAGGGCGACAGAGATCAGAATACGGCATAGGATTTATATTATGCTCGTAAGGCCTGCATTCTAACGCCGACCTCCCGAAAAGCAATAAAAAACTTCAGAGACCGTAACCACCTATCATATCGTAAAAAAAAAGAAAGAGACAGCATTTCCTACTGCCGGATTCGCGCCAGCGGATAATAGCGGTTCAAATCAAAAAATCCCGCCTCCACCGGTTGTTCCTGAAAAAAACGCTGCTGAAACCAATCATACTCCTGCCAAAATCGATGGTCAGCACGGTTGATGCCATACCTGACAAACCGGTCAATCTTTGCCTCGTTCACCTTTTCTTTGCCGGACAGCAGGCTCAAAAAATCAGGGAGGTCTTTTTCATGGATCTTGAAAAAATAATTCGGATACGATCCGACAAAACCGGGCAGAATATCCATGCTGTCTTTTGAGGAATCCAGCACTTCTTTTTCAAGGATCATAGCAAAATAGGAGACATTATCATGCCAGCGATTCACCACGATCGTAAAACAGGCATCCGGTCGGTTATCGCGCACTATGCGTATGAAGGCCAGGTTAGCATTATAACTGTTGAAGTACGACAACAGTGCCGAGTCCGATCCGGTCAACGAGCGAAATCCCCTCAAAATTTCCTGATCCGTTTCCAAGCGGGCAGGTACCGACGGAGAGCTGCTGTCAGCCTTGAGATAATTTACCGGATCAAAACGTATTCCTGCCGAGTCCGGGATTTCCTCGTCGATAATCTGCTCGATAAACTCTCTTTTCGGATCATCCGAGGCAAAAGAAATCGCGGCAGGCAGAAAGGGCGCCGTGGCATCAAGCAGGGTGCTTTCCGCACCGAGGTACCAGGAACGCTGCATCTCCATCCGCTGTTTCTTCGGCATAAAATTGAGAAAACCAAGCTCCCCTTCCCGACGCAACTTATCCATATACAAGCGCACGGCTGCCTGATGGCCCAAATTGCCGTACACATCAAAACCGGCAACCAGAGAATAATAAATCCGCTCAAGCAAGGGGTAATCAATAACCCAAAGCGTACGGGGCAGGTTGCCCAGGACGCCCCGATGCACGGATGCGCTGTCAAAATGACGATACACTGTCAACAGAGGCGCATCTTTAACTCGCTCCCCTTTCCAGATGGCCTCATAGCCCAGCCCTTTATCATAATTGGCTGTATAAAAATCCTGCCTGGAGCGAAGATACCGAAGCGAGGCCCGGTGATATTTATTATTGAGCAGCCCGCCGATGGAAAACTCAGAGCCCCGCTCAATGGGCATAATCAGATTATCCTGATTCATCCGGAGAAAGCCCGGATACTTGACGCTCAGATCAAATTCCGGGTCAAGAAACATCACCCAAAAATGATCGTGGATCACATTAAGGGCAACCTGCCCTCGACAGACCGGTCCGCGAATAAAGGTCATAATGATATAGTGCGCATTATCCAGGAGGAAACGATATCGTGAGGAGGCCGGAATCTGTTCAAAAGCAACAAAGGGATTAGCGCTGAGCTTGGTGTCGTAGCCGACAAGGTGCGGTTCCTGTAACCATTTCGGCGCAATAAATAATTCCTTAAAGCTGGCCAGCATTCGGCAATCAAAACGGACCACCATATGGGTCTTGTGGACAATGGTGGAATGAATCTTCCGAAAACGATAAAAAAAGACATCGGTTTCTGGATCATCATAGGGCCGTACTGTGGCAATCAGATCAATGGGCCGACCGGGCGGGGTGCTGGACCGCACCAGCTCATAATATTCGTCGGTATCGGTCTCAAATTTGATGTGGGCAAGGAAATAATGTTCATAGAGGTAGCGAGAGGTCATCCTGTGCTTCGGATCAGCCATATTCAGAAAGGCTTCCCAACGCGCTATCCCGATCTGATCTGCCGCTTTCGGGGCGATCAGTTCCTGCTGCTGTTCTGGGCTCGGTCCTTGCCCGCCCTGAGCCAGCCATCCGGCAATCAGGCCGAATTCCTCCTTTGTTAACGGAGGAAAACCAAAGGGCATTCCTCGATGAGGATGTTTATCCAGATAACGCCCCAACTCATTCCCGCTATCAGCACAGGTCAAGTCGTCCGCCTCGGGCTGATACTCACCGCTGCTTTCTGGATGCTCCATCTTATGGGCAAGTAACTGCAACAGAATGGAATTATTCAAACCGACTTCAGCAGTATTCTCCGTTACCGTGTAAAACCCCTTATCTCGCCATTCTTCGGTTGTCCGGGCATCAAAAAAAAGACGGGTCGGATCCATCGTTTGCAGACGATTGGCATTATACACAGCCTCCTTGCTCGCTCCCCGGTCTAAGCCTTCATAAGAACTGAGCTTCAATTGGCAGGGAGAATTATAGCAGGAATGGCAGACCACGCAGCGTTTATCCAGCAGCGGTTTTACTTCACGCAAATAATCGATGGGATGGTCCGGAATCTGCATTTGAACAGGAGGAGGTGGTGTTGCGCAGGCGGTCAGCAAGGCAAAAAGAAGCGCGTATAAAAAAAACTTCATGGCGGACATGGGTGCTCCGGGTTACAGTTCACTACAGTTAACGAATAGCGGGCTTCGCGTCACATGGTATTTATCCACAGACAACCCCCTAAAAGTCTTCAATAAAATTACCTGAATTCGTATTGTAAACGCATAACCTCCGCAGGTATCAGGATAACACACCTCTCACCGAAAAATCGGACGGATGACAATCTTTTCATTTTTCCGCAGCCTCTCTTGTCACCTCGGCAGGGTATAAAGAAAGCAGAAAGGGTAAGAAGAGGAATGAGGCAGGTTATTCCCTCGGATTTCCTACCTTATGCCCTCAGATAATCACCTCATTTAAGGAAAACACCATGAAAAAACAAACAGCAATTTTCATCCTGGCCCTGTTGACCATCTGCTCTGTTCATGCTTTTGCTGCCGATAATTCACGACGTGGAGAGAAACGGCATCACCAGCCGCCACCAGAGGCGTACACTGCTTGTGAAGGAAAGAAGAGCGGAGATCAGGCTGAGCTCACCGGGCCTCGGGGAGACACTGTCACAGGTACTTGCGTCCAAGAAAAAGACGGTGATCGTCTTTTTCTTCGACCGGACCGACCGCCTGAAGGGTCTAAGGACCGCCGAGGCGGTGAAGAACAACCAAGGAACTAGAAAGGTAGGGGGCACGGCGCGCCGTGCC
>CBFDDU010000056.1:0-20058 GCA_965603655.1 uncultured Candidatus Electrothrix sp. | reverse complement strand
CGGAGTGGCTCCTCCGGGCATTTGTGTTTACCGGCAGGTCCCGAAGGGAGCCGGTATTGCGAGTTCTAACAGGGAAAAGAATGCGGAACACGGAACAGAAGGAGTCCTGTGACGAATTGTCTTGGAAAAATGGGCGTAAACTACCTGCACTGAATTTATTTGTTGCAATTAATAGCAAAAGGAGTAATATGCTGTTCAATTGTAAATTAATAATTTTTAGCATTCTCTTTTCGTCATCGTTGTCACGGTGAATCTAGCTCCTTCTCGGTGCCTTTAAAGTTTCTGCTTTAACTATATATCGTTAGATGGCCTTCGTAAGTATAGTGTGATGCGTACTTGTCCTCTCTCGCAGCCTTCCTTACATATACTTAGGTTGTTTTTGACGAGATCATCTTTTCAGGAGAAGCAGTATGAAGCTTTTTATCGGCAGTCTTCCCTATAATATTACTGAAGATGAATTAAATGACCTGTTCGGCCAGTACGGGAGTGTTGTCAGTACAAATCTCGTTAAGGATCAGTTTACAGGCCAGTCTAAAGGTTTTGCCTTTGTGGAAATGTCCAACAGAAGCGAAGGCCATAAAGCCATGGAAAATCTGAACGGGCAAGAATATAAGCATCGGCAGCTTGTCTGTAATGAGTCCAAACCGATGAAGAAGAAGAAATTTCATCGTCGATAAGACTCCCGCGAACAGAATTTATTTAAAAAAGCGGCTTTGTTTTCTTGAGAAAACAAAAACCAATGTCCTGGAAACCGGGGATATCCTGGTGTGATCTTGGTCTACCCGCAAAATATATAAAAGAGCCCCGCAGGCCGGATAATCGGTCTGCACAACGGATTGCAAAGGTTGTAATTCGTATTTACACTAAGATTTCATAGAGAAATCAAGCTATACAGGAGTATGGAAAAATGGCAGAAGGTACAGTAAAGTGGTTTAATGATTCTAAGGGTTTTGGATTTATTGAGCAGGATGGTGGTAAGGATGTTTTTGTCCATCATTCAGCTATTCAAGCCCAGGGTTTCAAAAGCCTGCAGGAAGGACAACGGGTCAGCTTTGATATCGTTGACGGCCCCAAAGGACCGGCAGCGGATAATGTTGTTGGCCTGTAAGTCCCAGCCTGGGATTGCCCCTCGTCCATAAAAGAGAAAGCGTTGGAAGAGTTCCATCCCCTTTGAACGAAAGAGCTTGAAGAGTTTTTTTGTCCAAAGGGCCGTATTTCTCCGAGTAAAGGGAGATGTCTCTTGTTTTTGTGACTGAAGTAAGAAGTACGTCACAAAACAAGAGATTGTTTCAATAATATCTCAATGGCAGAGGGCCTTCTCGTTTCACATTCAGGAGAGTATCTTGGCAAAAAATTACTATTCATTTGATAAGCGCAAAAAAGAATTGGCAAAGAAAAAAAAGAAAGAAGAAAAAAGGCAGCGTAAATTGGAACGGAAGAATCCCCTCCCTGATGGAGAGGTGAATGCTAACCAAGAGGATGTAACAACAGAGGAACCCTCTCTTTGATCACCCTCTCTCCTTGATACGACCTTATCTGACATGATTAAATTTTGGCACGTTACTGTGTTTGCCGAGCATTGGTTTTTTCGTTGCTTTGCGGCTGCATAACGTTGTCACGCCTTTTTGAAAGGATCGAACCTCATCCTTTATCACAAAAAAAACAGTACGTTTTTACGTTAGATAGATTTTTTCACCCCACCCCTCATTCACTCGCTTACCTGTCATCGTCTCAGACACGGAATCAGAGGGCGCGTTCTTTTTTTGAGCAGCATTATTTTCTCTTTTTTCTTCTTGTACTCCATGCCGTCTTGGTATGTTGCATTTCACTGCCGGAAAAATTCTCCGTTCCGAAACGGAATACGTTTGGAAACGATCACTGGCAAATAATTATGTGCGTTGCATTCACATGAGGAAGAACTCTGCAAGAAGGAAAAAAGCATAATAGGCTCTAGAGAGGGCTGTGGAAATGATATGTCGTCTCAGTTCAGAGAGTTGTCTTTTTGGGGAGAATGATTTTTCAGGATGCTCCACCACGTGCAAGGAAGATAGTTCTCTTGGCAGTACTGGTCGCGTGCCTGTTGAGCATACGTTTGTAGCAGGATGTGTAGGGCTGTATGCAACCCGCTGAGTTGAAGTCGGTAAGACAGAAAGTCGTACAACGACTTATGATAATAAATATCAGCCATAAAAGAATATATTGGAGACAGAAATGACATCCCCTCTTCATGTTGTGCAAGAAGTGTACAGTAAATTTTCTGCGGGAGACCTTGAGGGGTTCCTGGAGTTATGTGATGAAAATGTAGAATGGGTCGTGAATGGGCCGGAAACCTTGGAAAGATGTCGAGCCTTTCAAGGAAAAGACGGTGTTCGTCATTTCTTAGATATTTTGAGCTCCACTTGGCATTTCAGTTCATTTCATGCAAATAATTTTATTTCAGAAAATAACACCGTGGTTGTGCTCGGAGAAGAGGCGGGCAGGGATACGGGGTCGGAAGTGTTTTTTGAAAATCGATGGGTGCATGTTTTTGATATTAAAGAAGGAAAAATAATCCGTTTTCGCGAATTCCTCTGTCATTGGCCTGGCAAACAAAAGCCTCCGGTTATGACATGGGATGAGATGTAAAGGACTAGGCCTGTCCAGAGAGTTGTTGGCCTGCACCGGGGTTCCCTGTCTCACCCTTGATGCGCCACTGACCTCTGTTTACTTGGCTGGAAGGTCCTGTTATGTAAAAATTTCATCCTTCCACCAATAACATTCCCTCATGCCCCCTCTCTTCCTCCTCCCCTCTCATTCCGTGTAGCTCTGTATCTGCGCTGAATCATCCAATTGAGCCCCCTGTTGTCCAACCCGAATGCATCTTGCTCTTTTGGGGAATAAGGAATTACTCCTTGCCAACCTGTCTTGCTGACTGTTAACCTTTTCCTGAAACAAAAGAACCCCTAATTATAAGCACTCGGTTCAGCCGAAAGGAGGAGGTATGGATTTTAAACAGCATTTTGAACGGTCCTGGCAGATAATGTTGGGTCACTTCGCACCGATACTCGTCAACACTCTGGTGATGATTGTGGTGTCGGTTGCCAGTTTGGGGATTATGGCACCGGTGGTTTCTGCCGGATATATGCAGTCTCTGCTGCTGACCCTGCGGGAAAACAGAAAACCGGACGTGAAGGATCTGTTCGCCCATATGGATTTGTTTTTTCCCTTATTGGGCTTTACAATTCTCTTTGTGCTTCTTGTTATTATCGGTCTGGTCATGCTGGTTTTGCCGGGTATCGCGGTGATTCTGGCTGGCACCTTCTTTCTTGTTTATATGCTGCCTCTGATGACGGATCAGCAACTGGGCCTCATTGAGGCAGTCAAAGAGTCCTGCCGCATGGCTTTGGATGAGCCGATCTCCGAGCATGTCGCCGTGGTAGCGGTTTTGGTTATCCTGGACTCCATCGGTAGCTCTGTCGGAGTCGGTGTCCTCTTGACCCACCCGTATTCCTGCCTCTTTATCCTTTCCGTCTATGAAGAAAAGCGGCATCGCCAAATCAGCGGGCCGGAAGCTGCTCCGCCACCGCCCCCAAGAGATGATTCTGGTGCTGAAGCGTAGCTGGTTAGGAATTCAAAACCCCTGTGTTCGCCCTCTTATGCCGGGCAGATACGCAGGTCTGCCCCTACAGGTCGGCTGTCTCTGATGAGGCAGCCGATTGGGTACGCAGTTTTTTAATTTTTCTCAAATTGCACAAGAGATTATGCCGATTTCTTCCGTTCGCTCTTGCCCCTTTGTTGCCGGTCCCATGATTACCGATCCCAGTCGCTTTGTCGGGCGTAGGGAGGAACTGGCCCTCCTTGCCCGCCGGATGGACGGAGCTCAACCTACCAGCGTCAATGTGGTGGGGGAGCGGCGCATGGGCAAGTCGTCCCTGCTCTATCATTTTTTCCAGACCTGGGAACAGCGGGTCAACCATCCGTCCCGTTTTGTCGTGGTTTATCTGGATCTTCAGGCCAAGACGCCGCCGAGTGAGACAGCTTTTTATCAGGCCCTGGGCAGGGCCTTGGTGCAGCAGCCTGCTGTCCAGCGGATTGAATCCCTGCGGAAAAATCTCCTTGCTCCTCCTCGGACGCATCAGGACTTTGTCAGCCTTTTGGAGCAGTTTGCCGACTATGTTCTCTTGCCGGTTTTTTGTCTGGATGAGTTTGAAGTGTTGCTCAAGAATGGTGAACAGTTTACCGACAGCTTTTTTGATCAGTTGCGCGGCTGTATGAATGCCAGTCAGCTGATGTTCATCCTTTCCAGCCGTAGCCCTCTGGATGTGTATGCCGGGGAGCATGATCTGACCTCAGCTTTTTTTAATCTGGGTCATGTGGTGGCGTTGGGAGAGTTCAGTGAGGATGAGGCCGAGGAACTAGTGGGTTTGCCGGTTGATGGTGAGCCGGCGCTGGATCCGGAAGAACGGCAGCTGGCCTTGGCTTGGGGCGGCAGGCATCCTTACTTGTTGCAGATGGCGGGAACGGTTTTGTTTGAGGCGCATCAGCTCGGGAAGAGTAACCGTTGGGCAAAGAAGCGGTTTAAGGAGCAGCAATGCCGGATCAAGCCGAAACGTTCGCTGTCGTTGCGAATAGTGCAGGGTTATCGTCGTGGTCTTGCAGGGGCGGCTGATGATGCGGGCAAGTGGAAAACGATAATATTGACATTGGTTTTGTTGCTGGTCGTGGGGATGGTGGGTTATAAGTTGCGAGGGTGACGGGTGGTTGTTTCGGGTGCCGCTGCTGTGCCGTTGGCTTGTGGAAGGGCAGGGGGCTTTTAAAAAGTAGCCCCCTTGGTTTTCCGACAGATTTTTATTTCTTCAGGAGGCTGGATAGAGTAATTATCAGATCCCGACAAGTAGCAAACTGGCTATCAGAGAATTTTTCGTTCGGAACATATTGCGCAATCGGAAGACCCTGGGAGTAGAGAACGCGGTTTAATGGATCAGGGATATCCAGAAAGCCAGAGGCTTTGACAATCAGAACAGCGGGAGTCCCGTCGCGACCATTTGATGCCTGAATCATAAAAAATTGTTCTGAAAGGTTTCCACCGGATATGACGAGTGAGGTTCCTAACATATCGTTTTGCGTTTTTACCACTCTGCGTGAAGATTGATGGGTCATTATGGTGGTAAGCTCATCCTGGGTTAGGAGAGGGCAATTGCCGACTGATGGTGTGGCATCTCGCAGCGAGTGTTTATTGACTTGTCCGGGTGAGCGCCTTGCGCTTTCTTCCAAGCGGGCACAAAGCATGAGATATGTCTGCTGATAACTTGCCTGGGATAGAATAGGGTTTAAGAAGAATGCCTCCCAGTCATCATTACTGGATATCTTATCTTTCAGGCATGTTTTAGCCGTTGGTACGGCGATTCTGTTCATTACTTCCTGATAGACGATGTCCATTCCTGTCTCTTTACAAGTCACTCCTTCTTCCTGTAATTTTTTCAGTATGTTGTATCCTTTTTCTGAATTCATAAGACGTTCTGTTTCTGAAGTGAGGCAGTGCTCTATTCTTCTTGTCTCTTCTTGCGTCAGCTTGTCGATTTTTGTTTGGGCCTCAGCTGTGACCACAGTGAAACAGAGCAGGAATCCTATGAGAAGAAGAGAGGAAAAGTCTGTTTTCTGAGGGGGTATATAGAGATAATTCATTGTTTTCTCCCTTTTTTGTCCTGCGAAGCAGGGTGTTATGCAATGATTGAGTAGTTTATTAGTAAAGATTATTTGTATTGTTTTTGCTTGTCAAAGTGTTTTTCGAGTTGGGAGCTATCAACTGCTTGGTCAGGCATGAGAGGTTGAGAAAACTTCTCTGATGAGGTAAAGAGAAGAAAGAAAAAATCGTGAGCATCCTGGAAAGCCCCTGACCCGAGAACTCTGTTTTGACTACAGCGCAAGAAACAACACCGACCCTCCCTGAAAAGGCGGAAGAAAAGCCCGCAGGAACCGCGTCGAAAAAAGCGGCAAAGAAAAGCACTTCCAGAAGGAGACGAAGTAAACCAGCACAAAGGATCTATGATCATATCCCGATCATCATTCTTCTTGTGGTGATCTTCAGCTTCACCTTGCTCTGTATCGGTGTCGGGCTTACCCGCTACCTTGACTCGGAACGGGCCGGAATACCGGCCTGCGGCAAGGTTCCCTGTCCTTCTCCTTTTTTAGCCACTGCCCCTCAAAAGGGTGGAGGGGAATAGAAGTCCAGTCGTTCCTTGCTGAGCGGATGGGTAAAGGCTAAGCGGGTCGCATGGAGATACATGGGGTCGCCCATCTGGCCGCTGCCGTACAGGCTGTCGCCGATAATGGGGCAACCGAGCCCCAGTGGATGGGCCGCATGGAGACGGAGTTGGTGGGTTCTGCCGGTTAACGGCGTAAATTCAATGCGGGTGTTGGGGCGGGCTTTGCTGCCGAAGAACGTCCCGGAGAAGGCAAGGCGACGCCAACGGGTGATACCGACCTTCCCCTGCACGGGATCGTACACCTGATAAGGGCGATTCTCCGGATCCAGGCGAAAGCGCAGCTCGATTTCGCCGCTCTCCTCAGGCACAGCCCCGTCCAGCAGGGCGATATAGATCTTGTCCACCTGGCGTTGAGAAAATTGGCCGCTGAGATGGCGATGGGCCGCTGTAGTCAGGGCCAAGACCATCAGGCCGGAGGTGGCCATATCCAGGCGATGAACTGCGGGTTGGTCGATGGCATCAGGGAACTGCGCCTTGAAGCGGCTGACCACTGAATCCTGTTTATCCGGCCCCCGTCCAGGGACAGCCAAGAGCCCACCGGGTTTATTGACCACCGCCAGCTCTTGATCGGCAAAAATGATCTCTACTTCTTTCTTTCCTTTCTTTATCGTCATCGCGTAGTTTCTTCAACCTGTTCAACCTCTTTTGCCGTCTGCTTAGCCCCGCAGAGCATGAAACCGAGAATAGGGTAGCATTTTGTCCGGCAGGAGGGGTAAAAGCAGCCATGTTGGCGAGAGCCTGAGGCGTTTTCCTTGCCCAGATAGAATTCAGCCAGCCCTAGCGGGGTCAGCCCATGCAAGGCAGCGTGTTGAAGCAGCTTCGGGGCACAGCAATCTCCGGTGCCAGTGGGCACCCCCTTATTCGAGCCAAATATTTTTTTCAGGCCTGCCGCTTGGCCGTGAAAATTCCGTAACCGGTACAGGCTATGGATTTCTCGCATGAGTTGTTGCGATTTTTTTTTGCGCTGCTGAACAAGTTCTTGCCGTTCAGAACAACCAGGTACAAGCTGATCGATTTGGCGAGTTAGTTTTTTTATGGCCTGCTCTTCATCATCATGCACCTGATGAAAGGCATTGCAATCAAAGACCGGCCCGACCCAGCCCGGAACCTGCCATCGTCCGTTATATTGGCCGGAAAAGGCCCTGAGAACGACCTGTTCTCCGTTCGGGGTTTGCCCAACAAGGACGCCGAACATTTTGCCACGAGCTGGTCCCCAGAGGTAATCTACAGTGCAAGCGGGATCCTTCTGTGGGGCCGGCAGCACAAAGTCGATCCGGCCTTTATCCTCCAGGGTTTTCATCAGTTGGAAAGCAGGTTCCAGAGCAAAATTTGCCGAAAGAGAATGCTCCTGTTCGCAGCTCTGGCAAAAGCCGAGTGCACTTGTCCGACCTCTTTGTTTTTTCTTCTCTTTCATTGCTTTTTACCAAAAAACAAAAGAATATCTTAGGAACAGTATGCTTGGTCCTCAAAAGGGGGGAAAAGATTAATGCATTTTTCAGGATTCACGCTATAGTTACAGCCGCAACAGCGCGGGGGCTGCTTCGACCTGATTCGAAACTCGTTGGACACGGGTACCAGATGCTGCGTATGCTGCGGGACAAAAAAAATAAAAAAGATTGGATGAATTACCATAAACCGGAGAACACTTCATGTCAAAACAACAAAGCTCCTTTCAGCTGAACGATTTGCGGGGAAATTCCCATGTTGAGCAGCATAACGGCATTCTGGATCAGCTGGATCTTCCCCCTGGTGTTATTGAATTTTTACAGAAAAACCAACGGAAGATCTGGACTGTTGTCAGTATTATTGCTGCCGTGATCATTATTGCCGCAGTTTATGATTCCTATCGCACCTACAGCTTGAACAAGGCTGCCAAGGCCTATGATGCAGCTCTGCTTCTTGAAGGGGAACAGCGGGCAACAGCCCTGGATAAGGTCAATGAGGACTTCAGCTCGACGCCTTCTGCTGCCTGGAGTCAGATTCAACTTGCCCATTTTGCTCAGAAGGCCGGGAAGAATAAGGAGGCTATTGACCGGTTAGAAACCTTGAAGAACGCGTTGGGAGAAGAGGATCTGCTCAAACCCCTGGTGCAGGCAAATCTTGGTGCTTTATATGAGCAGGATAAGCAGTTGGACAAGGCTGTTGCTGCCTATGAATTTTTGCAAAAGAGAGAGGGCTACGAGGCCCTGGCCTTGAGCAATCTTGGGCGTCTTTACGAGAGGATGGAAAAGACCGAGCAGGCTGTGGCCATGTATCAACGGTATATGAGTTTGACTGAGAAGAAAGGAGAGGCCGGGCCTGCTCAGAATTCTTTAGCCCGTGATATGGTCCAGGCAAGTCTGAATCGTCTCCTGCAATAGACCGAACAGGCCGCATCCATGAAGATTATTCGAGACCCACAGCAAATGACAGCCTGGTCCAAAGAGCAGACTGTTGCGGGCAAGATGATAGGCTTTGTCCCGACAATGGGTTTTTTTCATGAAGGGCATCTTGCCTTAATGCGCCGGGCTGGCGAATTGGCCGATCAGGTGGTGGTGAGTCTCTTTGTCAATCCCACCCAGTTCGGTCCGCAGGAAGATCTGGCTGCTTATCCGAGAGACTTTGCCCGCGATCAGGAACTGGCTGCCAGCGTCGGGGTGGATGTGATTTTTGCTCCGGAACCGGAAGATATGTACCCGCCAGGATGCAACACCACTGTGACTGTGGGCGAGGAATTGACTGACCGGCTTTGTGGGGCTTTCCGCCCCGGTCATTTTGCCGGGGTTGCCACGGTGGTCAGCAAGCTCTTCAATATCGTTCGCCCTGATCTAGCGGTGTTCGGAGAAAAAGATTTTCAGCAACTGGCTGTGATCCGCCGCATGACCGAGGACCTGAATCTCGGGGTGGAGATCATTGCTTATCCCATTATTCGGGAACAAGATGGTCTGGCCATGAGCTCCCGCAATACCTATTTGCAAGAGGCAGAGCGTGAAGCTGCGCTCAGTCTTTCCCGCGCTCTGGCCATGGCCCGGACAATGGTCGCAGACGGCGAGCGTGATGCGGAAAAGCTCACTGCTTCTTTAGAAAGGTTTATCCTTTCCTTTTCCGGTACGGAGCTGGATTATATCAGCTTTGTCGATCAATCCACTCTCCAGCCGATTGCCGAGGTTACTGAGGGCACGGTGCTGGCTTTAGCTGTAAAAATCAACGGCAAGGTGCGGCTGATTGATAATGGGTATGTGGTGGGGGACGAGA
This sequence comes from uncultured Candidatus Electrothrix sp., assembly GCA_965603655.1. Lineage (GTDB taxonomy): Bacteria > Desulfobacterota > Desulfobulbia > Desulfobulbales > Desulfobulbaceae > Electrothrix. The sequence goes on along the minus strand of CBFDDU010000056.1, from coordinate 10,579 downwards.
AGTGAAGGGAGTAGTAGGTAATATTTGAGAAATCGATCAAGCTGAGCGGGCATACTCAACACCGGAAAGAAAAAGTTCATCTTATCCCTGAGGGTAGTGTAACCATTATGAAATCATTCTCTAAATGGACTATAGCAGAGGTTGAAGAAACATTTGGCCTTACGTTCTGTAAACATTGTGAATTCCTGAGCCGATGGCTAAGCATAACCGAAACTGCTCCGTTCACGCCGGAGGAGGATCACCTGCTTACTGAGTTTCGTGATAAATTGCTGGATCATATCTGGGATTGGAATGAGTGGGAACTCAAAGGTAAATTTATTTTTCCGCTGCTGGCCGCAGTCAATTTTGATGAAGAACAGTATCAGTCTTTTATCGAACGGGAAATTTCCGTGGAGATTGAGGGAGATATTTTATCCGGCAAGGTTGATTTTTTTGTTGCCAACGGCAAGCGTTACCCGAAACATCCGTACTTTTTTATCCATGAATTTAAGAGGGAACATGAAGCATCGGGTGATCCCTTAGGTCAGCTCCTCGTCACAATGGTGGCGGCGCAAAAATTGAATAACGACGGCAAACCGATCTACGGCTGTTATGTGATGGGCCGACTGTGGTTTTTTGTTGTTCTGGATGGACAGGATTATGCAACCAGCCTAGCCTTTGATGCGACGAAAGATGATATTAACGACATCTTCATCCTGTTAAAAAAGGCCAAAGGAATTATTGAGGAACTTATTGGTTTGCCCTCGACGTTGATCGACTCATGAATAATATTTTTTCCTCTTTGCCGTCTGATCCGAAGCATGAAGTTTTTGACGAACTGCTCCGAGCAAAAAAAGGCCAAAGTATCCGCATTGAGCGAATTGTTTCCAAGGGGCATACCGCACCGGAAACAGGCTGGTGTGATCAGGAAGAGGATGAGTGGGTGCTGGTGCTGGAAGGTGCCGGAACCATCTTGTTTGCAGAGGGGAAGCAGCAGGTGACCTTGCGAAAAGGCGATTACCTCCATATTCCGGCGCACGCAAAGCACAAGGTTGTCTGGACGGAACCGGAAGAACTTACGGTCTGGTTGGCTGTGCATTATTCTGTTGAAGATATCACAGCATGCGAGTAAAAGATGTGGTCTTGCATAAGCAGTGAAGAAACAGGGCAACAAGGAAAGAATATACAATGGGCACACCGGCGCAACTCTTTTGGGGACTAATGTTCGGAGCAATTGGTTCTGGCTTTTTCATCTACGGAAAAAAACAGAATGCCTTTGTCCCACTCGGTACAGGACTGCTCTTATGTATTCTTCCGTATCTTATCACCAAGATATACCTGATGCTTCTTGTCGGTTTCCTTCTGATGGCTGTTCCGTATTTTTTCAAAGGATGACAGGCCAACTGAGCCGGAAACATTTACATTCCTTTTTCTGCACAGGAAAAAAATATTTTATACCAGTAGAGTGTTATGCAGCGAACAATGCTTAAAGCCAAGATCCACCGTGCAACTATTACTGAGGCGGATCTCAATTATGACGGCAGCTTGACCATTGACCAAGACCTTTTGGATGCCGCAGGGATTATCCCTTTTGAGCGGGTCAATGTTTATAATATCAATAACGGAGAACGCTTCGAGACCTACGCTATTACAGGGGAGCGGGGCTCCGGCGTTATAGGGTTGAACGGGGCTGCAGCCCGCAAAGGGCATACGGGTGACCTGATTATCATTGTCACCTATGCCCAGTACGATGACATTGAGTTGACCGATTTTGCACCGAAGATTATTCTTTGCGATGAAAAAAACGGGATCCGCAAGCTGATTGATAAGTAGAGCAGAGGGGACACGCCCTGATCTCTGCTGAAAGCTGAATAGTCCGATAATGGAACAACTACTAGATAAGATGAGGGAAAACCATGCCGGGTTTTGAAGTATTCGGAGAAGAGGAAAAACAACAGGCCTTGGAGGTGTTTGACACCGGTGTCCTGTTTCGTTATGAATTCGGTGAGCAGCGCAAGGGCGTGTACAAGGTCCGTGAGTTTGAACAGGCCTTTGCCAAATACACCGGGGCTGCCCATGCCCAGGCCGTAACCTCGGGAACCGCAGCGCTGAAAGTGGCCTTAATTGCCCTCGGCGTTGGCATCGGTGATGAGGTCATCACCCAGGGGTTCACCTTTGTCGCCACCTGGGAAGCCATTCTTGATGTGGGGGCTGTGCCTGTCTTCACCGAGGTAGACCAGACCCTGAACATGGATCCGACTGATTTGGAAAAGAAGATCACCTCGAAAACACGGGCTATTATCCCGGTGCATATGTTGGGTGCTCCGGCCAGGATCGTAGAGATTAAGGCCATTGCTGATAAATACGGTGTCCCTGTTTTGGAGGATACGGCCCAAGCACCCGGTGCCCGGCTCAACGGCCAGCATCTCGGGACCTTTGGTCATTTCGGCACTTTTTCTTTTGACTCGGTCAAGACCATGACCACCGGCGAAGGCGGGATGGTGATCTGTAACGATGAGGTGCTCTGGCGCAACTGTTCCGAGTACCAAGATCATGGCCATGACCATGCGGTCAATCCGGGAGGGCGCGGCGGTGAAGGTCGAAGCTTTATCGGCTTCAACTATCGGATGATGGAGCTGCAAGGGGCTATCGGGTTGGCGCAGCTGGCCAAGCTGGACAGCATTGTCGCTTCCCAGCAAAAGAACAAGGCCATCCTTAAAGAGGCGGCCTCAAAAATTGCCGGGGTCAGCTTCCGAGTGATCCTGGATGAGCAGGGTGATTCAGCTACCTTTTTGGCCTTTATGCTGCCGGATAAGGAACAGGCTGCCAAGGTCAATCAGGTGTTGCGGGATAATAAGGCTGGGGCCATCAATTTCGGAGAAAACAGCTGGCATTTTTATCCCTCCTGGGAACATTTGCTCGGCGGTAAAACCCTCTGTAAAAACGGCTGGCCCTTTGATACTCATTGTAAGCGTCGCGTTATCTATGATCCCGAGGCCCTGCCTGCTTCGGTTGAGCTGATGAGCCGCACCCTGGTCTATCAGGTTCCGGTCAACCTGAGCGATACGCAGCGAGAGACTATGCTGGCGGCTCTGGCCAAGGCAGCTGCTCTCTAAGTAAAGAGGACAGTGTATCCGGCCTGTCTTTTGCGCAGGGACAGGCCGGATCTACAGCAGACAGAGATCGGGGAACATGCCGAGAGCTTACTTGCATAAGGTCGTGATGATTATCACCAGCCTCTGCCTTGCGGCCACCCTTATCGGAACTGCTCCGGCCTCAGCTGCCATGATACGGCAATACTGTGCTCCGAAGGGGGTGCAGACGGCGTCGCTTCATCTCTTCCTTGCCTCGAATATAGGCTCCCAACAGGCAGCCCTCCAACGAAACAGCACCTTGCAGGAAGGAAAGATTTTGTTCAGCACAAGGGAAGGGGATGCCCTCTTTCATATGACCCGGATGGAGCCGGGCGATTGTGTTCTGCTGAATCTCCAGGAGACCATGCGGCTTGCACCGGTGGATGTCTCCTCGGTATCCGAACCTTCCGGCAGCCGGAATGGAATTCGGAGGACAACCTTTCTCCCAGCGGTTTTTTTTGTTCAGCAAGACAGATCCAAACATTACGGCCTGATTGCTAAGGAGGCCTTGCGTCTTCTACGTCCGGTCAAAAAGGCGGGTGAAACCACAACAGAGGCGATTGTCAATGCCGAGGTCGACCCTGATCTTCTCCTTGTCTATATAACCTGTCCGCCGGATCGGAATAGCCCTTGCGATCTCAGGGTGAAGCAGAACAATAGGTGGCTGCTTGATAAGAAAACCGGCAAACAATTTCATCTGCCGGTCCTGGCCCGTTCTATCCGAAATGGTCAAGCAAATAGGGGGACTCGGCGAGTTTGGATCAACCATGATACACCCCAAGGAATCTACACCATCTGGGGAGCCGTGACCGGGGGAGGCAATTCTCCCTGGTTTCGCACGGCCCGGATTGATCTTGATGCGGCTTTGCCGCCGATAAACGCGCAGCCGTATCCTGTCAATTCCTTCCTCCTTTCCCGCATCATCCCGACTGAGGCATTGGATGATTACTGGGTCAATGAATGGCCGCTGGCCTACAGCTTGGGGCGTATTGCTCTACGTATCGCGCCCGGTGATTTTGAAGCGAAACAGCCCCTAAGTCAGCAGGCCAGCTTTGGCGGTACGTTGTTTCATCCAACCCACGGTTGCGTCAATACTGGGGAGCGGCAGGAGCAACTTCTCCAACTCCTCATTGAGGCAGGGGTTTTTCGTCAAGAGGATATTGTCAATTCTCCAGGAGATGCAGGAAAGAGATGGTCTGTTTCGCCCAACTTAGGGAAAGCCTTTGTGATTCTTAAGGATCGTAACGGAGCCGGTGGTTCTGGGACGGGGGAATGATGGAGCGAGAACAACGCTTTCATGAGCAAAATACCTGTGTTGATCTTAACTTGCCTGCCTGGGCCATTACCGCCTTAAATGACCTCCCGGAGTACCTGCCGAGCGATGAGGAGCGGATGCGCGCGGTGCTCGAATTCGCCCGGATGAATTTTCGGCAGAAGACCGGCGGACCCTTTGCTGCCGGGGTCTTTGAGCAGGATTCTGGTAAGTTGGTGGTGATCGGGGTGAATCGGGTTCTCCCCTGTACCTGCTCCTCAGCCCATGCAGAAGTCACTGCGCTCTCTTTGGCCCAAAAGCTGTTGAGTGTTTATGATCTTGGCGCAACCGGGCTTCCGGCCTATCAGCTTGTCGTGAACTGGCGGCCCTGCAGCATGTGCTTTGGCGCTCTGCTGTGGTCAGGTATTCGCGCTCTGATGATTGCCGGGGCCGGTTCTGAACTGGAAATAATCACCGGTTTTGATGAAGGGCCACTTCACCCGGAGTGGCGATTTGAACTGGCGCAGCGCGGCATATTCTTTCAGGAGGATATCCTGCGGCACGAAGCAATTGAGGTGTTTCAAGAGTTTTCCACCAGCGGCGGCTTTGTCTATAATGCACGGCTTGGTTGAATTGTCGAAGTTCCTCTCAAGGATGAATCAGACAGAACCGGAATTCATCGTTACAGAAGATTATTTAAAAACAGTACTGTACAGCAAGGGTGCAAAAAGATCAGTATGAGATTTATCAATCCATTATTGTTTATCGGCATGATAGGCGTTGTGACCATAGGAAGCAGTCTTTATGCGGATCTCATGCAGGTATTTTACGGGGAGCAGGGAATCTACTGGACCCATAAGGACATGCCGCTCCCTCTTGAAAAGACCGGAGAAAATTTCCAGGTTTTTATCGGAGGAAAGCCCCTGCAGGATCATCTGGACGAGAAAACTTTTTTTGCTGCCGATGGAGAATTGGTACCATACCCTGTTGCTTCCAGGGACGTCACAGTCCGGGTGAATAACTGGCCCTCAGTGAAAACGCGAATTTTGACCAAAACCACGCTGACCGGTTTTGCCTTTGGGGTTAATCTGACCTTGATGATTGTCGGGTTGGTGCAGACCTGCCTTCAGAGGAAGAGAAAAGCCGGCAATCGCCCGAGAGGTTAAGGGACAGTATGTTCTCCGCACTGAGGAAATCATTCCAAAGCAAGCCGTCGTACCTGGATATCCAGTCCAATGTGTTGGCAGGGTTAACGGTCGGTGTTATCGCGCTTCCGCTCTCAATGGCCTTGGCTATTGCCAGCGGTGTGCCACCCCAGCATGGCCTGTACACGGCAATGGTTGCCGGTATTGTCATTGCGCTCACCGGTGGTTCCAAGGTGAACATCTCCGGCCCGACCGCAGCCTTTGTGGTCATCCTGTTGCCCATTGTGCAGAAATTCGGCATAGGGGGGCTGCTTATCAGCGGAATGATGGCAGGCCTGATCCTGATTCTGATGGGGGTGGGAAAGCTCGGGAGGCTGATTGAAATAGTCCCTTATCCTGTAACAGTGGGATTCACCGCAGGCATCGGTGTGGTGATCGGTACTTTTCAGATAAAAGATTTTTTGGGACTGAACATAGAATCAATGGGAGGTCATTATATCGACAAACTGTCGCTTATCCTCCATGCCTTACCATCGATAAACTGGCAGGAGACGCTTATTGGTGCTTTGACACTGGCAGTCCTGTTGATCTGGCCGCGATTTCGCTCAAAAGTCCCGGGGCATCTGGTTGCCCTTTTGCTGGGCTGTTTGGCAGCCTGGCTGTTCAGTCGTTTTCTTCCGAATTTCTCGGTTGCGACCATTGGCAGTCGATTTCATTTTGAAATAAACGGCGTAGCTGGTAATGGAATACCTCCCCTCTTGCCATCCTTTGAATGGCCGTGGAATTTGCCTGGTGCCGATGGAGACCCCATTGGTTTGAATTTTGCTCTTGTCAGGTTGCTTTTCCCGTCAGCAATGACCATAGCCATATTAGGCGCGTTGGAATCCTTATTATGTGCTGTGGTTGCCGATGGGATGTCCGGTAAAAAGCATAATCCCAACGATGAACTCATCGGTCAGGGGATCGGGAATTTACTCGTGCCGCTTTTCGGGGGTATTCCGGCGACGGCTGCAATCGCCCGAACAGCGGCGAATATCAAGGCGGGCGGAACGCTGCCGCTGTCATCGGTTATCCACGGTTTATTTATCCTGATCGGGATATTACTGCTTGCTCCGCTCTTGTCCTACATCCCCATGTCTTCAATGGCGGCATTATTGCTCATGGTTGCCTGGAATATGAGTGAGGCCAAGCATTTTATTCGTACGGTCAGGATAGCACCCAGAGGGGATGTTTTTGTGCTCATCACCTGTTTTCTTCTGACAGTGCTTTTTGATATGACCGTTGCCGTAGCCGTGGGTATGGGATTAGCCGCCGTCTTATTTATTCGAAGAACGATCAGCCTGACCCATACCTCCACGATTGAAAGCAGTCGTGAAGAGTATGATCTTCCTGAACATACGGTGATTTATGATGTCAACGGCCCCTTGTTCTTCGGTTCTGCCCAGAAAGCCCTGAAAACGATTTCCACCGTACAACCTGATGTGCGAATAGTTGTACTGGATATGTCGGAAGTCACCATGCTTGATATGAGTGCCATTGTCGCTATGGAATCCATAGCAAATGATTTATCAGCGAGAAATATAGGATTAATCATAAATAACTTGCAGCCCCGCATGATATTGAAGCTCAGGCGTGCCGGGATACGGAAGAGAATCGGCAACGTGGCGTTTTCACGATCTCTTGAAGACGGTTTCGGGGCGGCACGAGAAATGTTTAAAGAGAGCAACCCTGGTCTGGAATCATAGCTTTGTTGAGTAGCCTGACCTCGAAAAATAACTCCATTCTCAGATTGAACGTCTTACTCATCATATGAACACCTTATGTGATTAAATTCCTTTGAACTGGAGTCGGAGAAAACGATAATATTTTGATATAGTTGAGGTGACACAATGACAACACCAATTACCAGTAACTTTACCCCGAACGGCCTCCCCGTCCTCATAGGTTCTCTGCCCCTGAGTGACCACAAAGAGGCCCTTGAACGCATCTTCACCGCCACCCCGGAAATCCCGCTCTGGCCGCAGCTACCCGGCGATCCCTATGAGGGCATGATGCCCCAGTTCGCCGAGGGCATTCCCTGCATCCGGGAAGAAAACCTGCGCGACCCGGAAGGCCGCATCCTTTACGACACCGGCGGAGCTAATTTTGAAGAGCAGATGCTTGGTTTTTACGAGGACTACATGGCTGTGCTGGAAAACCCGGAAGCACCGGCAGGAGCCAGATTCAGGGTCAGCCGGGAGCGGGCTGAGGGGCTGTATTGTTTTGCCGAGGCCTTGCAGAGCGGACAGCATAATGACAGCCTTGCTGCCCTGAAAGGGCAGGTTACCGGCCCCTTTACCATGCTTACCGGCATCAAGGATGCCCAGGGGCGGGCCGGATATTACGATGACACCATCCGGGAGATGGTCGTTAAAGGCATTGCCATGAAAGCGGCCTGGCAGACTCGTTTTTTGGCCTGTTGTAATAAGGTGCCAGCGATTATGTTCATCGACGAACCCGCCCTGGCTGGCTTAGGCTCTTCCGCCTTTATTTCAGTGAGTAATGCGGAAATTCAGGAGATGCTCAACGAAGTGGCCGGGGCGATCCATCAGGCTGGCGGACTGGCCGGAATCCATGTCTGCGCCAACACGGAATGGGAAATCCTTTTAGGATCGGAAATTGACATTCTTAGCTTTGATGCTTATAGCTTTTTTGACAAGTTGGCAGCCTTGAATGAGCAGGTCCACAGCTATCTTGACCGAGGCGGTATCCTCGCCTGGGGCGGTGTCCCGACTGGTAAGCCCTATGATATTGAAAAGGAAAGCGCTGAGTCCCTGACCAAGCTCTGGGAGCATCAGATCAAAAAACTTGTTCGTCCCGGTCGTGACCAGGCTGATCTGCTCCGGCAGACCCTGATCACCCCCAGTTGCGGCACTGGTTCGCTTCGCCTGGAGCATGCGGAAAAGGTGTTGCAGCTCACCAGGGATGTGTCTGCAAATCTGCGGGCAAAATATTTCGCCTAACAGCAAAGAGTTATTGAGAAGCGGCGAGCAGCGAGCCGGAAGAGTACCCTGTGGCTGTTCGCTTATCCGTTATCAACTATAAGGAGTACAATGATTTATACAGAAAACCAGCAGGAAATTGCAGAGCGAATAGACGAAGATGTTTCCAAGACCCTTTGGAAGGACTGGAAATGGCAGGTGAAGAATCGTATCCGTTCGTTGCGTCAGCTGGAGGATTTTCTGGACCTTGACCTTGGAGAAGAAAAGAGAAAACATATTCAACAAACAATCGAAAAATTTCCCTTATCCATTACCCCATATTATCTTTCTCTGATTGACACAGAGGATTTCGAGAATGATCCTGTGTTCAGACAGGCGGTTCCGTCCATCCGGGAACTGGATCTTTCCGACGAAGATATGGCCGATCCTCTGCACGAGGATGAAGACAGCCCGGTACCGGGCATCACCCATCGCTACCCGGATCGGGTGCTCTTTCTGGTCAGCAATGTTTGCGCTATGTACTGTCGCCATTGCACCAGAAAAAGGAAAGTCGGTGATCACGACAATATTCCGTCCAAAAAGGCTATTGAGCAAGGGCTTGACTATATTCGTAACACCCCCATGATCCGCGATGTCCTGCTCAGCGGCGGTGACCCCTTCCTGCTGCCGGATGAATATCTGGATTATATCCTTACGGAGTTGGGCAAGATAGAGCATGTGGAAATGGTTCGGATCGGCACTCGAACCCCGGTGGTCCTGCCGTATCGGATCACGGATGAGCTGGTCAACATGCTAAAAAAACATCACCCGGTGTGGATCAACACCCATTTTAATCATCCCAGAGAGCTGACCGAATCCGCCCGTGCCTCCTTGGCCAAGCTGGCTGATGCAGGTATCCCGCTGGGCAATCAGTCCGTGCTCCTGTCCGGGGTGAACGACTGTCCCAGAATTATGCGGACTCTGGTCCATAAGCTGGTGGCTAATCGGGTCCGACCCTATTATCTCTACCAATGCGATCTCTCCGAAGGGTTGACTCATTTCCGTACTCCAGTAGGCAAGGGCATTGAGATCATCGAAAGCCTGATCGGGCATACCAGTGGTTTCAGCGTACCCACCTATGTTATTGACGCCCCCAACGGCGGCGGTAAAATTCCTGTTATGCCGAATTACCTCATTTCCTGGTCCACCAATAAGGTGGTGCTGCGTAATTACGAGGGTGTGATTACCACCTATAAGGAGCCAGATTCTTACGAGCCTGTTTTCTGTGACCGGAAATGCGACAAATGCGAGCTTCAGCTTTCCTTGGACGAGGCTGCGGAATATCGTGCTGTCGGTATCAAGAAATTGCTGGCTGATTATGATGACGCTGTCTCCCTGGTGCCCACAGGTAACGAGCGAATGGAGAAAAGGGAGGAGAAGAGGGAGGAGTATGCTGCTTAAGGATACGGTTGAGGAGTTTCAGGGCAGTACGATTCAGCACGGGCCGTATAATGACCGTATTTATCTTATGCGGCTGGCTGATCAGGCCTCGGCGGATTTTTCGCAGCAACTGATCAGCTTGGCTAAAACAAAGGGATATGCCAAGATTTTTGCCAAGGTGCCCGAAGATGCCTCTGTTGATTTCATGCAGGCTGGTTTTGTCAAGGAGGCTGAGATTCCGGGCTTTTTCTCCGGTCAAACGAGTGCCCTGTTCCTGGGATATTATTTAAATAATGCCCGTAGGCAGGAAGATGATGTTGCGCGACTGGAAAATATCCTGCATATTGCTGAAGACAAGCAGGAAACAGCGGTGCCAGCCCCTGATGCCCGGTTTCAGCTCCGTCAATGTCTTCGGGATGATGTCCCGGAAATGGCGGCAATCTATGGTCAGACCTTTGCCTCATATCCTTTTCCCATCCATGAGGCCGAGTATCTGCTGGAGACCATGCAGACCCATGTGGACTATTTCGGCGCCGAAATTGAGGGGGACCTTGCGGCCTTGGCCTCGGCAGAGATGGACAGGGAGGCAGCCAATGTGGAGATGACGGATTTTGCCACCCTGCCTGAGCAGGCAGGCAATAATCTCTCTCTGCATCTTCTTGGTCGGAT
>CBFDDU010000055.1:0-20324 GCA_965603655.1 uncultured Candidatus Electrothrix sp. | reverse complement strand
CAATACGCACAATGGATAAAATACGAATTAACGGTGGACGCCCTTTACGAGGAAGCATCAAGGTCAGCGGCGCAAAAAATGCAGCCCTGCCTCTGCTGGCAGCTACCCTGCTGGCTCCGGGAACCTACACCCTTCATAATGTCCCGGACCTCCGCGACACCCGCACCATGCTCATGCTTCTCCAGACCTTAGGAGCAAGATGGGAACGATCCGGCGGTTCCGTGCAGATTAACACAACCGATCTTACCGGTGCAGAAGCCCCCTACGATCTGGTCAAGACCATGCGGGCCTCGGTTCTGGTCCTCGGGCCTCTGCTCACCCGGACCGGCCGCGCTCGGGTCTCTCTACCCGGCGGCTGCGCCATTGGTGCCCGACCCATCAATTTCCATTTGCGCGGCTTTGAGCAGCTTGGCGCAGTCACCCATCTTGAGAGCGGCTATGTGGAGGCACGGGTTGAGGGAACGTTGACCGGCAATACGATTTATTTTGATATCCCTTCCGTCACCGGAACAGAAAATGTGCTCATGGCCTCGGTCAAGGCAAGCGGGACAACGCTTATCCGCAATGCGGCCAAAGAGCCTGAGGTAGGAAATCTCATTGATATGCTCACGGCAATGGGAGCAAGGATTGAAGGCCGCGACACAGATTGTCTCACAGTAACCGGCGTCACCTCCTTACAGGCCACTGAGGCAACAATTATCCCGGATCGCATTGAGGCGGGTACCTATGCCATAGCGGTCGGGGCCACTGGCGGAGAACTGGAAATCACTGACTGTGATCCCTCGCACCTGCCAGTCCTCATAGAAAAGCTTCAAGCTGTCGGCATGACCATAGAGGCAAAAAAAAACAGTATCATCGCCTCCTGCCCTCTTAATGACCAGGGGCAGAGCTGTCCTTTACAGGCCGTTGACATCACCACCATGCCCTACCCCGGATTCCCCACTGATCTCCAGGCTCAATTCATGGCCCTGATGATCCAATGCAGCGGAACATCCATTATCCATGAAACAATCTTTGAAAACCGCTTCATGCATGTTGCCGAGCTGCAACGCCTGGGAGCAAAAATCAATATTGACGGGGCAGCAGCCGTTGTCAACGGGATTGCTCGCAATAAACTCATAGGGGCACCGATGATGGCCACAGACCTGCGGGCCTCGGCCTCTCTTGTCATTGCAGGCCTTTCCGCATCAGGTACAACGGAGATTTCAAGAATATACCACCTTGAACGGGGGTATGAAAATATGGTGGAGAAACTCCGCAAGGTTGGGGCCGAGATAGAGCAGATTGCCGGTTAATTGCCAATCAACCTATTATTATTCTATACTTCTTCATCCTCTGTTGAAGCCGGGAGAGGCAGCCGTATTTCGACAATACTGCCCTCTTCTGGCTCCAACAGCGTCACTGTACCGCCGTGCTGTTCAACAAACTGCTGGACAATGGCCAGCCCCAGCCCGGCACTGTCCTCCCGACCAGAAAAAAAAGGGTTGAATACCTTATCCCGAATTTCGTCCGCAATGCCGATGCCTTGATCAATGACCGCAATACAAAGACAGGACTGCCCTTTCTCCTGTTCCTCCCGCACCTGAATAATAATCGGCTCCGTACTGTGCGCCGAGGCAAAGCAACTGTTTTCCAGGAGATGCACCAGGATAATCTGCACCAGCTGCCTGTCTCCCCAGCAGTCAAGATTCTCTGGAATATCAGCGGTGATGGCACACCCAGGATAGCGGGATTTTTTGCCCTGTATCTGCCGGACAGCATCGACAACCACCCGTTTCAGGTTAAACCACTCCGGTACCAGCTCTTTGGGATGTGCAAATTGAAGAAAATCATTAATCGTCTTCTCCATCCTGTCTGATTCCCGCAGGATAATATCTGTCAGATGCCGGTTGGTACTGATGATCGGATCGTCGGATTCTTTCTGCCGCTCTCTGGTATGGACACTCAAAATCTGAGCAGATCCGGAAATAGCTGCCAAGGGATTACGAAAATCATGGGCAATACCACCGCTCAATTCACCGATAGTCGCCATCTTTTCACTGTCTCTGACCTGCTGCTCCATCTTTTCCAATACGCTGATATCCTGCATAGTGATCACCTTGCAGCGTGCATCTTCCTGATCAGCTTGCAGGTCACCTTGCATATCAGGGTCAGGCGGAAGATTCAGCTGCGCCAGGGTAAACCTGACCCGGGTAGAGCTCCCGTCCTGCCTTGCGAGGTCAACCGCCTGCCTGCTCTCATCATGTTCCGTGAGAATCATTGCCGGGAAAAAAACATCAAAAGGAAGGCCGATAATCTTCTCGGCAGAAAAGCCTGTTATTTTTCCAAAGGCTATATTGCATGAAGTGACTAAATTTCTGCCGTCAACAGTGATGATGCCGGTATTAATATCATCAAAGACCTGTTTATAGAGAATATTAAGACGATCAAACTGCACCGAGGTCCTGGAAAGCGCTTCTTCAGTCTTGCGCAGCCTTGCAGCGACAATACTGCCCGTCAGACCGATAGCAAAAAAAAGAACCGTGTAAACCGCAAATTTATTCACAACATCAAGAAAATAATCCGGTGGAATATAATTAGTATGGGAATAAAAAGGAGGAATATATTCCAAATACTCGCAGAGAAGAATCGCCCCGTATAAAAGAGAAGAAGCAGTGGCGGCCAAAAGCCCCCCGATCCGATTCAGATTCAATCCCCCGATAAGAACAGGAAAGATAAAGATCGGCCTGAAGATAGATTGACTGCACCCGGTACCCAGCACCAATAAGGCGGAAAATACCGTATCCGAAAGAACCTGAACAAGCCCAAACCGCGGCAGATGACGGGTTCTTGTCTGCAAAAGCCCAGCAGATCCGATAGAGTAGATAAACACCACCGAGAGAAAAGCCATAGTCACAGCATTGGGCGGCAAAATAACATTACGCCCTAAACTCTGCAGGACCACCGTCACAGCGATCAGCAGAGTAAAAAGTATCACCCTTGTCATTATCATCCAGACTAGGTGGCGACGCAGCTGTTCCTTTGAGTCTCGTATGGGTTTCAACTCATTGATAAGTTTATTTATAGACATAATATATTCTTCATATTCTTCTTCAGACCGGTGGATAAAAAAGTACGGTCAGGAGTCCTTTCTTTGTCGTTTCCCAGGATTCAATCAATCTCGTATTTTTTCGTTTTATAACGAAGAGATCTGAAACTGACCTTCAGCAGGTCAGCAGCCCGCATTTTAGAGCCTTCTGCAGCGGCAAGCGCATGCCTGATCATTCTGGTTTCCAAGTCGATCAGGATATCTTCCATCCCCCGATCAAACAGTTCCCGTTCATCTTGGGCCCCGATAAATAAGGGCTCTTTCTGCAAGCCCTTATTATCCTTCCGGGAAAGGATAAGACTTTCTGGAAGAATAATATTAGAGGCTTCAAGGGCGACCCCGCGCTCAATGATATTCTCCAATTCCCGCACATTGCCTGGGAAGTTGTAGTCCATCAAAACTTCCAGACCGTATGAAGAAATGGTTTGTATTTCTTTGCCGAACAGTTCGGAATATTTTTTCAAGAAATAATCTACCAGCAAAGGAACATCCCCTTTGCGCTCTCTGAGCGGTGGGACTCGAATCGGCACAACAGCCAAACGGTAGAAAAGGTCCTCCCTAAAGCGTTTCTCCATGATCTCGTCTTCCAGATTCCGGTTGGTTGCAGAAATGATGCGGACATTAACCTGCTTTGTCTTTGTCGACCCCACCGGCATGAACTCACGCTCCTGAAGCACCCGTAAGAGCTTGGTCTGGATGATGGGCGTAAGCTCGCCGATTTCATCAAGAAAGGCCGTTCCTGAATCCGCTTGCTGAAAAAGCCCAGGTTTATCAGCCACAGCCCCTGTAAAGGAGCCTTTGACATGGCCAAAGAGTTCGCTTTCCAGGAGGCTTTCCGGTATTGCGCTGCATGTGATCGGAACAAAGGGATTTGTAGCGACCTTGGAATGCTCATGAAGGGCCTTGGCAACCAGTTCCTTTCCAGTTCCTGATTCACCGTAGATAAGTACACTGGCCGGGGTGGGCGCCACGCGCCTGATCAGGTCAAAAATTCGCAGCATTTCCGAGCTGGACCCGATGATTCCCGAAAAGGTCTCTCCTGTCTCGTTCCTTTCAGCTGATGCTTTGCGCTGAACCGCCGTTCTGATGACATTCTTCAGCTCATCAACATGAAACGGCTTGGTAATATAATCAAAGGCGCCCTGCCGCATTGCCTGTACAGCGTCATCGGGCGAAGCATACGCAGTGAGCATAATCACCGGTAAATCAGGAAAATGCCGTTTTAGCTCTCCCAACAGTTCAAGACCGTTCATGCCGGGCATACGAATATCCGTAACAACGACATCAAACGGATCTTTCACAGCAAGGTCCAACGCTGTGGCCGCATCCGGCGCGACAGAGACTTCGTAGTCCTCATTCTCAAACAAAATTTTGAGAAAATCACGCATACTTAACTCGTCATCTACAATAAGAATACGGGGCATAGGTATGTCATTCCTCAGGTTAACTTCGCTCTACTTCTTTGCTCTTTTTCAAACTTCTCCCAACACGGCCCTGCCACTTTTATTCCAGGTAATCTATCAATGGATTGATCATTACGTCAATCACTATCTCAGATCACTCGCACAGCAGAGCACAGGTAATAAGAAACGATTAACAGCAAGAAAACAGAAAAAGGCTTAACATCGATTTATGAATAGGGTATGCTATCCTCCAAAATCAACCCCATAAAAAAAGAGAACATGAGTAATTCTGATCCCCTGTCGCAACACACGCTTATAGAACATCTTGGTGAACTGCGCTCCTGCCTGATTATTTCCCTGTCCGCAGCAGCAGCTGGTTTTGCAGTTGCCTATTCCTTTATCCAACCTGTTGCCGATTGGTTTTTTCGGCCGCTTATCCGAGTGCTTCCCGCAGATAAGAGCCTGATCTTTATCTCATATCAGGAAGGATTTTTTTTTACCTGAAACTCGCCCTTGTCGCAGGCATCCTGCTTGCCAGCCCTGTTATCTTTCATCAAATCTGGCGTTTTATCGCACCTGGCCTCTATCAGCATGAAAAAAAAATGCTGCTACCCTTCAGCCTCATCTCCACCTTGTGTTTCCTCGGTGGTGCCGCCTTTGGCTATTTCGTGGTCTTCCCCCCTGCATTCCGTTTTCTCATCAGTTATTCCAGTGAATTCCTTGACCCCATGCCTGCGGTCAGCGAGTATTTTTCTCTTGCCCTCCGCCTGCTCTTAGCCTTTGGGGTTATTTTTGAGCTCCCGGTCCTCATGGTTTTTCTGGCTAAACTCGGCATAGTCAATGCACCGTTTTTAGCAAAAAATCGCAAGTATGCCTTTCTGATAGCTTTTATTATTGCGGCAATTGTCACTCCGACGCCGGATGTGGTAAATCAGCTCCTTATGGCCGGACCGCTGGTTGTACTGTATGAAATCAGCATTGTCGCGGTGCGCTTCTTTGCACAAAAATCCTTAATGGAAATGAGAACAGAAGACACAGAGGATACCGAAGAATAAAAAAATCAGAGGAAATTCAGCAGGCAAGAAAGGAAGAGTGAAAAAAGGAGAGAGGGGGTGGGGACAGGCCCGCATCGGCCTGCCCCGGCAAGAAACAGCCTCGGATCAGCTACGGCACTCCCTGAAGACCTGACGGCACTCCCTGAAGACCTTATCCTTACAGGAAGGACAGTTACTTTTATCTAACTTTTTATAAATTTCCGAGATAGCACAACTCTTGCTATCAAAGAAATGATCCGGGCCTAGATTTTTGATAAAACCGGAACTGACTGCAAACTCATACACAGCCGCCTTCATATTGACAAAATACAGGCCGCCACCCATCTTCTTTAACCGATTATTCTCCGCAATTAAGGCCTCAGCGCCAGCCAAATCGATCAGATTGATACCAGTGGCAAGAAGCAGAATATTATATATACCTTCTTTGTCCGACACCTCTGCAATACGGTTCTGAACGTGATTGATTGAACCGAAATAGATGGATCTGTCAATCCTGAGGATTTTCAGCTGGGAGCATTCGGCCAGCGGCTTCTGCTCCATATCAACAAACTTTCTTATGCCGTTCTGCTCGACATTGTCAACGGAAATTGAATGAATTTCTGGGCTTGAGGTTCTGGCAAGAAAGAGAATGAGCGAAAGCAGCACGCCCATATAGATGGCAAACTCCAACTCGAGAAACAGAGTGGCAAAAAAGGTAGTGAGAAGGATAGCGGATTCCGACTTACTAAATGTCAGCACCTTCTTCACATGATGAAAATCAATCAGATTATAGGCAACCAGCAGAATAACCCCGCCCATAGCGGCAATGGGAAGATAGGCCGTCAAGGGAGCAATGAGCAGGATAATACACATCAGCGCAATTGCTGCGAATATCGCGGAAAGCGGAGTCTTGGCGCCGGCCTCGAAGTTGATCCCGGAACGGGTAAAGGAACCGGACCCGGCATAACTGGACAGAAAGCTGCCGCAGATATTCGATAATCCTTGACCGATGAACTCCTGGTTCGAATCGATGCGCTGATCAGACTTGGTAGCAACGGCTCGACTGATGGACACGGCTTCGATCAGACCCAGCAGGGCAACGGCAAAGGCTTCAGGGGCCAGCATTTTGATAGTAGCAGGAGAAAAATCAGGCGATGATAACGGGGGAAGATGAGCAGGTATCTCACCGACCAGTTTAATGGCTCCCGGCTCTGCCACATTAAATTTATTAAAAATAACGGCAATCAAACTCCCCACAACCATACCGATAAGGAGATTCGGCGCCTTGGGGAAAAATTTCTTTGAAAAAAATGAGACAGCGAGGGTAACTCCTCCGATCAGCAAAAGAAGTATATTAAAATGGCTCACCCCATGAAAAAGAGCAATCCAGGTATGGAGGAAGGATTCTCCTTTTGCAATGGGAATGCCGGTGATATGTTTGATTTGGCTTGTGGCAATCAAAATGGCGGCTCCGGCGGTAAATCCGATCACCACGGTATGGGAAACAAAATTAACCAAACTGCCCAGCCGGGCAAGCCCGAAGGAAAGCTGATAGACTCCGGCAAGAAAGGTCAGTGTCAGAGCGAGATTAATAAATTCTGGGCTCCCTGCTTCAGCGTAACGACTCACAGAAGAGAACACCACAATAGAAATAGCCGTGGTGGGTCCAGAGATAAGATGTAACGAGGAACCGAATAATGCAGCAATAATCGGCGTGATCATTGCCGTATACAAACCATATTCCGGCGGTAGGCCAGCAATGGTCGCAAATGCGACACCTTGGGGCAAGACAATGACCGCACCGGTCAGGCCAGCCACAAGATCATCCTTGATGCTCTGCTTAGTTATTAATTTAAACCATCGAAGAAAAGGGAACAGCGACTCCACCTTCATACTACATCCTCTCTTGTTATGTTGAGATTATTATCTGATTCATGATGAGTCGAAACGGCTCACCCGACCCTATTGCCAATGGATATACAGACTTCGTCTGACTCTGTATTGCGGTACCTAATGTTTGTCAAGCACAAATCTAATATTTCCCCAATGGGGATTCATTTCTTTACCGTTGCAACCTCCCTACCAAACCTTGTCATGATAGAGAGCGTTGTGCAGCTCGTATATTGATTATTGATAATTGGATAAATTGACATGGGATAGGTTTACAGCATCCCTCGAATAGAGTATGTTAAATTGCGAAGATCAAGCCCAACACAAACACTCCATAAACAGCCCTGAATCAGTCAATATAGCAGGTACAGCACACCTGTCTTTCTCTCTGAGAAAAGGAGGAACCCATGTCCTACATAGCAGATTTTGAAAAAGCACTTGAAATAGGTCGCCCGCCGAATATCAAGGCCCTCTTTCCCAACTCCAAGGCCCTGCTGGTCAGCGGCAAGGTGATTGACCGGGCTCTGCTGGCAAAAGGCAAGGCCATGACTATGGCCGCCAATGGTCGTAACCATCTGGTCATACGCGGAGCCTTGATGGCTGCGCAACGAGCCCAGGCTGCTCTGATTATCGAAATTGCCCGATCCGAAGGTGGCGCATCATCCTATTGCCCGACAAACTACTGGAATATGGCCCGCCAAGTCGATGCCCTGTGTAACGAGCTGGGTATTACTGTACCGGTAGCCATTCATGCAGATCATTACGGCATAAAATCACCCGCAGATCTGCCCTTTGCCCGCACGGAGATCCCCTCGCTCTTTGATGCCGGGATCACCTCCATCGCTATTGATGCCTCGCATATGTTGGATGATGACAACCTGCTGGCCAGCATTGACCTGAACAATTTTATTCCCTCTTGGGCTGGCTATGAAACCGAGGTCGGAGAAATCAAAGGGACCCAAGGACTGTCTTCGGCAGACGAGGCCCTGTTTCTGGTTAAGGGACTCAATGCCCATGATATTTTCCCTGATTGGATCGCCCTGAACAACGGCACCACCCATGGCATCGAGGCATCCGACCAGGGAATCCAGGTTGAATTGACTGCGGAGATCCATGAAGCCTTAAAAGACTACGGCGTATCCGGTGCCCAACACGGAACCTCGGGCAACAGCTCGGACCGCTTACAGGCGATTACAGCGCAGACCAGAACCACCAAGGCCAATGTTGCCACAGCTCTCCAGATGATTTCCTGGGGCGTTGAGGTGAATGACTACGGCAATGCCATCCTGGATAGAGACGGTGAATTTGTCAAGGTCTCCGGCCAAGGGGTCAGTGAAGAACTGTGGCAGGAGATGACGGATTATGCCAAAGCTCAGGGATGGACCAAGGGCAATTACAAAAAACTCAATACAGTCTTTGAAAACAGGATCATGGGCCAGCCCAAAGAAATCCGCGAGCGCATGGCCCGCCGGGTGGACAACTTTGTCTACACCATGCTTACCGAGGTCTTCAACGCAGGCGGGACAGCTCGCTATGCCGTAGAGGCCATTTTGGAAGCTGGCTCCTACGATCTCGGTCCGAAAACCGGACGCATTGAATCTCCTGAAGATTGGACAGAAGAAAAAATCCGTGCCCGCGCTGCCGAGCTGGATACCGACAAAGGGCCGGAAGGCGATTTTGAGGATTGATGCGGTATCTTGTAGGGGTTGACCTGCGTGTCAACCCTCATTGAATTTTCCGGGACGTCGCAATATTCGGGCGAACACATAGGTTCGCCCCTACAGAATATGCAGTAACAAAATATTTTTTTCCAAGAAGATAATGCAAAAAATACTGGTTACCGGCGCTGCCGGTTTTATCGGCCACAACCTCTCCAAGCGTCTGCTTGAGAGCGGTCGCACGGTGGTTGGTCTGGATAATCTCAATGATTACTATGATCCTGAGCTAAAAAAGACCCGTTTGGCCCAATTGCTTGAGTTTGAGCAATTCAGCCATGCGAATTTCAACATGGCGGACCGGGATCTGATGGAAAAACTCTTTGCCGAGGAGCAGTTTGACGGGGTGGTTAACCTAGCAGCCCAGGCAGGAGTACGGTACTCTCTCATCAATCCCCATTCTTACGTGGACACTAACCTAGTCGGGTTTGTCAATGTGCTGGAAGGCTGTCGTCATAATAAGGTCAAACACCTCCTTTATGCCTCATCCAGCTCAGTCTACGGGGCCAACACCTCCATGCCCTTTTCTGTGCACGATAATGTAGATCATCCGGTCTCTCTCTATGCCGCCTCCAAAAAAGCCAACGAGCTCATGGCCCATAGTTACAGCCATCTCTACGGGCTGCCTTGTACCGGTCTACGTTTTTTCACTGTCTACGGCCCTTGGGGACGACCGGATATGGCCTTGTTTCTCTTCACCAAGGCGATCATGGAAGATCGACCCATTGATATCTTTAACAACGGCGAGATGGAACGAGATTTCACCTATATTGATGATATCGTTGAAGGGGTTTTCCGTCTGCTTGATCATGTGCCGGTCCCCAATCCAAGCTGGAGCGGCGACAAGCCGGATTCCGCCACCAGCTACTGTCCGTGGCGACTCTACAATATCGGCAATAACTCCAAGCAACAGCTGATGCATTATATTGAGGTCTTGGAAAAATGCCTTGGCAAAACCGCAAAAAAGAACTTCATGCCCATGCAGCCAGGTGATGTTCCGGCAACCTATGCCAATGTGGATGATCTGGTTCGGGAAATCGACTTTAAACCGCAAACCACTATTGAGGAAGGAATCAGTAAGTTTGTGGAGTGGTATAAGGGATATTATAAATAAAAAGGCACCCTACAATCTGAAGGCCGAATTACTCGGGGTGTTACCCCGAGCTGAGACTGTATAACCCCTTCAGGTTATAAAAATCCGTTGATCCGTCGTAGGGGCAGACCTATGTGTCTGCCCTATTTAATTTTCCGGGATGCAGGCGCGGGCGAACACACAGGTCCCGCCCCTACAAAAAATAATGCGGTTCAAATGCGAACCAGCTCAACATCCCCCCAAGCCCCAAGATGTTCGCCGGAGACAATAACAACACCGGTAAGCCCGTCGATTTCCTTGGCAACCTCCAAAGCATGCTGAATGCTTTTTTTATTCCTGCCCACCTCATTACCCAAACGGGTGGCAGCGGCATCGGCTAAGGCGGTGGAAGACGCGACAACAGCAACGGCGTCGGCACGCCCGAGACTGAGGGAATGCCCGATCATACCGGAGGAACAGCACACCCCGCAGGGCATCTGTTCCGGCAGGAGACGAATACCCAGCTTGCCGCTCAGCGGTGATTCTCCAGCATAGACGGCAATCGTACTGCCTTGGCGTCGAGCGACAAAGAGATCACCGCCGTTCTCGACAATGACCTCTGCAAGACCTTGAAAAAGTAAACTCTTGCCGACCTGTTCAGCAACAATGCCGGCAACCGCCGCCATGGGGCCGACCCCGGTTGCTGCTCCTGCGGATAACATTTCCTTGATGACTTCCGGTGCCCGGTTATCCATAGGAAGCGGAGCAAGGCTCTGTAAAAAATTCGGATGTGCTCTGATATATCCTTGGATGACGCCACGCACCTCGGAAACAGCCAACAAGGCCTGATCCTCCACTGGTTGTGAGGCCAGAATATGCAGATCGGTTTCAGCGATCTTAACGATGGAGGAAACAAGGCCTGAATTTTCTATCGCACGATATGTCCGCTCCTGATAAGAAAGCGGTGATTTGTTTTTTGCAGTAGCCATGAAAAAGAATACCTCTGCTTCAGGAAATAATGCGGATGAGAATCCGGTAGGAATCTGGCCATTCAGAACCCACCGTTAAAACGGTGGGTTCTTTTCGTTCGCCTCCTCCGGGGCTGTGCCAAGAATCAACGACTTTATTTTGAACGACAAACGAAGCCAAGCCCAACAGTCAGTCATCGTCCTTTTTACCCGCTATCCGCAAGCAGGAAAAGTAAAAACTCGATTGATCAAACACCTCAGTCCGCAAGGAGCAGCTGATCTCCATAGCCGAATGACCAAACAAGTCATCACTCAACTCCAACCGGTACTGCGAGAGGGCTCTGTTCAATTACAGGTATATTACTGCGGCGGCTCTAAACAGGAAATAAAAACATGGCTGGGCAAGAACAGCAAAGACATTCACCTCGCTCGACAACAGGGGAATGGGCTGGGAGAGCGGATGCGAGATGCCTTTGAGCAAACATGGCAACTGGGAACAGAGCAGGTTCTGCTTATCGGCTCTGACTGCCCTGGCATGAATCCGGCCATCATCACATCCGGCCTGGAGTATCTTCAGCAGCACGACCTGGTTCTCGGTCCGGCAAGCGATGGCGGGTATTATCTGATCGGCCTCTCTGGCCGTCTTGCAAAACAAGAACATAACTATGCCAGCCTCTTCCAAAATATTGACTGGGGCACCGATCACGTACTCCAACAAACGCTTAATCAGGCCCGAAAAAGCAACCTCTCCTTTGCCTTACTTCCTGAACTCCACGATATTGACCGCCCAGAAGACCTTGTCCATCTCAATTATTATACCGACCCTGAATGAAGAGCAGCATATCGGGGCCTGCCTTGATCACCTTCTGGCTCAAACAAGAAGCCGCGATGACCTGCTTGACGAGCTGCCGGAAATCATAGTTATTGACGGCGGCAGTACAGACAAGACAATCCCAGAGGCCTTGGAAAGAGGGGCTAGGGTTATCACATCTGAACCCGGTCGGGGCCAACAGCAGCATCGCGGTGCTGAGGCAGCACATGGCGACATCCTCCTTTTTTTGCATTGCGACACTGTCCTGCCAGAGACGTTTTCTGAGGATATCCGTTGCACCCTGCGCAGAAAAAACGTTGGTACTCAAGGCAGTGGCAGATACTCTTAATCAAGGAGTAAGGGATTCGGATTTCGCCTCATTGAAACCGGGGTGCAGCTTCGTTCAATTTTTTTCACCCTCCCCTATGGCGATCAGGCTCTCTTTATGTATCGAGAAACCTATTTTGCTGCCAAAGGATTTCCACAGCAACCTCTCATGGAAGATGTGACTCTGGTACATCGCTTGAAAAAGCTGGGCAGGATAGCCCTTACCCAGACCCATGTGACAACCTCAGCCAGACGCTGGCAACAGCACGGCCTGCTGAAAACGACCTTGGTCAATCAACTGATGCTCCTTGGTCGGGCCCTGGGCATCTCTCCGCAACAACTGGCACGCTTTTACTACGCACAAAGGAAATAAGCTCTATGCAGGCAATGCTTCTCGCTGCCGGATTCGGCACCCGTTTACGTCCCTATACCCTTGTTCGTCCCAAACCGCTCTTTCCGATCTGCAATACCCCTCTGCTCCATATCCTCCTGGACAAGCTGGTTGCCCTGGGTTGTGAACGAATCGTGGTCAATTGCCACTATCTCCCTGAACAAATTAAGGCGGCTGTTGCCGACAGACCGGAGGTCATCCTCCAGCACGAAACAGAGGTGCTGGGCACCGGCGGCGGGCTGCGCAAGGCCTTGGAGCATTTTCAAGATGGGCCAAATGGGCTAGATGGACCTGTGCTGGTAATGAACGGAGATATCTTCCATGATATTGATCTGTCCCGTCTCGTGAAGGCACATGCTGCCAGCAAAGATGCGGTCACGATGGCACTCCACGACTTTCCTCGCTTCAATTCCGTTCTCGTACAACAGGAACGGGTTCGGGATTTCCTGTCGAGCAAAGAAGCCCTCAAAAAAATCAAGAAAGAAGGTGCTGAAGAGCAAGCCCTATTGGCTTTTACCGGCATTCACCTTGTGAATAGAGATGTCTTGGAAGCAATCCCGCAGGAATGTTTTTTTCATATTATTGATCTGTACAAAGCATTGGCCAAGGCAGGAAAAATAGGATTCACGAGAATTGACGGCAGCTTCTGGCAGGATATGGGGACACCAGATGATTATCTGGATCTCCACCGTTATCTGCTCTCTTCACGGACACCATCCTGGCAAATCCACGAAAGCGCAATTATCGGAAAAGATGTGCAGTTCAACGACTGGGGGGCTGTCGGGCCGGGGGCTGTGATCGGTGACGGGGCGCAACTTGCTCGGTGCGTGCTCTGGGAAGGTGCTGAAGTGAGAGCAGATGCGGAGCTGGAGGACGAGATAATCGTATCCAAAACCCGCACCTGTTCTTGACGGGTGAATTAATCGTTTCCGTCCTTGGCCTTGATAAACCGCATTTTCAATTCATAAAGGACCCTGTCCAACAACTCCTGCTCATCCTTTTCCAAATTGCCCTTGGTTTTCTCTTCCAGCATCACCAAGGTATCAATACTGTTCCGGGCAAGCTCAAGATCCATGATCTTCTGCCCTGTCTCAGGATGAGGCAACTCACCGAGATGAAACAGGGCTGTGGTGTTCAGGGAAAGAATCAAGGAGATAAAGGAGACCGCAGGCATCACGCATTCCCCGTCCCTGTTTTTCACCCTTCCTTCAGGACATTCGCAATCTTTTTCTTGGTCACTCATTACGTTATGCAGAGTTAAGGTTTATCAGGAGCGGGGTGTGTTCCCCTTGTCCCCTTCCTTGATTTGATCCCAAACAAAGGATCAGGATATGTAAGCAGGCAGTTCCAGAGCCATAGCATCATCAATATGCTCCAGCTCCTTAACCTTGACAAGAAGTTCCTTGTTCACCGGCTGATCGGTGTTCAGCAGAATCACATTACGGCTAGAGGTTTCTTCCTGCCCGACAACCATTTTGGAAATGTTCACGCCGCCTGTACCGAGGGTGGTACCTAAGGCACCAATGACACCGGGCACGTCTTTATTATGGACCAAAAGCATGGGGCCAGCAGGCAGGGCCTCAAGACGGAAGGAGTTAAAGCGGACCAGACGCGGCTCTTTGGTGCCGAAGACGGTTCCGGCCAACATATTTTCGCCTTCAGTAGTTTTTACCGTAATCCGCACCAAGTTGGTAAAATCCGCACTCCGACTGCTCTTGGATTCAACCACCCGAATTCCTCGCTCTTCAGCAATCAAAGGGGCATTGACAAAGTTCACCGCATCCTGAAGGATGGGAGTGAACAAACCTTTCAGAAAGGCCACGGTCACAGGGTTGGTATCCTCCTCAGCAAGGTCTCCACTGAACTCCAGGTTAACCTCCTGAACCCCGCCCTGAGAAATCTGCATATGGAGACAGCCCAGCATTTCGCCAAGGGTGATATAGGGTCCGACCTTAGCCAGAACCTCATCGCTGACCGAAGGCACATTGACTGCATTGCGGACAGAACCTTTGAGCAGATAATCCGCCATCTGTTCAGCAATAGCCACTGCCACATTTTCCTGGGCTTCAGCGGTAGAGGCCCCCAGATGCGGTGTGCAGATGAAATTGTCCAGCCCCAGCAAAGGGGTGGTTTCTAAGGTAGTCGGCTCTTTTTCAAAGACGTCCAGAGCTGCTCCGGCAATTCGTCCTTCCTTCAGAGCCGCGTACAGAGCCTCCTCATCCAGAACACCGCCTCGGGCGCAGTCAATAAACATGGCCTCCTTTTTCATGGCGGCAAAAAATTCCGTGGAGAGAATATGGTGCGTGTCCTTGGTTAGGGGGGTATGGACAGAGAGATAATCAGCCCGCGCAGCCAGTTCAAGCAAATCCATCCGCTCGACCCCGAGTTTCTTCACCAACTCATCCGGCATAAAAGGGTCATAGGCAATGACCTTCATTTTCAGCCCCTGGGCCCGACTGGCCACGATAGAGCCAATTCGTCCGATCCCAACGATACCCAGGGTCTTCCCCGTGACCTCACGGCCCATAAAGCTTTTCTTTTCCCATTTTCCCGCCTTCATGGAAGCCGTTGCTTGGGGGATATTTCTGGAAAGAGACATCATCATGGAGATAGCGTGCTCAGCCGCTGTGGTGGCATTGCCGTCCGGGGCGTTCATCACCACGATCCCCTTTTCGCTGGCTGCCGGGATATCCACATTATCCAGCCCGATACCGGCCCGTCCCACCACTTTTAATTTTGTTGCGGCCTCAATGATATCCTCCCGCACCTGAGTAGCGCTGCGGATGACCAATCCATCGTAATCCGGGATAATAGCCTTGAGCTCCTCCGGCGGTAGCCCGGTATTTACATCCACCTCCAACCCGGCATCTTT
Source organism: uncultured Candidatus Electrothrix sp. (assembly GCA_965603655.1). Lineage (GTDB taxonomy): Bacteria > Desulfobacterota > Desulfobulbia > Desulfobulbales > Desulfobulbaceae > Electrothrix. The sequence continues at coordinate 4,753 of CBFDDU010000055.1, read as the reverse complement.
CAGAATTTTTTCACCGATAGGCGCGAGATTATCACTGATAAGCACTTTCATATTTTTCCCCTTAATACTCCGTTCCTTAGTTCAAATTAATATATATAAAAAACAAAAAATGTTGATTTTTAAATACAAAGCTTGCACTATAACGAGATTCATACAGACCGACAATATTAAAATTACAGAGGCGGCCCCCCGCATCTGAGCACCATAATGATCACTGCGCAATAATGCCGCAGAAATAATATACAAGGAGCACCTCATGACAGAAGTTCGTGTCCGTTTCCCGCCCAGCCCTACCGGTTACCTCCATATCGGTAGTGCCCGTACAGCCTTGCTGAATTGGCTCTGGGCTAAAAAAAATAACGGTAAACTCATTCTGCGGATTGAAGATACCGACACTGAGCGTTCCACCCAGGAATCCATTGAAGGAATTATAGACGGCATGCAATGGCTGGGGCTTGATTGGGACGAAGGCCCCTATTTTCAAACCGAGTTTTCCGAGGATCACCGAAAGGCTGCAGATCAACTGCTGGCGTCCGGTCATGCTTATAAATGCTTCTGCACCAAAGAAGAGCTGGAAACAAAGCGGGAAGCGGCCAGAGCGGCCAAAAAGGAATTCGGCTATGACGGCACCTGCCGTAACTTGAGCCCGGAACAGGTTGCGGAAAAAGAGGCTACAGGCCTCTCCTCGGTTGTTCGCTTCAAGGTACCTGAGCAGGAAGGCAAACTGGCCTATTATGATGAGGTACTGGGCTCCATTGAGCGTGCTTATGATGATATTGAGGATTTTGTCATTGTCCGCTCCAACGGCAAGCCGCTCTACCTCCTCTGCAATGTGGTGGATGATATCCGGGACCGGATCAGCCATATAATCCGCGGCCAGGATCATATGAGCAACACCACCCGCCAGGTCCTGCTCTATCAGGCCCTGGATGCGCCCCAGCCTGTTTTTGCCCATATGCCGCTGACCCTGGATCTGCAAAAACGTAAGATCTCCAAACGCAGTCACGGCGAGCTGGTTTCTGTCCAGTTTTACCGAGAAAAAGGCTTCATTCCCTGGGCCTTATGCAATTTCCTCGCCCTGTTGGGCTGGAATCCGGGCACAGATCAGGAAATCTTCAGCCGGGAAGAACTGATTGAGACCTTCAGCCTAGATCGCATCAGCAAAGTGAACTCGGTATTTAACCACCGAAAAGATGATCCCAAATTCTTTACCGATCCCAAGCTGATTTCCATGAATGAACAGTACCTGCGATCAATGGATATACCTGCCTTGGCAGAGCTGGTAAAGCAAGATTTCATCCAGCAGGATATCTGGGACACCGCCTATGAAGGCGAGAAAAAAGAGTGGTTTCTGACCACCTTGGATCTGATCCGGGATCGTTTTCATACGGTGCGCGATTTTGCCACCCTGGGTCGGGCCTATTTTGCTGATGATTATGCAGTGGAAGAAAAGCCGCTGAAAAAAAATGTCCTCAAACATCCAGACCTCAAAACCTGGATGCCCATGCTGGCGGAACGCTTTGCCGGTCTTGATGATTTTAACAAGGAAAGCAGCGAAGCTACGGCCCGTGAACTGGCGACAGAGCTGGACATCAAACCAGGCATCCTGATTAACGGGATGCGCACTATACTCACCGGCCAATTAGCCGGACCGGGCATGTTTGATATCCTGATTGCCCTGGGAAAAGAGCGGGTCGTCAAACGATTGCGCGACATTTCTCCTCTCTACGAGGGGTAAGAGTAAAATCATACCCTGCCTTCCCCTGCTTTTTGGGACGAGACAAGTAGGTGATCAAAAATATTTTAACAAAAGAAATTCGACTGAACCTCCTATTTACAGACAGATCGACACCTCGAAATGTTAAGCTTTTTATGAGCACCTACTTACAAAAAATATCAGTTGACAACTCATCCGCTCCTGTTAATTCTCGAGAGTAGATCACATATACTCAGCACCGCCACAAGTTGCGCTTTTCGAATTGTTTCCAGCAACGTCGGAATCGGCTGGTTAACGTTTTTTTTTAAAAAAAAGCGCAGTTTATGCCGGTGGACAGTATAGCATCAAATCGGAGAAAAAGAGAAGACAGGATCGTAGCGGAGTTCTATCACTACTATCACTATACTGCGCAGCAATATTCATTACGGCTCACCATTACGACTTACATATGATTTCAATCAGACTGCATTTTCATCAGAATAAGGTGCCTGATTTTGAATACACGTCATCATAACTGCACCAGAGAAGGATATACTTTCTTTGTCTGGAGCCTTACCCTCGTCGTTTCGCTCATTACCGGGATGCTGATTCAGGAAAGGATAGAGAATAAACGTTTCCTGGAAAACCAGCGTCGATCTGTTGTTGAACAGCTCAGCACAATTCGTGCACAACTCGAAGGCGAGCTGAATGCCGAACTGTTGTTGACTCATAGCATTATCATAGAAGTAGTTATCAACACCGACATCAAGAAAAAAAAATTTTCTGAAATTGCTCAACACCTTATGGAGGAATCACAACATATCAAGAATATCGGCCTTACCAAGGGAACTAACTTAACCTATGTCTACCCGGCGCAGGGAACCGAAGCGGCTACCGGGATGGATTACAGGAAGAATATCCGGCTGTGGCCCGCAGTCAAACGAGCCATTGAGGAGAAAAAGCCAGTAATTACTGGACCTTTTAATCTTATTCAAGGAGAAAGCTGTCTCATAAGCAACACGCCGATATTTATCCACAGGCCCGATAGCATCGACAAAGAATATTTCGGCATTCTCTCTGTTGTTATCAAGGTGCCGAGCTTATTCAGAGCAGCCGGAGTGGCTCAGGCGGGCTCCTCCTTGGCGCTTTCTCTTTGTGGAGAAAACGGGTCATGCGATCCAGGCGAAGTCTTTTACGGACGTGAAGATATCTTTACTCAGAAACCGGTACTGCTGGAGGTTGCCCTTCCCGGAGAAATCTGGCTGATGGCAGCGGTTCCTGTTCACGGTTGGGAGAAACGTTCCCCAAATATTCCTATCTACCGAACGGGAACATCGGCCATTGCTCTGCTCCTTTTTTTTCTTCTGTTTCTTCAACAGCATAAAATAAAAAACCGAAAAGAAGCCGAGGCCGAGCGAAACCGACTGATACAGAAACTGGAAGTAAAGAATAAAGCACTCCTTGAACAGGCGTTGACCGATCCGCTCACCGGACTGTACAACCGCCGGGCAATGATGTCGACCCTGCACATTGAAATCAGCCGTAATAATCGCTTCAAGCACACGTCCTCTCTCCTTCTTGCCGATATTGATCATTTTAAACAGGTTAATGATGCATACGGACATGCGGTCGGTGATACCGTATTAAAGACGATCGCGTCCTGTGTGGGAAAAAACATGCGCAGGACAGATTCGTTTGCCCGCTGGGGAGGAGAGGAGTTCCTGATTCTCGCCCCTGAAACCTCCTTGCAACACGGTGGTATTTTTGCTGAAAAGATTCGCCGCTGTATTGAAAAAACCGTGTATCCCGAGGGAATGACAATAACACTCAGTATCGGCGTTGCGGAATTCAGGCCCGATGAAAATCTCGATCTATGGATACAACGAGCTGACAAGGCACTGTATAAGGCGAAATTATCCGGCAGAAATCGCGTTGAGCTAGATGATTATCATCTGGCCGACAGCAGCAGCCTTCACGAGATACAACAAACCCCAAAAAACAGCGGCGACTTGTATGTATCCGCTGAGCCTGACCCACTCAAAAAAATCACTCATCCGATCTTGCCTGTATTAGAAAATGAAATCAGCCGCAATGAACGTTACGGCCATGTTTCTTCCCTCCTTCTTGTTGAAATTGATCATCACCAAGAAACGGATGATCATGGTGACTTCGTTGATTATGAGCTTACAATGGAAAGAATCTATTCAGCATTGGCCGGGCAGATACGCAGCACAGACACACTCGCCCGTTGGGAGAGAAAAATACTTCTGTTCCTGGCCCCGGAGCTGTCTCTTAAACACACCGATTTTTTTGTTGAAAAAATAAAAGATTGCCTCAAAGACGCAGAAAATACAGCAGCAATAAAGACAAATTTTAGCATAGGTATTGCCGAGTTCAAACCGAACGAAGAACTCGACAGCTGGATCAGGCGAGCCGAAAATGCCTTGGACAAGGCAAAATTATGCGGACGAAATTGTGTCTGCAAAGATGTATAGTCGTCCGGTAAGAACGGATTGCTGTCAAGCTCCTGAGAAGATCCTGATTATCCTGATTATCCTGAATATTCTTTATACCTTTTATATAGTTAAACAAAGGAGGAGTAATGTTTCCTGTCAGATTCCATTTTGTTATTTTTGCGTTTTTTCTTTTTCTCTCTACAGCTGAGCCGACGTCAGCATCCGCCAGTGACAAGATCATTGCCTTTGCCCAGGATACTCTGGCCAATGACTACCGCAAAGCTCAAGTCTTTGAGGTACGTGATGCTGTTACTGAACATGCTGCTGAATCAGGGCTGAGGTTTACCTCCTCTGATGCAAACGGGCAGACCTCACTCCTGATTCGCCAAATAGAAAAATTTATCGCCGCCAAGGTCGATATACTCATCGTGGGCACCAATGATGCTGATGCCGTTGTCCCGGTCATTGCAAAGGCCCATTACCAGGGAATTCCTGTCATCATCCTGGATCGGGGTATCAACAGCACAGCCTACACCACCTTTATTAATTCGGATAATATCAAAATCGGAGAAATCGGCGCACAATATATCGCTGAACATAT
>CBFDDU010000054.1:0-20409 GCA_965603655.1 uncultured Candidatus Electrothrix sp. | reverse complement strand
AAGCCCTTTTTTTACCTCGGTGATAACTGCCTCTATCTGCTTGCTGACTTAGGCAGGATGGGGATGTTCTTATTTGCTGCCTTAGCTGGCCTGTTCAAGCGCCCTTTTCGGGGGAAAGAGCTTCTTAAGCAATTGCATTTCATCGGAGCTGGTTCCATAGTTGTGGTGTTTTTCACTGCCTTGTCCTCTGGCATGGTGCTCGGCCTGCAAGGCGTGTACACCCTGCAAAAGTTTGGTGCCGATGGTATGCTGGGCTCCGGGGTCGCTCTCACCTTGATTATGGAGCTCGGTCCCATTCTGACAGCCTTGATGGTGGCTGGACGGGCTGGATCTGCCATGTGTGCGGAGATCGGCATCATGCGCATCTCTGAGCAGATTGATGCCTTGGAGTGTATGGCTATTGATCCTTTTCGCTATCTCATTACACCGAAGTTCTTAGCTGCAATTATTTCTGTGCCCCTGCTCACAGCCATGTTTGATGTTGTGGGTATTTATGGCGGGTATCTTACCGGTGTGAAATTGATGGGTGTGAGCTCCGGCTCTTTCTTTAACGGCATGATGAACAGTGTCACGAATCACGATATTCAGCTCGGCCTGATTAAGTCCTTTGTGTTTGCCTTTCTGCTGGTTTGGATCAGTACGGGGCGCGGCTATTTTGTCCTGCAGATCCGAGGGGCAGGGTTCGGAGCTGAAAGCGTCAGTAAGGTGACGACCCAGGCTGTTGTTCTTTCCTCGATTTCCGTTTTAATTTTTGATTACCTGCTTACAGCAGTACTGCTTTAAGGAAATAAGGATGGTTGCTGAAACGGAAAAAGAGTTAGTAAAAGAACGTCCGACAGAGGGAGACAAAGGGGCTGAGAGTACCCCGGCTGTTGAGTTTATTGACGTTGTTAAATACTTCGGGGAATGGGGGCAGAGGCATCGGGTGTTGCATGGTGTCAGCTATTCGGTTCCTCGGGGAAAAACAACCGTTATTGCAGGGGGCAGCGGCCAGGGCAAGAGTGTGACGCTCAAATTGGTGCTTGGCTTGCTGAAACCGGATTCTGGCCGAATTCTGGTGGATGGTCAGGATGTCACCCGGTTGGGACGGAAAAAACTTCGCGACCTGCGGATGAAATTCGGGGTGCTCTTTCAGGGGGCGGCTTTGTTCGATTCCCTTTCTGTGTTTGAAAACATTGCCCTGCCGCTCCGGGAACGGACCCGATTAACAGAACAGGAAATTCAGGAACGCGTTGCTGCCACCTTGGAAACCTTGGAGCTCACTGGTCATGAAAAGAAATTTCCAGCTCAGCTCAGCGGTGGTATGCAGAAACGGGTTGGCCTAGCCCGTGCCCTGCAACTTGAGCCGGAAATCGTGCTCTTTGATGAGCCGACAACCGGGCTTGATCCGGTGATGACCCAGGACATATATAATCTGTTCCGACGGACACAAGAGAAACTGGGGTATACCGCAATTATTGTCAGTCATGATATTCCCAAGGTTTTTGACTTGGCAGATCAAATTGTCCTGCTGAATAAAGGGGAGGTTGATGTCTTTACTGATGTTGCGCAGATCAAGGATTCAGAAAAACCTTATATCCGCGAGTTCGCTGAGATGACTCTCGGGGATTTGTTCCCAGCCGACAGCTAGAAGGGCTGAGCAGCAGAGCTCATGCAGTTTTTGGGATTTTTTTTAAATTGTTCAATTGGAGTTTTAGGGAGTGTGAGGTGAATAATTCTCGTTTAGAAATAGTCGTCGGTCTCTTTCTTGTTCTCGGTTTTGCCGCCTTTGGCTGGCTTGCCCTTCAGCTTGGCGAGGTTTCTTGGCTGGGGGAGGGGAGTACTTACACCTTATATGCTGAGTTTGAAAATGTTTCAGGCGTGAAAGCTGGCGCTGAGGTCCAGATAGCTGGAGTCACGGTAGGCTCGGTGACTGCACTGCGTCTGAGCAAAGATGATTTTGCCATTGCCACCCTCAAGTTGGATAAGGAGATTCGACTGGCCAAAGACTCTATGGCCTCGGTTAAATCACAGGGGATTATCGGTGATAAACTTATCCAGATCACGCCGGGCGGTGACGAGGAGATGTATCAGGCTGGTGACGTCATTGTGGATACGGAATCTTCCGTTGATTTAGAATCGCTGATTTCCAAGTTTGCTTTTGGCGGCGTTAAATAACGATATTTTTTGAGACGCTCCGGGATTGTTTTACTCGTCGCCTTGTTGGTCTTGGGGCGGAGGGTATTTTTTCAGATAACGGATAATGGAACGCAGGAGGCGGCATTGCATGCCGATCAATTCATGAGAAGGATGTTTCGTGTATTCCTTGTCAGCTTGTTTATTCTGGGGAATTGTAGCTTGCTGTATGCAGCAGATGGCGAGGTAGATTTTCTTGATGATGCATTTTATGAGGAGACACCTGTAGAAGATGCTGTCAAAGATCCCTTTGAAGGCATCAACCGCGTTGTTTTTACCTTTAATGATTATGCCTTTATGTGGATTATGAATCCTCTTGCAACCGGATACAGCAATTTTCTTCCACTAGATATTCGGGGCTCTATAGCAAATGTTTTCTACAATCTGCAGGAGCCCATGCGCTTTGTCAATAGCCTGTTGCAGGTGCGGTTTTCAGATGCCGGTACCTTGCTGGCTCGATTTACCATTAATACTGTCGGCGGACTTGGTGGACTCGGAGATCCGGCTGTTGAACTGGGATTTTCGCGAACAGAGGCCACCTTTTGTCAGACCTTGGATACCTGGGGTGTTCCAGACGGGATTTTTCTCATGGTACCTGTTATGGGACCGACAACCCTGCGTGATATTTCTGGCAGGATAGTTGATAGATTTTCCCTCACTCCTATTTACTATAATTGGGCGGCAGGTTGGGAGGAATCAGTTGGTATCTTTATGGGCAAAGAAGTGAACAACCTTTCTCTCCATATTGGTGAGTATGAAAAGGTGAAAGAAATGAGCTTTGACCCATACATAGCTGTTCGTGATGGTTTTTATCAACTTCGTCGGCAAAGTTGGCAGACCGATACTCCTCGTGATGAACTTGATGGTCAGTCTGAATAACACCTATCCCATTCCATCCCGGCCTAGCGGGCCGGGACAACAAAGATGAAAAATTGACGGGCGGGCTCGTCAGTCGCTCCGACCACTTTCATATAATTTTTTTGTGCTTCTAAGGTGAGATGATGCAGAATTTTCAACGTAGTTTTGTTGTGTTACTTTCCCTGTTTCTCTTTGCTCTGACGGTCAGTCAGGTAGCTGCTGCAAATCCGGATCCGACAGAGCAGCTGAAGCCGGTTGTGGATAAGATCGTCAGTTTATTGAAAGACACCGATTTTCGAAAGCAACCTGTTGTTGACCAATCTGAAGTTATTGTCAAGATCGTGTCGGAGCGGTTTGATTTTCGCGAAATGTCCAAGAGAGTTATGGGGAAGCAGTGGCGGAGCCTGAACGTGGAACAGCAGGATCAGTTTGTTGCTCTATTTACGAAACTTTTGCAATATGTCTATATTAATCAGGTCGATGATTATTTGGACAAGAAAATTGAATTTACGGATCAGCGTATCAGGAGAGACCGGGCTGAGGTGAAAACCTTGCTTGTGGGCCAAGATAAGAGCATTCCTGTTTCTTATATCATGCTGTTGGAAAAAGGTTCATGGATGGCTTACGATATTGTGGTGGAGGGTGTGAGTTTGATTCGTAACTATATGGAGCAGGTGAACACGGTACTCAGAGATGAGAAATTCCCAGGTCTGATATCTATGCTGGAAAAGAAGATTACAAAGCTGGAGGCAGGGGAGAAGGACGAGTAGTTCCAGCTTGTAGTTTGTGATTGGAGAGGAGAGCAAGGAGTCGAGAGAGCTTCTCAATGAAACATTGACATTAACAGCGATAAATTATGAGTAATCTGATTTGGCTGGTTTTTATTTTCTTAGTGGTGGTTCTGGTTATCTCTGTGCTTTGGTTGATCTGGAGGCTGCGCCATTTTTCCCAATCGCATAATAATCAAACTGTTATTGATGACAAGTTAATGCAGAGCATGCTTGGTGATGAGGCCTTATCCAAGGAGTTGAAAACCGTGTTAGTCGGGAAAGCAAGCGGTGTAAAGTACCCGGCAGGCTCTCCCGCTTCCTCTGCCGATGGAGAGAAAACGGGAGAGGGGAGTAAGCAGGCAGACCCTGATGATTCTGATGCTGGGCAGCATGGCCAGCAATCTCCGAAAGAACAAGATATGAAGAGAGAGGAAAAAATATGACACGCGTGCGGTCATTCTTCTTCTTTTTCTTCTTCCTCATGGTCCTGGCCCTGCCGACACAGTTGCTTTGTGCTGCCGAGGAACCTCTTGCTCCATCAGATGCGTCTGGTCCTGATGCGTCGTTAGACGTGGATCAGGTTATCAAGAAGGTTGAGGATAATCTGAACGGTAAGACCGCTGTTATGGAAATGAGCATGGTGGTGAAGACCAAGCGGGCTGAGCGCACTATGAAGATGAAGAGCTGGTCAGTGGGTAATAAAAAATCATTTATCAAGATTCTGTATCCGGGCAAAGATAAGGGCATTACCTTTTTAAAGCTTGATAATGCCATGTGGCAATATGTACCCCGCATTGAAAAGACTATAAAAATTCCCGCATCTATGATGCTCCAGAGCTGGATGGGCAGTGATTTCAGCAACGACGACTTGGTGAGAGAAAGCTCAATCAGTGAGGATTACACCAAGAAGCTCCTTAAGGAAACCGAAACCGAGTATCGGGTGGAGCTTTTACCCCATCCGGATGCCGCAGTGGTTTGGGGGAAGATTATCTTTGCCGTCTCCAAGCAATACTTTCTTCCCACCACAGTGGAGTATTTTGACGAGGACGGTGCCCTTATCCGGGTGATGAGCTATACAGACGTTCAGCAGCTCGGAGATGATGGAGACCGCTTTTATCCGATGGCATGGACTGTGACTCCTCATGAGCCTGACAAGGCCGGTCATGAAACCGCCATAAAGATTACCGAGGCGGTCTTTGACAGTGAGGTGGATCCTTCGTATTTCACAAAAAGGGCACTCAAAAGATTCAGCAGGTGATCGTTGAGGAGTTCCCCTCCCGCCATGAAAGCGGGAGGTCAAAAAGCTATAAAATATACCTGCTCAAATCTTCATTATCGGAAATATCAAGCAACTGCTTCTGTACATATTCCGGCGTAACGACAAAGGTATGCTCTTCACGTTCAGTGGCATCAAAGGAGAGTTCTTCCAGGACACGTTCCATGACCGTGTGTAGCCGACGGGCACCGATGTTTTCGGTCTTTCTGTTGACCTCCACAGCGATTCGCGCCATTTCCCTGATAGCCCCTTCCTCAAACTTCAGTTCTATACCTTCGGTAGCCATCAGGGCGGTATATTGCTTGATCAAGGCATTTTCCGGCTCTGTGAGAATACGAAAGAAGTCTTCTTCGCCAAGAGCGTTCAGATTGACCCGAATAGGAAAGCGTCCCTGTAATTCCGGGGCAAGGTCTGAAGGTTTATTGGCATAAAACGCTCCAGAAGCAATAAAAAGGATATGATCTGTGCGGACCGGACCGTATTTGGTGGTTACGGTGGACCCTTCGACAATGGGCAACAGATCTCGCTGAACGCCTTCTCGAGAAATATCAGGCGACCCCGAACCGGAGCCACTCCTTGAGGCGATTTTATCTATTTCATCAAGAAAGATAATTCCGGCCTGCTCGGTTTTCCGTATAGCCTTTTCTGCCACGCTTTCCGTATCCACCAAGCGCTGTGCCTCTTCTTTTTTCAAGTATTCCAGTGCCTCTGGAACCTTGAACTTTCGTTCTTGCTGCTGTCCCGGGAAAATCTTGGAAAAGGCGTCCTGCAAAGAAGATTGCATGTCCTCAAGGCCTGATGAAGAAAAAACTTCCACAACCGGTCCCTGAGTTTTTGGGGTGGTTATATTGAGTTCAACCGTGCGCTCATCCAGCTCACCGCTGTGCAGCATTCGCCGCAGTTTTTCACGAGTTTTTTCTACGGAGTCAGTTTGTTGTTTTGTCGCAACATTGTCCGCGTCAAGGGAGACAGTATCCTTGCCAAAGGCGTCATTATAGGATAACGAAATCACATCGCCCTCCTCACCCTTTTTCATGTCCAAACCCGAGTTCTCGGCAGCATCGCGTTTCGGAACCGGTGGCAGTAGGAGGTTAAGCAGACGTTCTTCAGCTGCTGATGCCGCCTGAGCAGTCACCCCTTCCTCTTCCTCCTTGGTTACCATATTTATGGCCAACTGAAGGAGATCCCGCACCATGGATTCAACATCACGGCCTACATAGCCCACTTCGGTAAATTTCGAGGCCTCAACCTTGATAAAGGGAGATTGGGCAAGGGTCGCCAATCTTCGTGCTATCTCGGTCTTACCCACGCCTGTGGGGCCGATCATGATGATATTTTTCGGTGCAATTTCCTCGCGCAGAGGAGGCTGTACCTGCTGCCTCCGCCAACGGTTGCGCAGGGCGATGGCAACGGAACGCTTTGCGTCATCCTGACCGATAATATATTGGTCAAGTCTCTGGACGGTCTGTTTCGGTGTTAACGAATTCAACTCACTCATCAATATTCAAAAGGTAGAAGGATTTTCCAAAGGAAAGGATTCGGACACGTGATGTAGGCACATGATTGGGCAAGTGATCTTGCTAGACCTTTTCCACGATAAGATTATGATTGGTATACACGCAGATGGAAGCCGCGATAGCCATTGACTCACGCGCGATAGACTCGGCATCGAGATCGGAGTGGGCGATGAGGGCGGTTGCCGCTGCTTGGGCAAAAGAACCTCCTGAACCGATAGCCAAGATGCCGTTATCAGACTCTATCACATCGCCGCTACCAGAGAGCAGTAAAGATGTTTTTGCATCAACAGCAATCATCATTGCCTCAAGCCGACGCAACATTTTGTCGGTGCGCCAGTCCTTAGCCAGCTCAACTGAGGAACGCATCAAATTGCCGTTAAACTGCTCCAGCTTCTGCTCCAGCCGATCATACAGGGTAAAGGCGTCAGCTGTTGAACCGGCAAACCCGGTAATCACTTTATCATGGTAGAGTCGGCGTACCTTGCGCGCATTATGTTTGATCACGGTCTGTCCGAGCGAAACCTGTCCATCGCCTGCAATGACTACCTCTCCCTTATGGCGTATTGCCAGGATTGTTGTCGATCGTATTCTTTTCATGTGTGTAATTGTATTATTCAGTTTCTTTCGGCAAAACTCTACAAAAGCCCTTTGAAAGTACAGTAAAAAGTAGAGCGTGAAATTTTCACGCAAGGCTTGAGAGGAGCAATACCTCCCCTCCATCTTGAGTAAGGTCGAGTGAGGAGGCTTTTCATGATTGACCTGTTCAACAGTAAACATCAATTTGGTTTATGCCACTCATAAAAGTCTGTTTCGCTTTCTTTGTGGGCCGCCAGCAAAATGACCGATCAACCAGCCAAGGAGTAAAACCCCGGCTCCTGATAGAAACCACATGATTTTATTGAATTCTTGAGAAGCCTTGAATTCGTCCTTCATTTTATTGCATTCACTGAGGCCCAAAGCAAGTTTTTCTTCAGCCGATGTTTGCAATTTTTCAAGCTCCTCACTATCAGCCTGCTGGAGTTCTTTAATTTTTTTCAAGTCACGGGTCAGCTTTTCATTCCCTTTCTTGAGCTGCTCATTTTCTTTACGCAGTTCTCGTACCTGTTCCACCGGCGGCTTTTCATCACTTAAATAGCGTTTCAGCATCCAACCTTCTGTACCGCTTTGAAGCCGCACCTTGGCCCAGTTTCCGTTTTCTTCCAAAAAATCGACCTGGTTGCCGTCTTTAACGAATTTTATTATTTTATATTGTTCACTCCTGCCGCGCCTTACCGGTATGTCAAGATTAGGGCGGACAAATTTAACTTCTGCCGCTGTTGCTGTGCCTGTGAGCAGGACAATAAGCAGAGATAGGAGAGAAAAAGGATTGAGCAGATGTTCATGTTTTTTTGTAACCGTCATATTGTTCCTCTAAAAAATACTTCATTGCTAAGCTGTGGGTCTGATACCCCGCTGCTTGCGGTGTAACAGCAAAACACTTTTTATATATACTCCGCCGCCTTGGGACGGGGTCGTTAATTGTTCATAAAGAGCGGATGTGCTGCGTTGACAAGATCAAAATGCCGATCATAAGGACAAGAAGGATCGAGACCATTCCCAAAACCGGAAAGACAAGGGGAAGACCCCGTCCTTGTTCAATAATTTTAATCAGCTTTACCGATAAGGCTCCTACGCCGAATGTCAGGATAAACTTCATGCCGTACGCGGAGCTGCGCATCCAGACAGGTGTCAACTTGGCTACCAAGGTGTTTTCCAGGGGCTGCATACCGAGCAGAAAAAAAGAATGCAGGGCTGCCAGCAGAATCAAGGGCAGATCCGTTGCCGTTCCGATCAGAAAGGCAAAGGGTATGGTTATTAGGTGAAATCCCAAATAACCGTACCTAAGGTCAAAGCGTTCGCCGCACCTGCCGCCCGTATACTGGCCGTACATCCCGAGCAGGTAGAGGATGCCGATTGTCACCGTGGCGACTACATTACCCGATATTGTGCCGCCTTGAAACAGATTGTTCACAGCTGTAATCACTGTCGGGAGATTGCGTTCGAATAAGGCGGGCAGGGTCACTGTTGCTCCCCGATAGACCACTCCGCCCAACATCATGCAACAGAGGAGAATGACAAAGCCTTTCCATTCGGAAAATTTTCTCTTCTCTTCTTCCTGCTCTCGGGGCGATGGCGAGGTGTTTTGTTGCTCACCTGGTTGCTGCGTATTTATTTGTTGTGCAGTTGCAGTTGCCTTGTTTGTGAGTAGGATAAAAAATATTCCTGCGATATTCATGATCCCTAAACAGAGATACACCGCCTGCACCCCGAATAACCAGTTGATCAGTCCTGCCAACAGAGGGCCCATAGCAAGGCCGAGGCTGCCGAATATCCCGTTGATTGCCATAGCAGCGGCTGTGCGGGGAATGTCCGTTGCTATCCAACCGAGGCCAGCCGGATGGTATATTCCGGAAAAAATTCCGATGCCGACAAGGGCAAGCTGAAAAGCAGAAGGCTTGTCCGCAAAGGCGGCGGCCAGTCCGGAACAGCCTCCGCCGAGATAAAAGAGCATCAATAAGGGTTTTGGGCCGAATTTATCAGCCAGCATTCCCCAAGGGAGAGCGGTTATTCCGAACAGGAGGTACATCCAGAATCCGAGATCAAGCGTAGCGGCCAGATCAAACCCGAAATGTTGCGACAGGGGGAGGGCAAGGGCCGGAAAAACCAGCATATTACAATGGCTCAAAAAATGGCCGTAACCGGTGGCGCTCAAAATGGCGCGTTCCTGCGTATTCATGAAAAATGACCTGCCGCCTACTCCTGCTCTTCGTTTTCTGTTCGGTCAAAGAAATATTCGTATGCTTTGAAATATTTATATATATTGCGAACATATTGAGCAATGTTTTTACCTTCTCCTGAATGCGCGGCTGTTTCCACATGGTTAAACCAGATGTCCGGATTATAACCGGCCAAGGCGGCCTTTTTTCTCGCTGCCATGACCTGGTCTGGGCTGGACTTGTAGGCCGCAATTGCCATCAGATTTCGATCCAGCTCGCTCAACCTCGGGGAGGAAAAATAACGGTCGGTTAAGAAACGGAGATAGCGGGCAGCCGTCTGGATATTATGCTCCGGTTTTCGGATTTGCTGCGGGTCTGTTGTCAATTCTTCCTGAAGGACAACAGTTGGGTCGATTCCCATCAACCCCACCTTACCGTTCTCACCGAGTCGGGACGGATCAAGTTGTGATTCCTGATAGGCAAGAGCTGCCAGCAAGAGAGATGGAACAGCGTATTTTTCACCATATTTTTCAAAGAGTGCAGCTGTGCTGTGATATCGTTCCAGGGCAGGCAGGGCCAGGCTGTTTTTGAGAAAACCATCCTTGTTCCGATAATACTCAGTTAAGCTGAGATGTCCGTCCCGGGGCAGATAGCTGTTCTTTTTAAAAGAGCTTATACTCTCAAGGAGTAAAAAGCTATCTGGTCGGACTGCCCAGGAGATTTCTTTGGCGGTCCGCAACGCGATTTTGTTATGCAGTCGTAGATTATGAAAAATCGTTGCCCAAAATTCGCCGATATGACTGTCCACCACCGTCATGGGCAACAGGCCAGTCGCTGTCATCTCTAAGAGATCTTCGTCTTCAAGAAAGGCATCAGCGAGGTGAAGAGTCACTGGTTTTCTGCCGATGGAGGTCAGGGTATTATTCAGTTTTTGCAGACTGGCAGCATAGGAACTGTCCTCGCGGACTGTGATTTCCTGGCCGGATAAATTGAAAATGCTTTTAAACTGTGGTGAATTCGGTCCTGTTACGAGAATCTCTTGGTTTTCCGCAGCAACGGGAGAAATAAAGGTAACGCGTTTCTCCTGCTCAGGCGGCAAGAGCAGGTCGGCGACCGCAATATCTCCTTTGCCTGCCAAAAGGTCTTCAACCAGACGTTCTTTGGGGGTTGGCAAGAAGATAAACTCCATTTTCTTGTCCCCGAGGACTACCTGGTCATTAAGGAATTGTTCATAGCGTCTGAGTATCTCGGAGCTCAGGCCCAACTCCTGATCATTTGCCTGGAAGAAAAAGGTTCGTGACAAGGGGATCAAAACCCGGAGTTGCCCGCGCTTTAACATGCCTTCAAGATCACCGAGCCAGATTTCGCGTTGGCGGGGCGGAACATGGACATCTGTAAAGAGTTCCGTCCGGATTGCTCCACCTTCTTTGTGTTCGCTCTGGACTCTCTGTACCTGCTCGGCCTGCTCATTTTGTTTAGCTGTTTCGGGTGCTGCTTTACTGCCGCCGCGATCAAGGGCGGAGAGTAAGAGCACGACCAGAACACAGGCGAGCACAGCGAGTTCCAAATGTATAACCAATTTATTGATACTCATCTGTCGGAACTTCATAATGTTTTTCTCCGAGAGTTGCTGCTTTTTCTCTTCAGGGCTTTCTGGAAATCTTTTCGAATATTCTTTTTCCTGTTACAGATCACGCTAGAGATCAGTGTAGACCGTACAGGTGTGGAAAAAGCATAATCGAGATTAAAACCATAACCTGAAGGAGAATAAAGGGCAGAACTCCCTTATAAATATCAAGGGTCCGTACTTCTGGAGGACACACGCCTTTCAAATAGAACAGCGAAAAACCGAACGGTGGGGTTAAAAAGGAGGTTTGCAGGTTCATAGCGATCAAAAGAGCAAACCACGTTGGGTCAATACCCACTGTTTCAGCAACCGGAAGAAGGATAGGAACGACAATATAGGATATTTCTATAAAATCAATAAAAAAACCAAGAAACATGATTGCCGACATGGAGAGCAGTAAAAAGCCCCATTTTTCACCGGGTAAGCCGATCATGAATTCTTCGATCAGGATATCGGCCCCGGTAGAGACAAAGACCATAGAAAAGGCTGTTGCTCCAATGAGAACAGCAAAAACCATGGCTGTAATTCTGACTGTTTCGCGGCAGGAATCCAACAGGATTCGCCAGCGCAGCTTTTTGTACATTGCCGCCAACAGGATGGCTCCCAGAGCACCCACAGAGGCGGACTCGGTCGGTGTGGCAATACCGGCAAAGATAGACCCCAGCACCAGAATTATCAGGGCCAGAGGAGGTAAGATAGCAAGAGCTGCCTGTTGCCAAGAAATTCTTTTTTTCGCAGCAGGATGGTCAAGAAGCGGGGCAAGGTCCGGTTTTAGAGAGCTGAGAAGGAGAATGTAGGCAATATAGCTTGCCACCAGGACCAGTCCCGGCTTGAGGGCCGCATGGAAGAGGTCCCCCACTGGAAGCTGGAATACATCGCCGAGAATGATCAGGACAATGGAAGGAGGAATAATCTGGCCCAGGGTTCCAGAAGCACAAATAGTGCCTGACGCCAATGAGTTGTCATAGCCGTGCTTGAGCATGACCGGCAAAGAGATCACCCCCATAGCGACCACTGATGCTCCCACCACTCCGGTGGATGCGGCCAATAAGGTGCCGACAAGAATTGTGGAGACGGCCAGCCCGCCTCGTACCCTGCCGAAGAGTAGGCCCATAGATTCAAGGAGACGTTCTGCCAAAGCTGATTTTTGAAGAATAATCCCCATCAGAATAAAAAGCGGGATAGCCATGAGAATGGTGTTCGTCATCATGGAGTAGATGCGAAAGGGCATCAGAGAAAACATGAGGAAAAATTCTTCTATGATATCGATGAGGGTCGGATCCGGCTGAAGCTCAACAACCACGCCGATGAAGCCGAAGAACATTGCTGCGGCTCCGAAAGAAAACGCCACCGGGTAGCCGATAAGCAGGAGGAGCAGGGCGGCAAAGAACATGATTATGCCGATCATTTGTCGGCCTCTTGTGTGCCTGCCTCGTGAAATTTCCGGATATTACGAAGAATATACCCAATTGCGGACAAAACCAAAAAGCTGAAGGACAAGGGGATCATTCCCTTGATCAGCCAACGATAAGGAAGCCCTCCGGGATCTTCGGAGATTTCTCCGATCAGCCAGGAGTCATGAACAAAGGTGAAAGAACCCGCTGTAATGAGCAGGGCCAAAGGGAGAAGAAAGAAAAACGTGCCGAAGATATTAATCACTGCTTGTACGCGGTCGCTAAAACGCTCAAAGAGAAAGTCAACTCGTACATGGGCCTCCTCTTTCAGGCTGACCGCAATGCCCAGCAGGATAATGATTGCAAAAAAATGCCACTCCAGCTCCTGCATGGCCACAGAGGAATTATGAAAAAAATAGCGCATGATCACGTCAAGGGAGACGTTCAAAACCATGAGCAAGAGGAACAGGGACAGCACCCCTTCTGCAACATGAATAATTTTTTCGATAAGTTTTTCTACAGCATCCATACTTTTTCCGTGAGTCCTCATCCTCAAAAGCCAGCTTATTGAGCGTCTCTCTTTTTAAAAATGTTCTACTGAAACTTGTTATTTGAGCATACTTTCCTTTGAAGTACAAGTTATGCATTCCTTCTGTTGACCCGAGTTTGTCGTTGTTTGCTTGTCAAGCGGTGCAGCTCTGTATAATCAGAGTTTATTTCTTCGTCTTTTAAATATTACCATGTGTTATTGGAGGTATGCATATCTTTCCTCTCTAATTTCCCCGGTATTTTTCCTGTTTAGTTTCTATTCAGCTATTGACTGACCGGCAAACAATTCATATAGTATATTCTTCAATATACAAGTTAATCCAAGCAGCATCCCGTCAATCTATTTGATATCCTTATCTTGCCGTTTTTTTGTATGTGTTGTTTTGGTGGAGATTCCCTGCGGCATATTTTATTCTGCAAAATGCCACATTATGTGGTAGTGATTTAAGCTGACCTTGTGTTGTACTGAAAAAATAAAGAAGGATATTGGATTATACTGCGCATTCAACCAATCCGAAAAAAGATAATTACTTGGTCTGCATGAACCTAGAGACTTTTCAAGCAGTAACTTACTAACTCCTCACGTAATACAGGAATGAATACTTATAAGAATCTGAGCATGTGGCTCGTGATCGGTCTGACAGCAATCCTTCTGGTAAATCTTTTTAATCAGAAGACCGAGTCGCGTCTTCCTATGACATATAGTCAGTTCTGGACTAACGTTGAAACCGGAGCGATACGGAAAGTGACGATCCAGGGGGGGAAGGTCTTGGGATTCTCATCTGATGGGCAACCTTTTGCCACAGTGACCCCAAATGACACTGAACTCATACCCATGTTGCGTAAATCAGGGGTTGATATCTCCGTGAAAGAGCCGGACCAGGAATCCTTATGGATGTCTATTTTTATTTCCTGGTTTCCCATGCTGCTCCTGATCGGTGTCTGGGTCTTTTTTATGCGGCAGATGCAGATGGGCGGTAACGGCAAAGGCGGTGCTCTCGGTTTCGGAAGAACACGAGCGAAGTTGCAGGAAGAAGGAGAGGTGAAAATTACCTTCAAGGATGTTGCGGGAATTGATGAAGCCAAAAACGAGCTCGAAGAAATAGTTGAGTTCTTGAAAGATCCAGAAAAATTTACCACCCTGGGTGGGCGAATTCCCAAGGGCGTGCTCTTGGCCGGTTCTCCGGGCACCGGTAAAACCCTGTTGGCTAGAGCCATTGCCGGAGAGGCTGAGGTGCCGTTCTTCACCATCTCAGGCTCTGACTTTGTCGAGATGTTTGTCGGTGTCGGTGCCTCCAGGGTACGGGATCTGTTTAATCAGGGTATGAAAAATGCGCCTTGTATCATCTTTATTGATGAGATTGATGCTGTAGGGCGACATCGCGGTGCTGGTCTGGGCGGCGGCCATGACGAGCGTGAGCAGACCCTGAATCAGTTGTTGGTGGAAATGGATGGTTTTAATGCCAACGACGGAGTCATTATTATCGCGGCCACCAACCGACCTGATGTTCTGGATCCGGCCTTGCTTCGTCCTGGTCGTTTTGATCGCCAGGTCATTGTGCCGGTACCTGATATCAAAGGGCGTCAGCTGATCCTGGAGATCTACGGGAAAAAGACAAAGTTGGCTGATGATGTGGATATGGCGATTATCGCCCGAGGTACGCCAGGATTTTCCGGTGCTGATCTTGAAAACCTAGTTAACGAGGCAGCCTTGGTTGCGGCTCGTCAGGGAGCAAAAGAAATCACCCTTGAGTTTCTGGAAACGGCCAAGGATAAGATCATTATGGGTGCTGAACGCAAGTCCATGATCATTCCTGAGAAGGAGAAAGAAATCACAGCCTATCACGAGGCTGGACATGCTATTGTGGCTCGTCTGCTGCCGGGAACAGATCCCATCCATAAAGTGACAATTATCCCACGTGGCAGGGCGCTCGGTCTGACCATGCAGCTGCCTATTAATGAGAAATATACCCATTCCAAGCAGTTCCTCCTGAATAATATCGCCATTCTGTACGGCGGTTGGGTGGCGGAAAAGGTTGCTTTCGGCGAGATCACTACTGGTGCTGGCAATGATATTGAACGGGCGAGTGAACTGGCCCGCAAGATGGTCTGTGAATGGGGTATGAGCGATGAGCTGGGCCCTTTAGCCTACGGTAAAAAGGAAGAGCAGATCTTTCTTGGTCGGGAAATAACGCAGCATCGTGACTACAGCGAGGACACAGCCCGTAAAATTGATGAGGTGGTGAAAGGGATTATTTTGGATGCCATCTCTGTCACCACGACATTGCTGGAAGAAAATATTGATATCCTGAAAGCGGTTGCTGACGAGTTGCTGGAGAAGGAAACCATCACTCTTGAAGACATTGATCGCATTATGAAAGAGCTGAAGGATGAGGCAGAAGCCGCCGCACCCGCACCCGCTGCCGCTGCCGCTGTTACTGCGGGAGAGGGTGCTGAGCAGGAAGGTGTGGAAGAAACGGTTGCAAAGGCATAAACAGCCTCCCTTTAAGGGGTGGGAGCTGCGTCTTCCCGTACATTACGTACAGTAAGCAGAGCAATAATGAAGGCACAGGATTTTCCTGTGCCTTTTTTTTATATGAAAGTTTCGCCCCCCCCATCTCGCCCCTTGGGGGCGAGATGGGGGGCTATTGGAGGAAAAAACTCCTACCGGAGTGCTTGTTTATGAGAATTAATGAGGAGAGCGGTATGAATACGACACAGGTTATGGGAATCCTGAATGTAACCCCAGATTCCTTTTCCGATGGTGGAAAATTCACCGGCGAGCAGGCTGTTACCGAGCAGGTAAAAATAATGCTTGCAGACGGCGTGGATATAATCGACATCGGTGGCGAATCCACTCGTCCCTTTGCCGAGCCCGTGACTGAGCAGGAAGAGCTGGACCGGGTCATCCCAGCAATTCAGGCGGTCCGAGCGTTGTCTGCTGCGATTCCCATCTCTATTGATACCACCAAAGCTGTGGTAGCGGCTGCGGCCCTTGCGCAGGGAGCCACGCTCATTAACGATATCTCAGCCTTGCAATATGACCCTGAGATGATCACCGTAGTGCGTGAGAGTCAGGCCCCGATCATTATTATGCACATGCAGGGAACGCCCGAGGATATGCAGCTTGCTCCCCAATATGAGGATGTTGTTGTTGAGATTTGTGTTTTTTTTCACGAGCGGACAAGCTGGATGGAGAGCCAAGGGATTGCCAAACAGCGAATTATTCTTGATCCCGGCATCGGTTTCGGCAAGACCCTTGCTCATAATCTTGCGATCCTGCGTAATGTTGCAGCTTTTAAACAGCTTGGCTTTCCAGTCCTTATCGGCCATTCCCGCAAGTCTTTTTTAGAGAAGCTGCTCGGTACTCCGGTTGCACAACGGGATTGCCCGAGCGCAATTATTTCGGCCCTCTGCGTCCAGCAGGGTGCGGATATTCTGCGGGTGCATGATGTGGCCAAAACAGTTGCGGCGGTCCGGCTCGCCAAGGAACTCGGTCAAATTTCCACATAATCAAGCCCTTCACAATCCATTCAATCCATTACAGCGATGAACTGATCAACTTCAACTCTGGTGTGGCCCATGAAAACGTCCCCCTTCCGCCTTGCTCTTATCACTCTTTGTTTCGTCGTTTTTCTCGTTCAGGGAACAGAGGCTGTTGCCGCAAAAAAGAAAAAATCATACGGAACCTTTACCGGAGTTCGCTTTGTTAAAAATTATGACGGCGATACCATCACCGTGGATCTGAAAGGTCAGCACCCGCTCTTTGGAGATAATATTTCCGTCCGGGTAGCCGGGATTGATACTCCAGAGATCAAAGGGAAGTGTTCCCAGGAGAAAGAACTGGCCCGTGACGCCAAGAAAATTGTGCATAAAATTATGAGTAAAGCGCGAAATATTAAGTTAAAAAACGTTCAGCGTGGAAAATATTTTCGCATTGTCGCTGATGTTCAGGCGGATAAAAAGGATGTGGCAGATATTTTGATTAAAAAGGGGCTGGCGGTTCGCTATGATGGAGGAACCAAGGGTTTTGATTGGTGCAGCGGAAAAGCCAAGCAGCGCAAACGGAGAGGTCAGAAAGGTGACCCTGATTGGGTAGATTTTTTTGATAAAATACTGAAGAAGTAGTCAGTTCGACAAAATGACACCATGGTAAAAAGGGCAGGGGGTATGACTATTCCGCCATCTTGCTAGGCCAGTGTCCCTGTATCCCCCCCTATGCCTTATGTACAGAAAAGTAATTAGGAGATTCTATGAAATGCATCGTAAAAACAGCTCTTGCAGTTATTCTACTCAGCGCTCTCTCAAACCATCCGGCCCTAGCTGCCAAAACCGTAAAATGGAAACTGGCTGAGACCTGGCCTTCAACCCTGACCCCGCTGGCCTCGCCGCCTGCCCAGGTGGCCAAGATGGTCGAGGAGATGAGCGGCGGGAAATTTATCATCCGGGTGGAAGGTAAGGAAAAACATAAGGCCCCGCTGGCAGTGCTAGATATGGTCAAGGGCGGACAGTATCAGATGGGCCATAGCGGTTCCTATTACTGGAAGGGCAAGGATATTAATACCATTTTTTTTACAACCCTTCCTTTCGGCATGACCACGGCTGAGCAGTATGCCTGGTTCTATTACGGGGACGGCATGAAGTACATGCAGCAGGTCTATGACCGCTTCAAGGTGCTTTGCTATCCGGGCGGTAATACGGGGGTGCAGATGGGCGGCTGGTTTAAAAAGGAGATTAATTCACTGGATGACCTGAAGGGCCTGAAGATGCGGATTCCCGGTCTGGCCGGTGAGGTCTTTGCCAAACTGGGCGTTAATGTGACCAATATTCCTGCTGGTGAGCTGTACACCTCCCTGGATCGCGGCACCATTGATGCCCTGGAGTGGGTGGGACCGGGTATGGATATCAGGATGGGTTTTCACAAGGTGGCCCCGTATTATTACACGGGCTGGCATGAGCCTGCCTCGGAGATGCAGTTCCTCATCAATAAGCGGGCCTATGGAAAGCTCTCGCCCGAGTTCCAGGCTATTTTGCAAACAGCCATGAAGGCGGCCTCCGCTGATATGTATTATGAGAATTTTGCGGAAAGCGCTGAAGCCTGGGACAAGATGAAGACCGAGTACCCTGATATCAAGGTCAAGACCTTTCCCCTGCCGGTACTCAAGGCCATGAAAAAGGCCACGGATGAGGTGCTGGAGAGCTATGCTGTTGAGAACCCTCTGTTCAAGGAAATTCTGGCCTCGCAGCGGGCATTTATGAAAAAGGCCCGGCAATGGACGGTTATTTCAGATTATAACTACATTAAAACCATTTTGGAGCTGAAGCAGTAGATTTCCGGTTCCGTGCTCTATAACAAACGGTTTAGTTTGAGGATGCCGTCTTTGTTTGAGGAGCACAACCACAGGAGCAGAACATGACATTTCCTCAAGGTGAGCTTATTTTGTACCGGACCGAGGACGGTTCTTTCTCGCTTGATGTCCAGCTTGTTGATGAGACGGTTTGGCTGTCGTAGGGCCAGATGGCGAATTTGTTTGAACGGAATAAACGTACTGTTTCCGGACGTATCCGCAATATATTCTGGGAAGAAGAATTGGAGGAAAAAGCAGTTGTCTGGAAATTCCGGACAACTGCTTCGGACGGAAAACAGTATACAACGACGTTTTACAATCTCGATGTCATCATCTCTGTCGGTTATCGGGTGAAATCCAAACGCGGTACCCAATTCCGTACCTGGGCTACGACTGTGCTGAAGCAGCATCTGGTTCAGGGGTATACCCTGCACCGGCAGCAGCTGGCGGAGCAGAAAGATCTACTCATTCGGTTGGTGGTTAATCTGATAACAAAAAAATGCCCTGAAAAAGCGGATGCGGGATAACAAGTGCTTTTTCAGGGCGGCTGAATGTTTCAGGAGTACAAAAAGGCGATGCCGGTTACTGTACCTTCACCTCAATCTGTTTCGGTTTCGCCTGTTCCTGTTTGGGAATGGTCAGGCTGAGGATGCCGTTTTTGTATGCCGCCTCCACCTTTTCCACGTCCACATCCTGAGGCAGGGTGAAACTCCGCATAAAGGAGCCGTAGACACATTCAACCCGATGACGTTTTGTATCCTCGGATCTGGTTTTTTTCTCCCCCTTGATCATCAGAACACCGTTCTCAATGCTCACCTGTACATCATCTTTTTCAACGCCGGGTAATTCGGCATGGACGATAAAGGTACCTTCCGCCTCCTCAATATCGACCACCGGCATCCAGCCACCGCCCTCAGGTTTTCCGTCCTCTCCTGATGGTGTTCCTGATTTGCTGTATCTGTCCAACAACGCTTCCATTTCCCGAAAAGGATCCCATATTGACAAACTCATAGCTTCCCTCCTTTGTTGAATTGCATTGTGCAGTTGTTCGCCCCTGTTTTTCTCTTTTTGCAGCATTTGCCTCTTAGTTAAGAAGGTAAGTATTCCCCGGACTTTGTCAATGTTGCAAAAGTATTTTTTTGCTGGCTATCAAGGTTAACGGGAAAGGTTAATGGTTGGTACGGTGCGGTAGGGAAGGATGATGATCTATATCAGGGGCGTTTCCTAAAAAAAAGGCCGCACAGGAAATATTTCTTGTGCGGCCTAGCGGACAATCAAGCGTCCGGGTTTCTTGGTTTACTGTTATGCTACTGCTCTCCAGTGCTTAGTTGGCGTAGCCAGCGTCGTATTCTTTTGCACGCTCAAGCCGTAATTTCTTGTCAGCTTCGTTTTCCTGTCCGATGGACCATTTATGGTTCTCGCTAGTCCTCACATCTTCGAGCATTTTTTCAAGCTCACCGGCCAATTTCTCAGCTTCTTTATTGCCGCTGTGCTTGCCCGCTTCAA
This sequence comes from uncultured Candidatus Electrothrix sp., assembly GCA_965603655.1. GTDB lineage: Bacteria > Desulfobacterota > Desulfobulbia > Desulfobulbales > Desulfobulbaceae > Electrothrix. The sequence continues at coordinate 633 of CBFDDU010000054.1, read as the reverse complement.
TGACTTCTTCCAGTTCCGGGATGTACTTGCCGTACCAGTGCTTGGCAACTTCATAGGTGCCGTGCCAATGGGTGTAGTCAGGTGCCATCATGGATGCTGCATGACGTGCCCGACGACCTTCATGATGCCAGATCTCAAACCATGTGAAATCAATGAGCTGAGAAAACTTGGCATACTTTTTGCCTTTGAGCACCTTGATCACTTCCGTTGCTTTATTGTACAGTTTTATACCGGGTTTGGCGAATTTATCATGATAGAGATCCATCAGAGCTTCATACTGTACAAAGAAGTTGTCTGTAAAGTTTTTATTATGACATGCGATACAGACTTTTTCCATGGTCTTGCGGCGTTGATCACCAGTGATTTTGGCAGATTCCAGCTTCCAGCGTTTGTCTGTGGTATGCGACAGTTTGGAGATCGGCGGTCGGTTGTTCCACTTGATGCGCAGGCCGACGTTATGGTTGATATCCAGATCTTTGGTCGCAGACATGTGACAGGTGGCGCAGGTCGGCGCAGCCGAGTAATCTTCACCGGCTATCCATTTCGGAGAATCGATATTCATCTTGTCTCTATTGGCCCGGAAAGCGATACCGTGCTTGGACTCGTTGTACACCTCGAGCTGCGGGTGGTCGG
>CBFDDU010000053.1:0-20543 GCA_965603655.1 uncultured Candidatus Electrothrix sp. | reverse complement strand
ATTGGTCGCATAGTCAAGCGTCTGCTGGGCAAAAGCCTTGCTCTGTTCGGCATTGCCATCGGTAACGAACAGCACGCGTTTAAATGCGACGACCTCGTACTCAAAGGCATCGTGTGCCGCTGCCCGGAATACACTTTCAAATTGATCGATTTGTGTCATTGAGTCACCGTAGTATTCGGGAAAAGCAGGAAGGGGGCATGGAAAACATACATTTTTTGATTTTGCTGTGCTTAATAGCGCATAACGTCCGAGATTTAGATCTTGAAGTTTCGAGTGTATTAAGTTTGACGAAGCCGATAAAGCTGCCGTGCTCGCGCGTCGTTCTTGATTGTATTGTTGGAAATGTTGATGTTTATTTTGCCCTGACATAAAGAATTTTTTGATTTCCACTTGGTGCTTCTCTTTCTTCAGTTTGAAAGAGAGTTTTTTTGGCCTTAACCAAATCAGAGAGTTTTTTGTAACCATAAAGTCTTGAGTCAAAATCGGGTTGCAATTTAGTTAGGTAGCTACCAAATGTTCCGAGTTGTGCCCAACCAGTATCATCTGTTGATTGATCAAGTGCTGTGAGAATGAATTTTTCAGGAAATATGTTGTTTGAAGTAGGTGTCGAAGAAGAGGTTTGAGGTTCTGGGGTTTTTTTATGCTTTTCACTTAGCTTGGGGGAGTCGTTTTGTTCATCTTCTTGGGTAGGTCGAAGCACTTCTGTAAATATAAATTTATGGCAGGCGTTACGGAAAGCCATTGGAGTTTTCTTTTCACCAAAACCAAGAACAGTTAGACCTTCTTCGCGTATTCTCATAGCTAGGCCAGTGAAATCACTATCGCTTGTAATCAGGCAGAAACCATTGAATTTACGAGTGTAAAGCAAATCCATTGCATCAATAATCATTGTACTGTCGGTTGCGTTTTTTCCGGTTGTGTAGGCAAATTGCTGGATTGGTTTAATGGCATATTTTTGTAGAACTTTTTTCCATGATGCACTTGTTGGTGCTGTGAAGTCACCGTAGATGCGTTTTACGGTGGCTTCGCCAAATCTAGCAATTTCTGCAAGTAGACCTTCGATCACAGCGGCCTGAGCATTATCAGCATCAATTAAAACAGCCAAGCTAAGAGTCGGCTCTTCTGTTTCTATTTTTGCAACTAATCGTGGGGATACCATAAGTGTTCCTATTTGTTTTTCTAACAGTATGGATAACCTAAAAACAATATAGGATATCACCCTATAGCTGGAGTTGTTTTCCCGGTTATCAAATTCTCATCTTCTCGCGACAACAAGACATTACCACCACCCCAAGGAAAAGCAAGTCGAAACTACCTGATATCCGGCCACAACTGTACTGAAAGATAGATAAAGAACATTTCTACCAAAAGTCACCCTGCACTCACACCGTAACCCACCCAACCTTCAGCCCCTGAACCTTGGCCTGATCCAACATATCCTGAATGATTTCCTCAGCATCATCCGGCAGGTTACCTGCCGCTGCCAAAATCAGAGAACAGCGCAAGAACACCCCTTCTTCGCCGATGGTCATCACGCCCACCTCTGGATCGTAAAGCATCTGCAAGGCCTCAAGCTCGGCCATCGCATCTCGGGGATTCCGTTTGGGCGTTGGCGTCATATACAAGACCTCGGCCTCTGTTTCTCGGGCACGATCAGCGATGTCGCGGAGCATTGGATGCTGCCAGGTATCCCAGCAAATCACCTCCACCGCAGTGGAGGGGAGGAATGGGCATTGCTCCCGTCTTGACCGTATCCGCACGACCAAGCTGCGAAATTCGTCATGGAGCGACCCTCCGATGCGCAGCACATCATAGGCGGGTTTACTTTTATGCCGGAGCAGGGAAAGCGCCTTTTTGGGCTTATTCGCTGCAAGTGCGCGTGCCTCCTGGAGAAGCGAGGCTGCCAGTTCCCTCTGCTTTGCCTCGGGCAAGGGGGTCTTCCCACCAAAAAGATAGCTCAATAGCGACATGATCATGTCCTCCTTATCAGGTATGCTCGTCTTAGAAATTCCAACCCCAATACTCTGCAAAGGTCACGAAATCCCGCAAATCCGAAGCATCCCTGGCCCACGGTTTCAGACTGGTATAGAAGGTAACCCCGTCCCCTTTATCCTTCCCCAGCTTCTTATCCTCACCAATCCGCCAATCAAAGGCCCACCAACTCATATACAACCTTTCCCGTGACTTATAACTCCCTTTTACGTAGCCTTTTCTCGGACCGGAGGTCTCATAAAACGAGGTTGCCCATTTATCTTCCACAGGGAGCGCTTCCAGGGCAGTAAAGGGCTGAAGATCTGCGGCGATTTTCTTGTAGCTTGGTAAAAAGCCGGAGTCAGCCAACCAGATGTCTTTGACCCGGTGGGTGCCACCTCTGATGACGAAGACCACCTTATCCTGTTCTGGAGAGTCACTCCTGTGATCAAGCAGGCCGGGCAGGCTTTCAGAATAGACAGACTGCCGCTCTTTTTTCCAGTCGTCCGGGAGGATATCCGGGGGCGTGTACGAGGTCGGGACAAAGGCGAGGTAACAGCCGCAGGTATGGACTGAGGTGTACAGTATGGGCTCATTGCGGCTGTTGAGGGTGATGATGAACAGGAGGCCGACGTTTTTCCCCTCTCCCAGGTAATAAGGAAAGAAGCCGCCGGGTACCTCCTCAAAATGAATGCGGTAGATCAGGTTGGTGTAGCTGCCCTTCTCTGTTGTAAACTGATCTTTTCTGGCATAGACCGTGGTCTTTTCTGGATCTATGGCAATGAGCTCTTGCTTATATGAGCTGAGTCGTGCGCTGGGCGTGCCAATTCTATTAGAGCTCTCCTGGGCATCCTCTATGGCAAAAACCGGTGCGTACTGACGGAGGAGTGTCTCGCCATCCTCAACAATGTAGAGGAGAAAATTATCGCCTGGTGGATGGGCTGGCGGGAGTGTCGTTGTGCAGGCAGAAAGGAGGAGAAAGAGAGGGAAGAGGAAAAGGAGTTTTTTACGTTTATTGTACATAATCTTACGGAACGTGAATGTTGTGAAAGGGAGGTATGTCGCCTATCGCTCAAGCTTGCACTGTCTGCTCAGGCCTGGTCATCCGATTTGCAAAACTCTGGATAGAAATTCTGCATACAGTCGGGGCAAATCCCATGGGTGAAATCAAAATCAGCCGTTGAGAGCTGACCAATGTAGACCTCGACCTGATGCCAGTAGCCTTGGTCATCGCGGATCTTTTTACAGTGGGCACAGATGGGGATCATGCCTTCCAGGGTTTCAATACGACTGAGGGCCTCTTGCAGCTCAGCAATCAGGGCTTCTTGTTTTTTGTTGGCCCGCTGTAATTCACAAGAGAAGCGGCGCAGCTCAAGTTGCGAGATCACCTGACGAGCTAATCCCTGGAGGGCACGGAGTTGCTCAGGGCTTAACTCACGCGGCTTTCGGTCGATCACACAAAGGGTGCCCAGTGGATAGCCGTCAGGGGTGACCAATTGCGAGCCAGCATAAAATCTGATATTGGGGTCCCTCGTGACGAGGGGATTGGTGGCAAAGCGCTCGTCATTGAGCGCATCCCGGATGATGAGCATCTCCGGTTGGATGATGGCATGATTGCAAAAGGCTACGTCCCGCGAGGTTTCAGGGACCATTATCCCCTGTTTGGATTTAAACCACTGGCGGGTTTCATCAAGCAGGGTGATAAGGGCAATAGGAGTTTCACAGATAAAGGAGGCGAGCAGGGTAAGATCGTCAAATGCCTGCTCCGGCGTTGTATCAAGAATATCATACCGCTTCAGGGCCTTGAGCCGGTTCGATTCATTCTCAGGAATTGGGATGGTCATGGCGTCCTTCTCCTTGTATAGGGTCGTGCCGTAAGGGCGGAATCCCTGTGTTCGCCCTGAACAGCCTGTGCAGTATATAAACGGGCAGGCACAGGGGCCTGCCCCTACTCTCCTGTATCGAAAGAAATATTTTTAGCTATGGCGTATTGCTCAACATACAACCAGGATGCTCAGCGTGACAAAACAATCTCAAGCATCCGGGTCACAACCTCTTCCGCATTCAGGCGGGAGGAATCAACCAGGACCGCATCTTCAGCCATGGCCAGCGGGGCCTTTGGGAAAATTATAGAACAGACCACGGTACCCTGTTCAAGCAGGTTACTTTTTCTATAACCAAGGGATGGGGATCAATCGCTTTGACCAATCTTCTTAATTTTTGTGTTATGTCAGCGGGGTCAATGGCTCGCGGAAAAAGTTTTGAATGCTTGAGGGGCTGTTCCAAATGGAGGACGACACGAAGACGGCCTGCTGTGATAGCATCATGAGCCAATTGTTTTTCATCCGTGTCGTTGGCGTTCATTGCGGCGCAGGTAAGACCGGCTAATGAATCACGCATCTTAACGGCAATTTCCATCGGTAAGTCTATTGATTTTGTTCTCGGGTGCTCTCTGTAATCCTTTACTTCAATGAGCCACGCCTGCTGGTTATGAGAATCTATCGCAAGGATATCAACTGCCTTTGGGTTTGCCAATCGTAAAAATTGTTTTCTATAGAACACCCAATCGTCATATTTGCTTAGGTTCCAATCAGGTGGAAAAATGAAGGTGAGTTTGCCTTCTTTGATTTCCGGCATGTTTACACCTCTGCCAAATAGCGATCAGACTGCATTAAAGATTCATCCAAGGTGGCGATAGGGTCAATGGCATCTATACTTTCCCCTTGTTGCAGAGCAATTCCATTATCTGAACGATCCAAAGCAAAAAACTTTGTTTTCGTTGTGTTAAATTCATCTTTTTGGGAGAGGATGTCAAGCTCCCTCAAGAGAAATAAACTATGCGTTGCGATAAAGACCTGAATACCATTTTTGCATAAACGAAAAATAATCTCAGCAACCAGTTTGATTAATCGAGGATTAAGGTTTGTTTCCGGTTCATCCCAGAAGAGATAACCTTTATCAAGTAAGGAACCGGTAGCTATCAGGCTTGTTACCATGCCGATTTTTCGTAATCCTTCGGCAACCAGCTGGATTTCCATTTTTCCTCGGCCTGGTATGTACAAATAGAACCGACCGTTTTTATCTAAAGAGACCTTGCCTCCCATAACTTTTTCTATAGGAGTCAATAGGTTGGAAATTCTTTTTTCTCTTGGTCCTCGAAGAGGGGGGGCACCTAATAATAGGCAGGTATCCCTATATGTTTCTTCAAATTCAAGATAATGATTTTCATAAACAGATATAAAATTGGGGTATAAAGTTAACAATTCTCTTGTCGGCAGATAGACAGGCGGTTTTTCTGCCCAGGCTTCCGGCAAAAGGTCCACTTTGACTTCTGATTTACTTTGAGAGGCAAAGCTGACTGTTGTATTCAATGATGTTTCTTTAAATTGAGCATTGATAGTGCAACGTTCGTGTCCTTGTCTTCGTTGTACTAATCGTCCCAGCCTTTCAGGCCTGAAAACATGATTTAATTTGTCGGCCAGCCTGCCTTGTAAGGTGCTTTTTGTAGGGGCGTCATGTTTGAATTTTTTTCCCGCTTCGGCACTGGCAGCTAAAATGGAATAAGCCAGCTTAAGAATATGCGTTTTCCCTAAGCCGTTTTCGCCAATAACTACATTAAGGCCTTTGACGAAATTGAAGCTGGTATCTTGAAAAACCGTAAAATGTTTAATGTCGAGTTTTTTAAGCATAACGATGTGATCCCGTCTATAATTGTAGAGTCATCATTTCAAGTAACCGATACAATCTCAAGCATCCGGGTCACAACCTCTTCCGCATTCAGGCGGGAGGAATCAACCAGGACCGCATCTTCAGCCATGACCAACGGGGCAATGGTCCGTTCCTGATCATTGCGGTCGCGCTCCATAATCTGAGCCAGGGTCTCCTGCTCATCGACTTCCTGGCCTTGTTCCCGGAGCTGGGCCACCCGGCGTCTGCACCGTTCTTCTGGGGCAGCATCAAGGTAGAATTTCCAGGCCGCCTGTGGGAAAACAATGGTGCCGGTATCCCTGCCGTCAGCCACCAGGCCTCCGGCCTGTCCCATTTCCTGCTGCATGACGGTCAGACGGGCCCGCACTGCCGGAACAGCAGAGACTCTGGAAGCGGCCATGCTCATCTCGGGCAACCGGATCGCCGCACTGACCTCCTCATCCCCTAAAAAGACCCGTACTTCACCGTCCTCCTGGGCAGGGGGGAGGAGCCGAAGATCAAGTTTAGCAAGCAGCAGGGCCAGGGCATCCTGCTGATCGGCATTGTCCGCGCTGATCCCGGCTTTTGCGCAGGCATAGGCCACGGCCCGGTACATGGCTCCGGTATCCATATAGGTAAAACCCAGCCTTGCTGCCACCGTGCGACTGACTGTGGATTTACCGACCCCGGAAGGACCGTCAATGGTGACGACCCGCAATTTTTCCGCCGTAGCGTTGCTCTCCTGCCTTTCCTGTTCAGACATAACCCAGCTCCTGGAGACAATTCTGCAATGCCGTGACAAAACGTTGATTCTCTTGCTCTGTGCCGATGGTGATGCGGATGAAATAGGGATAGCCGTAGGCCTTCATGGAGCGGACAATCACGCCCTTATAAAGCATAGCCTCGTAGAGGGCCGTGGCATCGCCCTGCACATCAATGAGAAAGAAATTGGTGCAGGAGGGGTAGGGCACGCAGCCTAAGGCGTGGACCTGCTCGGAGAGCCATTCTCGACCCGCAGCAGTGCCGTTGATGGTCTTTTCGTAATGCTCAATATCGCTCAGGGCGGCCAAGGCCCCTGCCTGGGCAGGCAGGTTGATGTTAAAGGGCTGGCGGACCCGATGGAGCAGGGAGGCGATGTCTGCATGCATGATGCCGAAGCCCACCCGCAGGCCGGAAAGACCAAAGGCCTTGGAAAAGGTGCGCAGGGTAACCACTGCCGGGATGCCCTCGGGATGCCGGATCAGGGAAAGGACATCAATCCGTTGTTCCGGCTCGACAAAGTCGATATAGGCCTCATCAAGGACCACAACCACTTCCTCGGGCAGCTTACGGAGGAAGGCGGCAAAGTCCTCTTTGCTGACTAGGGTGGCGCAGGGATTATTGGGGTTGTCCAGAAAGATGAGTTTGGTGCGCTTGGTCACGGCTGCGGCAATGGCCTCCAGGTCATGCTCCATCTCCTGGAGTGGGATAACCACGTTGGTGCCGCCGCGTACCTGGACGAATTTCTGGTACATGAGAAAGGAGGGATGGCTGGTGACCACCTCGTCGCCGGAGCGGACAAAGGCCTTGACCAGGAATTCAATCACCTCATTGGAGCCGTTGCCGAGGATGATTTCTTCCGGGGCCGCGCCTGTCCACTCTGCCAGGGCATTGGTAAGGTGATAGCTTGAGCCGTCCGGGTAACGATGCAGTCCGCTCAGGGTTTCCTGGGCCGCCGCGACCGCCTTGGGGGAAGGTCCCCAGGGGTTTTCGTTGGAGGCCAGCTTGATGGAGTCTTTGATGCCGTATTCGCGTTCCAGTTCCTCCAGGGGTTTGCCTGGGGGATAGGGGATGATGTCGGCTATGTTTTTTGGGATGTTGAGTTTCATGGGTGTAAAGTTTGGAATATATGTTCTGCGTTAGCCATGTTTTTGTAACTGGCTAACTCTCATTAGTTAATTTTTCTTTGTGAGCTGGCCAGTGTTTTTTCAGCAGTCGATGCGCAGTTTTGCGGACATCTTCGTCCTCATCCTGTTCGGCTTGCTGTTCGATCAGTTGGCGTGTGGTCTCGTCCGGCCATTTCTCGACCAACGTTCGAAGCGCGGTGCTGCGTGGACCGCCGTCTTCATCCTGCACAGCCCGCTCGGTGATCAGTTGGCGTGTGGTTTCGTCCGACCACTTCTCGGCTAACATCTCAAGCGCAGTGCTGCGGGGATACTCGTGTTCATCCTGGACGGCCCGTTCGATGAGCAGTTCACGCGTTGTTTTATCCGGCCATTTGTAGGCTAACTCACGCAATGCTATATCGCGTGGATGTGACATTTTGTGGAATTTGGAAACATTACATATTGATTTTCTTGAATTATTGTCAGGCCACAAAGCGGCAAGTGTGCGGACGGCACCAGCAGATAGAAAAAAATGATCCGATTGGAGATAGGATTCGATCAACTCGCGGTCGCCGTCCATCGCGAGAATACATTGAACCCACAAAACGGCGCATAAGCCGTCAAGCTTTGTCGGATCAAAATCATCAACACCGGTTAGATGGCGTGCTTCCCTTAATACCATCCCTAGTTGTCTGCACGCCTCCCCAACAGTATCTCGCAAAAAGTGAAATGCTAATCCACCACCAAATTTTCTATTGTTAATAATTTCATACAAACGTTTGACAATGGTTGCTGTAGAATCATCCAGCTTGCCAATGTTGCGAACCTCACTTAAGCACCAAATCGCTAACGGTAATTCCGGGATAGGCGTTTTTTTATCCCATTTATCCAAATCCGTCCGAGTAGCCAAATGCTCAACAATTCTCCCCACAAATTTTTCATCAATCTGCCCACAGATCAAGCGCAACACCTCGCGCCAATCATCATCACGGCAGTGTTTATCAAACAGGGCAATCAGCCCGTCTATATCCAGGGTCTTGGCAACATTGAACCGATGAACAATCTCAGCAGCACAAAAATATTCCAGAAAGGTACGATGGACAAAGGCGTAGCTGTCCCCGCCCAGGTAGCAGAGGATGAAATTACGTTGCCGCAACTGCTCGACCAGTCTCCGAGCCACAGCCCGCGCCTGCTCAAAGCGTAACTCGTTACACAGGTACCCTTCGATCAGTTTTTCCAGCGCCTCGCTATCGATATAGTTTGCCCGTGAATTATCAGACAAGTGCGTCTGCATGGCATAGGCTACAGTCCGCAGGATCGTAGTTTTTTCCCGCAGACCTATTTCCTCACTCAGGCCGGGAAAATCCCCCAGAGCCCGCTCGGTATCCCACTGGTGCAGGAGCAGGCGGGAGCATTGCTGGTAGAGATCAACCCGGTCGTCAGGCAGCTTCTGGTTCCGATTCAGGATAGCCATCATGGTCAGCAACAGGGGATTGCCTGCCAGCTGGCCAATGGATTTGGAGTTTTTGATAGCCTTGTCCAACCGCGCCCGCTTGGTTTCCCCTTCCTCCGCCTTATCAAAGGTGACCCTATGCCATTTATCGAGAAAATGGCTGATCTGCTCCTCATCCAGATCCTGGAGCATGAAATGACGGAACTCGGCATCACGTAAGCGTTTGGGCTTATACCCGACTACCCGCGAGTTTACCAGAATGCGGACCTGCTTATGATCGTTGCTGAAGCGATGGATATCGTTGACCACCTGCTCGCGCTCTACAGGATCAAAAACCTCGTCCAGGCCGTCCAGTAGCAGGACAACGCGGTTGGACTGATCAAGGAGATGATGCAGGGTTTGCTGATTGAGCCGATGCCAGGTCGAGGCCTCGTGCAGATATTTAAGGAATCCTTTGCTGCTGGGACATTGCCAGCGATTATAGGCCCGCAACTCGATGAGCAGCGGTAAGGGGGCGGTGTAGCGTTGGTTGGGATCGGCTATCTTGGCCCATTCCAAAGCCAGATATTGGAGCAGGCAGGATTTCCCTGAACCGGGATCGCCCAGAATGACAAGGCGTTCCAGGCCATTGGTTGTGGTATCGTTTACTACTTCGAGCACCGGTCGCGGCGGCTGATTGACATAGGCCCGCCGTCGCTCATCGTGCAGCTTTTCAGACTCGACCAGCTGTTCCGTATCCAGTTCACCTGCTTCGGCTAATCGTTGCAGATGTTCCTTGGGTACTTCCAGCAGTTGCGGGTCATATTCATGACATTCCCGCACCGATTGGGGTACAAACACGCTCCAGAGTCGCACATTATTATAGTACGGCCCGGTGGTGTCCAAGCTGGCAAAATCCAGGTTGCCGTAGCGCTCAACTAGGGCCTCGCGGTAGGTTTCTAAATTGAAATCAGGCGGCAGGCCAGCCAGTTCCCGCAATGCTGTGGAATCCTGGGCCTTGGCAAGGGAGTCAAAGGTCTCCCGGAGGTCAGGGGAGGAGTTCCGAATCTCCTCCGCCTTGGCAGCAAAGCGCTTGGTGATGTACTTCCAGTTGAAATCAGGCAGGGAATGTGTGCCTTGGAGCTGGTTCCAGCCAAGGGAAAAGGCCCCCGGATCAGGGGTGTAGCCGGGCTTGAGAAAGAGATCCGCAATGGCTTGGCGGACTTCTTCCATCTCGATAAAATTCTGCACATCCTCGGTCCAACCGGGTAGTTGGTCGTCTTCAACATCGGCCCGAATAAGCTCGCTTTCGATCAGCTCCAGCAGCTCTTTCAGGGCTCGCCCTGTTGCCTTGGTCAACGGTTCTTGGTGGATAACCGAAAAGACGCTTTGAAAGCATTTGCCCACATAGCTCTTGGCCGCATCCTTGGCAACGTCTTTTGCAATGACCTCAAGGATGGGCCGGGAAAAGAGCAGGGTCGCCTGTCCTATTCCCCAAACTGTCAGCCATTCCATATGTATTCCATAGTAGCCTTCCCGGCGCTGCAACGCCGGTTTTTTTTGTGCTGTTCCTGTCAAAGATTGAGTGCCCTCTCTTTGGAGAGGAAAATACAAACAACTATAGCATGTTTTCGGAAATTTCAAGAGGAAACAGTGGGCGTTTTTCTTTTTTGGGGTAACATGAAGCAGCAGAATGAGTAAATGAGTAAATAAGAGACAACACGTTAGCGGTCACCAGTTTTGTTCTTGACAGAATGTATATCATGAGGATATACATATAAAGCATGGAAGACGTATATAACGAAATACTGCATCAATGTACCGGCTTTGACTGGGACAAGGGAAATATCAATAAAAACCGAATTAAGCACAAGGTTACTTCTTCAGAGTGTGAGCAGATATTTTTCAATCAGCCCTTACTGGTTCAGGACGCTATTTTGCATTCAGAGACGGAAAAACGATTCTGTGCGCTTGGTAAAACAGATAAGGAGCGACGCCTTTTTATCGCCTTTACTGTAAGGAAGAACCTTATTCGTGTAATTTCGGCAAGAGATATGAGCCGTAAAGAAAGGAGGATTTATGAATCCGCTGAAAAAAATACCTGAGTTCAAGAATGAGGATGAAGAAAAGGCCTTTTGGGATAACCATGATTCAACCGATTTTGTTGACTGGAGCACGGCAAAAAGAGTTACTCTTCCGAACTTGAAACCTTCTGTTAAAAAAATATCGCTACGTTTGCCTAAATCAATGTTGGATGATCTTAAGCTGTTGGCCAATAAAAGAGATGTTCCTTATCAATCACTTTTGAAAATTTTTCTGGCTGAACGGATTGACAAAGAATTTAGTGCTCATTGACACGTAACCTCTGAGAACAAAAATAAAAAACAGCTCAGTAAAGGGGCGATCCTTGTGATCGCCCTTTTTTATTCGGCCTTAATCCCTCAGGAAAGAAAACGAATATTATTCTCGCTCGGTTTCATCTCCGGATTAGGAAGAATGATGATGCTTACCTGGTGTTTATTTTCCAGCTCCATGAGCTCGGCCCGTTTCTTATTCAGAAGATATTGCCCGACCTCAAGAGGCAGGTTCGCCTCCACCCGTTTTATTTTCTTGCGCGTTACTCCGGTCTGGATGCGACGGAGATAATAGAGGGCCAAGGTCTCCACAGATCGGACCACCCCACGTCCTTCGCAATGTTCGCACCGGCGATAGCTGCCTTTTTCAATGGGCGCACCCATTTTCTGGCGGGAGATTTGCATCAGGCCGAAGCGAGAGATCCGGCTGATATCAACCTTAGCCTTATCTCGCTTCATCGCATTTTTGACCTGTCGTTCCACCTCTCTGATATTGCCCTTGCTGCGCATATCAATAAAATCCACCACAATCAAACCGCCCAGATCCCGGAGGCGGAGCTGGCGGGCCAGTTCTTCCCCAGCCTCCATATTGGCCAAAAAGATGGATTTTTCAAAATCACCCTTCTGCGAGGTCCGACCGGAGTTCACATCAATGGCCACCAAGGCCTCGGTGGGATCAATCACAATGGAACCGCCCGAAGGCAGCTGCACCTGGGGTTGGTAAATGGATTCGATCTGTTCTTCAATATTACTCTGATTGAAGATCGGCTTTGATCCCCGATGCAACCTGACCAGGACCTTTTTCTGGCGAGCAGGGAGCATATCAACGAACTTTGCCACCTGATTATAGGAATCCTCAGTATCAACAATGATTTCCTGGATGTCCTGGGTGAAATGGTCCCGGAGGAAACGATGGACCGTGTCCTGATCCTCATAAACCAAGGCCGGGGTCTGAGAGGTCTGGCCTCGTTTTTTGATTTCCGTCCACAGCCCGGTCAGGTAGTGCAAATCCTGTTGCAGGGCGGTCTTGGTGATTTCAGCACTGGCGGTCCGGACGATATAGCCGATGCCCTCGGGGATATTGAAGTCGGACATAATCTCGCGTAACCGACTCCGCCGCTGTTCCCCGGAAATCTTCCGGGAGATGCCCGCACTGTCGCTACCCGGCATAAGCACCAGGCAACGTCCCGGCAGGGAAAGAAAGGTCGTCATGTTAGCACCCTTATTGCCCGTGACCTCCTTGACCACCTGAACGAGAACTTCCTGACCGCGTTTGATCACATCTTCGATCTTGAGTTTTTTCCACTGCTGTTGGTCGATCAGCTTGCGGCTCTGCTCGCTGATATCCTGCCGATAATACTCCGGATGGATGTCAGTAAAGGGGAGGAAGCCGTTACGGCCTGTGCCGATCTCCACAAAGGCAGCCTGTAGGTTGGCCTCGATAGAGACGATACGACCCTTATAGATATTATTCTTGGTTCGCTCGCGCACCACTGTATTGACATGGAACGATTCAAGGCGACCGTCTTCCACCTGGGCGATACGGCATTCTTCAGGCTCTTCCGCATTGATCAATAACCGGATCTTTTGTTTTTTCTTCGGTTCCTGCCCGCTTTCCTCTTCAATGTCCTCTACGATATCATCTTCTTCGGAGTAATCGCTTTTTGTTGTCGGGGCAGATGAGGTGCTCTGTTTTTTTCGGTTATTATTTCTCGGTTTCGAGGGCCTGCTTTTCTGGGTGACTTCCCGAGAGTCGTCCTTTTGACCGTCCTTTTGTGCTACCCCTTGCACCTCAGGTACCTGCTTGGCTTCTCCTGTTTCTACGACCTCTGCTGTTTCCTGTTGGGCAGGACTCGGTTTTTTTCCCCGTCTGCGCGGTCTGCGCGAGGGCTTTTTCTTTTCTTCCTGAACCTCGGTGGACTCGGCCTGTTCCGATGATGTTGTCTGCGGCTTTGTCTGCCGAGCAGGGACAGTCTCCTCCGCTGCGATTTTCTCAGGTGCGATTTCCTGTGTTTTCTTTACAGGGGGCTTTGCCGGAGGGGCCTGTTGCGTTGTTTTGGCTTGTTGCGCTGCTTTGGCTGGTGCCTGCTTGATCGGGCGCTTTTGTTTACTCCGAGGAGACGGCGTTGTTTTCCCGTTTTTCCCTGTTTGTTCAACCTGCCCGGCGTTCTCGACGTTCTCGACGTTCTCTTTTTTCTCAGCCTGATCGGTCTTTTTACTCTTGGCCGGTCGCGGTTTTTTGGGAGTTACCGGTTTTGCTTCTACTGGTTTGGCCTTTGTCGGTTTCGGTTCTACCGATTTAGCTTCTACCGGGTTTGCCTTTACTGGCCTGGCTTTTATCGGTTTTGGTTCTACCGGTTTGACTTCTGCCTGTTTTGCTTTTACTGGTTCGACTTTTATCGGTTGTAGCTGATCATTGCCGCGATCATTTTTCTCAGCCTTTTTTTTCTTAAAACTCTTCCACCAGGCACCGGTGCTTACCTTGCGAATTTTCTCTGTTTTCAGTTGTTCTTTGGTCTCTTTTTCCGTTTCATTGGTCATAGTGCTTGTTCCTACTCTAAGATAAACAATATAAGCTCCTGCCCCCGCTTTCGGGGTGCAGCACCTTGGGATGGACATGTGGAGGCGCATCTATTGATAATAGATGCTGTCCCCATGGGCTCGTTTTTGTATGCGACCATCCTGTACAAGGGCGTCAAGCAGCAGCTCAACCTTTTTCGCTCCTCCCAAATGAAAGGTGCGATTGATATCAGCGGCCGTACATGGCCGCCGTTTTAACATCTCGACAAGCTCAACCGTGAATGCCTGTTTATCGGCTTCACGATCAAGATTGAAAAAAAACTTTTTCGGGTCTTCCGACTCGTCATCTTGGCTTGCTTTAAAGGCCAGCAGGTCAACAGGTCGTAAGGGATTGTCTTCCTGGAATTGGCGCGCAATGGCCGCCATGCTCTGTTTGTTTAAAGGGCGAGCAAAAGATTCCAGGGGTGGGCGGGCAACTGTATTGAGCTGGATGCGATCAAGCCGCATCCGCTTGACTGCCTGACGGAGCGCCGCTACTTCCTCAATAGAGTCGTTGATGCCTTTGGCAAAGAGGATCTCCAACCATATTTTTCCGTCATATTGATGGGAAAAGGTAATCAGGCCTCCAATGACCTCTTCAAGATTAACGCAGGCTGCCGGACGATCAATCTTTCTGAAGCCTGTGGGCAGAGCCGAGTCCAGCGAAGGAATCACCACGTCGGCCAGAGACATCTCCTGACGAACTTGAGGGTCTGTGAGGGTTGTCCCGTTGGTCAGTACAGCAATCGGCTTTGCTGTGGTTTTTTTCAGATGCGTAATAATTTCTCCGAAATGTGCATGCAGCGTGGGTTCACCGCTAGCTGTCACTGTGATGAAATCCAACTCAGCAACACGCTCCTGATCCAGACAAAAGGCGTCTATTTCTGTTTTGATGTCCAGGAACGGGGCATACTCAGCTCGTTCACAGGTCAAATGGACTGTGGCGCCGACTTCGCAATATATGCAGTTGAGGGTGCAGATTTTGTCCTGAAAAAGATCCACTCCGAGAGAGCGTCCGAGTCGCCGGGAATTTACCGGACCGAAGATATGATTCATAGAAAAAGCATAGGGTGCATCAGATGCTGCCAAGCATCATATTAATGGGGCATTATACTACCGGAAGAACGGAAAAGACAAGATCGGAATACAGGACCTGAGTATTATCTTGAACTACGTATAATATAACCGTTCGTCATAAAACAATTTATTGTTTTTGGCAAGGCTAATTTATCTGTTTTTTTGTTTGAAATATTGCAGAGCGTTTCAGCTGTCCCGATGTTCCCTTACTCCTTTTTCCTTGACACGAGAAGGTGGGAAGCGTAAATTCGTGTAGATGACAACCTTGAATTTTCATAATTATTTCTTCCTCTTTCGAATAAATTTACAGGAGTGTATCGAGGTGCATTACCGAACCCCCTTTTTCCTCTTTATAACGGCTGGTTGTTTTCTGAGCGCATTCTGCATGTTTAATCCCACAGATGCCCGTGCAGAGGCTATCAAGGCGATGCAGTGGGAAATCACTGCTGATAAACTGACTAGATTTGAAGACCCTGCCAGCGTAATCGCAGAAGGCAATGTTATCCTAAAAAAAATGGAAAATATAACCGGGTCTGCTCAAGAAAAAAAGGGCAAAAAAGATTGGGGCGATCTTCTTGGTGAAGATACTTCGCCAGCGGACGAGAGCAACGATACCAAAGATAGCCAGGCCGCTGACGCCCTCCCGAAGGAAGGTGGTGAAGCGTCATTGATCTCTCCGAAAAAAGCTCCTACCTTACAGGATGCGAATTTTGTGGATTCCGAGGAACAAGGGGAAACCGCTGAAGCAGATACGGATCAGGATGAGGAACAGGTTGTCAGTTCCGCTGTTATCAGCACCATCAAGGCGGATTGGGTGGTGTATGATATGGACCTGGGGACGGTCAAACTGCGTGGCAACGTGTTTCTTGATATTGGCCCGGATAAAGTGAGTGCCAGCGAGGGTGTTGTTCATCTGACCAGGGAAACGGCCTCGTTTACCGATGCAACTATTATCCGGCAGTATAAGGATATGCGTGTTGAAGGGCGGGTTATTGAGAAGACCGGAGAACTTACCTATCATATTGAAGACGGCTGGCTGATCACCTGTAAGCTGAAAGACGGGGAAAAACCTCCGTGGAGCTTCCATGCCGCTGATGCCGAGATCACCGACGGAGGGTATGCTTTTCTGAAACATGCCACCTTCCGAATCAAAGGGGTGCCTGTCCTGTACTCGCCTATTATGATGCTGCCTGCTAAGCGAAACCGTCAGACAGGTTTTCTCTTTCCTTCTGCTTCCCTGTCGGACCGGGATGGGTTCAGCCTGGAGTGGCCGCTTTTTATCAATCTTTCTCCGAGCAGTGACCTCACGCTGTATCCCCATTATCTTGCCGAACGGGGCTTCATGGTAGGGGCTGAAGCACGTTACATGCTGGATCAGAATTCAAAGGGTACAATAATTACGAATTTCCTGAACGACGATCTCAGTGATATGGATAATCCAGATAATGCTGACTATTACGCCGACGGAGGATACACCCATACCAATCAGAATCGCTATTGGATACGAGGAAAGGCGGATCAGAAATTCGGCGGATGGACAACTCGGCTGAATATTGATCTTGTCTCTGATCAGGACTACTTAGACGAATTCAGCAATGGGGTTACCGGGTACTCTGTGAGCGATCAGCGGCTTTCTGATCAGTTCGGACGCGGATTACAGGACAGGAACACCTATGAGCGGGAAAACAAGCTGACCACCCTTCGTTCCTGGTCCAACGGCTCTTCTTTAGAGGCAACCCTGAAAGGCATTGATGACCTGCATGAATATAGTGGTGACAACGGCTCGACAGCCCTGTGGAAATTCCCAGAGGTCAAATACAGCGGTTTGGTTCCCTTGTATGATACAGATGTGGATTTTTCCTGGGATGCCAATTACGTTTATTATAAACGTGACGTGGGCGTGGAGGCGCAACGTATTGATCTTCACCCTAAATTAAAAGTTGCCCTTCCCATGCTGAGTGAGTATCTGGAGACCACCGTCGGTGTCGGTGTTCGAGACACCATGTATATGATTGATGACAATGGTGACGAGGACTGGCTGGACAGTGATAGCGAGAATCGTCTCCTCGCCGATGTGAACGGGGAAATCGCAACAACCTTACGCAGGGATTTTGCTGGCAATGGAAAGAAGGTTTCAGCATGGAGTCATACCCTGCGACCTTTTGTTCGCTATACCTATGTAACAGATTCAGATGAAGATAATCTGCCGCTATTTGACTCTGTTGACAGTATCGGTGACCAGAATACAATGACCTACGGGGTGAATAATTTTTTCTCTGTCTCCGAGATGAGAAATGATCAGGAGTATGAACGGGATTACGGGTATATCAAGTTGCAACAGAACTATGACCTCCGTGACGTGGCCTCTGATGAGCCTTTTTCCGATGTGCAGTTCCGTCTCTCCTGGATCCCCTGGCAGAATATGAACTTCAAATACGCCACTGATATTGATGTGTATGATAACGGTTTTACACAGCACACCGTTGAGAGTGATTACCGCAATAGTCGAGGAGATTTGCTTTCTTTTGACTATCTCTTTCAGGCCGGTGCCACTGATGAGGCAGCAGATACCAGTTCGATTAGGCTGTTTACCCGGATCGGCCTGATCTATGATTTTGCTATGGGCTACTCTCTGGAACAGTCCATTGAGGATTCCGTGACCATATCAGAGAAGATCAGTCTGAGTTACAACCCCTCCTGCTGGTCAGTGGAACTGGTGGCTGATGTTACGCCGGATAATGAGCAGGTCATGGTCCTGTTCAAATTGGCCAATATCGGTGCTCCCTTTGGCGTGGACCTCATGGGCAGCAGTGATGAATAGAAGTATGCATAGAAGGAGGCGGATATCACAGCCCGGAGCTTCGCAATGAAATATATTGATGTGTTTAACGGCGATGCCGATGGTATCTGTGCTCTCCACCAACTGCGTCTGCATGAGTCTCGTCCAGACGCCCGATTGCTCAGTGGGGTAAAACGAGATATCGCCCTGCTTGAGCAGGTAACCGAGGTGAGTGATACAGCGCTCACGGTCCTTGATATCTCCCTTGATCGGAACAGGGAAAGCCTGGAAAAGATCCTGGCTGGCGGAAATACGGTGTTCTATGCTGATCATCATTATGCTGGTGAGCTCCCGGACTCAGAACGCCTCACAACTCATATTGACCCACAGCCTCTGATCTGCACCTCGTTGATTATCAATCAGCTCCTTGCAGGAAAGTATGCCCTGTGGGCGGTCGTCGGAGCCTTTGGTGATAATCTTGATGAAGGGGCTGAGCAGCTTGCCCGACAATTGGGGGTTGATCAGGCCGACCTTACCTTGCTCAAAGAAACAGGAATTCTGCTGAACTATAACGGTTATGGTGCATCCTTGGAGGATCTCTTCTTTGATCCTGTAGAGCTCTTTCGCCAGGTGCTGCCCTATGCGGATCCGCGCGATTTTTATGCTGATGCAGTAGCCTTGCGGACTCTAAAAGAGGGGTGCCAGAGCGATATGGAGCAGGCAATGTCTTTCTCCCCTGTGCATCAAGACAGCTCTGGACGTGTCTATCAGCTGCCTGCAGAGGCTTGGTCACGGCGGGTGGCAGGAGTGTACTCCAATACCCTGGCCCGGCAAAAGCCTGATCTCGCCCATGCCCTTTTGACGGAGAACGCTGATAAATCACTGCGTATCAGTGTGCGTGCTCCTCTACGCAACCGCAACGGGGCAGACCTTCTTTGCCGTCAGTTTCCCAGCGGCGGCGGTCGAGCTGCGGCAGCTGGCATTAATGCCCTGCCCCCAGAGCAGCTTGATGCTTTTATCAGGGCCTTCAGCGAGCAGTTCCATTCGTCCGATGTCGTTTGATCCACGCCTTCTTTTTACCTTTTGTTTTACTTAAGTTTATTTGATTATGAGATTTTGCCGTCGTTATTCTGCCCCGCTTCTTTTTGTTGCGTTCCTCCTTGTTCTTTTTTCAACAGCAGGTGCGGCGAAACCTAAACCGGTTGTTATTGTTGAGGATGGGCAACCTATCAATCTGCAACAGGAAAAGTACAGGAAGCTATTTCAGGAGCTTGAGCAGAAGTATCAGTTCCCGCCTGCTGAACTGGAGAGGATCTTCCAGGGGCAGAAGATTTCCAAACGAGTGCTTGAGCTGATGGACAAGCAATGGAAACGACGCCCTTATTCTGAGTACTACGCTCTTTTTCTTACCCCGAAAACTATCCGTACCGGCAAAGAAAAACTCCAAATGCACAAGGAGTTACTGGATCGCATAGAAAAAAAATTCGGCGTGGAACGGGAGATCATCGTGGCTATTTGGGGTATAGAAACCCGTTACGGTGCCAACCAGGGCGGATTTAATATCCTCCAGACCTTGAACACCCTGTTTGATGCCTATCCTAGGCGGGCGGATTTCTTTCGCAAGGAACTGATCCAGTATCTCATTCTCTGCCGGGAGCACGGTGTTGAGCCGAAAACGGCTGTGGGCTCCTATGCTGGTGCCTTTGGTCAGGCCCAGTTCATGCCCTCTTCGTTCCGCCGTTTTGCGGTCAGCTTTGACGATAACAACCATAGCGACCTCTGGAATTCCGTACCCGATGCCTTGGCCTCCATTGCAAATTATATAAAACTGCATGGATGGGTACAGGGCACACCGATCTATGTGGAGTTGGGCAATACACTAAAGGATAAGCGGCTGATTGTCGCTCAGGAGGAGGGCAGAAAGGGGCGCGTTCCTTGGGATCTTGTCCGTAAGCTACAGAAAAAGGATCTTCCTCCTTCACCGGGCGGGCTGCCGCTCTCTATCATCGGCCTGGAGCTTGACCCGAAAAAATCCGATCATGCCTATCGTTATGTTGCCGGTTATCCGAATTTCCACACCATTACAGAATATAACCATTCACTCTTCTATGGAATGGCTGTCAGTGAATTGGCAGAGCTGCTGAAGGAAAGATAGGCTCCTCTTTATTTGTTGAGAAATTCTTCATAACATAATCATATATTTTATATCCCTAACTCATCTCTAGCTATGGACCGATCGCGATCAAATCGATTTTATGCCCTTCCCAGCATGCTGACCTGCACCAGTCTGTTCAGCGGATTTTACTCCATAGTTGCCTCTATTAACGGAGATTTTTTTCCTGCTGCCGTGGCAATTCTGGTGGCTGGGCTCTTTGACGGACTGGACGGACGAGTTGCCCGCCTGACAGACTCCACCTCGCGCTTCGGTATGCAGCTAGATTCGCTTTGTGATCTGGTTTCCTTTGGTGTTGCTCCTGCTCTTCTTGCCTATCTCTGGGCCTTGATCCCCTATGGACGATACGGCTGGTTAGCGGCGTTTCTGTACGTGGCCACCACTGCTCTGCGTTTGGCTCGATTTAACTCCATGGCTGAGGAGCCGGAGGATGAAAATAATGAAAATCATGATTTTGTCGGCCTGCCTTGTCCGGCTGCCGCCGGAGCCATTGCAACCATGGTGATGTTTTTTCGTTATTTAGGAACGACCGACCCTGTAAAACATTTTTCCATTCTTTTGCTGGTCTATCTGCTCTCCTATCTGATGATCTCAACCCATCGCTACCTGAGCTGAGTAGGGCTAAGGCTAACTTCTTAGCCTGCTC
>CBFDDU010000052.1:0-20631 GCA_965603655.1 uncultured Candidatus Electrothrix sp. | reverse complement strand
AGTCCGAGCTTCTGCAAAAGCTGCTGAAAACGCTTCCGATCTTCAGCCCGATCAATGGCATCCGGCGATGTCCCGATGATCTGCACCCCGGTCTTGTCCAGGGCCACAGCCAGATTCAGCGGGGTCTGGCCACCAAACTGAACAATAACCCCGTCCGGTTTTTCCAACTCAATGATATTGAGGACATCCTCACGGGTCAACGGCTCGAAATA
This sequence comes from uncultured Candidatus Electrothrix sp., assembly GCA_965603655.1. GTDB lineage: Bacteria > Desulfobacterota > Desulfobulbia > Desulfobulbales > Desulfobulbaceae > Electrothrix. The sequence goes on along the minus strand of CBFDDU010000052.1, from coordinate 20,419 downwards.
GAGCCGATCCGAGGTATCATAATCCGTGGACACGGTCTCCGGGTTGGAGTTGACCATGATGGATTCCACCCCGATCTCCTCCAGGGCAAAGGAGGCATGGACGCAGCAATAATCAAACTCAATGCCCTGGCCGATCCGATTGGGTCCGCCGCCCAGGATGATGATCTTTTTCCGATCCGAAGGCAGGGACTCGTTCTCCTGATCATAGCAGGAATAATAATAGGGCGTGTAGGATTCAAACTCGGCAGCACAGGTATCCACCAGCTTATACACCGGCAAAACCTCCTTTTCCTTGCGCAGCTGCCGGATATCATCTTCCGAGGTTCCGGTCATGTACCCTAATTGCGCATCGGAAAATCCGTTCTGTTTTGCCGTGCGAAGGGAATCAGCATCAAGCCCGGCAAAGCCCTGCTGCTGAATATCCAGGCCCATATCGACAATCTGCTGCATACTGCGCAAATACCAAGGATCAATCTTGCTCAGTTCAAACATCCGTTCAACGGACATTCCCCGCCGCATGGCCTCAAACAGAAAAAAGAAACGCCTGGAATTAGGTATATTCAGGCCCTGCTCCAGATCATCCTGATGCAGGGCATCCATCTCATCCTTTCCGTCAAAACCAAAACCCATGCGCCCGATTTCCAGCGATCGCATGGCCTTCTGAAAGGCCTCCTTAAAGGTCCGGCCCATGGACATGGTCTCGCCCACCGATTTCATGGCCGTGGTCAGGAAATCTTCGGTCTCCGGGAATTTTTCAAAGGTCCAGCGGGGAATCTTGACCACGCAGTAATCAATGGTGGGCTCAAAGGCTGCGTAGGTTTCCTGGGTGATGTCGTTCTGCAACTCATCCAGGGTATAGCCCACTGCCAGCTTGGCCGCGATCTTGGCAATAGGAAAACCAGTGGCTTTAGAGGCCAGGGCTGAGGAACGAGAAACCCTGGGGTTCATCTCAATGACCATGATTTCCCCGTCTTCCGGGTTGACCGCAAACTGGACATTGGAGCCGCCGGTTTCCACCCCAATCTCTCGGATAATGGCAATGGATGCATCACGCAGTTCCTGGTACTCAACATCGGACAGGGTCTGCTGGGGGGCCACGGTAATGGAGTCACCGGTATGTACGCCCATGGCGTCAATATTTTCAATGGAGCAGATAATAACCACGTTATCCTTGCGGTCCCGCACCACCTCCAGCTCATATTCTTTCCAGCCCAACAGGCTGCGCTCCAACATGATCTCGGTGGTCATGGAGAGATCCAGCCCGCCTGTACACATCTCCCGCAGTTCCTGACGGTTATACGCCACCCCGCCGCCGGTTCCGCCCAGGGTGAAGCTGGGTCGGACAATGACAGGAAAGCCGATTTTATCACCGGCATCCATAGCATCCTCAATGGTATGGACGATAAAGGATTTCGGCACATTCAGGCCGATCTTCTCCATAGCATCGCGGAACTCTTCCCGGCCTTCGGCCTTACGGATGACCTCGATATTTGCCGCCAACAGCTCGACATTGTATTTTTCTAAAGCGCCGGTCTCAGCAACCTTGATGGCGGTGTTCAGGGCGGTCTGGCCGCCAAGGGTGGGCAGGATGGCATCAGGCCGTTCCCGCTCAATAACCTTGATCAGGTATTCCGGGGTAATGGGTTCAATATAGGTGCGGTCGGCTAGACCCGGATCGGTCATAATGGTGGCAGGATTGGAGTTGATCAGCACCACCTCATAACCCTCTTCTTTGAGGGCCTTGACAGCCTGAGCACCGGAATAATCAAATTCACAGGCCTGACTGATAATGATCGGCCCGGAGCCTATAATCAGAATCTTATGTATATCTGTGCGTTTTGGCATGATAAAGGGGATATCGGTAAGAGTATATTAAAAAGAGCTTCATCTATCAGGGTCTATCAAGATCTGTCAGGACAGACCTGTTAGGCCATCAGCTCAAGAAAGCGATCAAAAAGATAGATAGCGTCATGGGGACCGGGTGCGTGCTCAGGATGATATTGCACAGAAAAAGCCGGAAACTCGGTATGGCGCATGCCCTCCAGGCTACCGTCATTGAGATTAACATGGGTCATCTCTACCTTGTCAGGCAGATTCTCCTGATCAACACAAAAACCGTGATTCTGCGAGGTGATCTCCACCTTGCCGGTCAGCAAATCCTTGACCGGCTGATTAGCCCCTCGATGACCAAATTTGAGCTTATAGGTGGAGGCCCCGTAGGCCAGTCCCAACATCTGATGACCAAGACAGATACCAAAGATAGGCTTCTTGCCCAGGAGCTTGCGCACATTTTCTACGACGCCCTCCACACCGGCAGGATCACCGGGGCCGTTGGAAAGAAAGATACCGTCCGGATTGAGGGCCAGCACATCCTCGGCAGAGGTTGTGGCAGGCACCACATGCACGGCACAGCCCTTGTCTTTGAGAATCCGCAACTGGTTGTACTTGACCCCGAAATCGTAAGCAACCACCTTGTACTTATCAGCAGCATCCTCGGCAAACCCTGCTCCCGCCACCGGGGCGTTATTCACCCAGTTATAGGGGGCTTTGGTTGTGACCCTGGCAACCATATCCCGACCTACCAGGCCGGGCCAGTCCTTAGCCCGCTGCACCAGCGAGGCCTCATCCAGGTCCTCGGTGGAGATAATCGCCTTCATCGCACCGTGGTTACGAATAATCCGGGTCAGCATCCGGGTATCAAACCCGTCAACGCCCAGGACCCCAAATTTTTTTAAGAATTCAGCCAAGGTGCCGGTCGCCCTAAAATTACTGGGTACATCCTGATACTCCCGCATCAGAAAAGCACGAGGATGAACGGATGCGGACTCCATGTCCTCATCGTTGACCCCGTAATTACCGATCAAAGGGTAGGTCATGGTGACCAGCTGGCCGGTATAGGAGGGATCGGTCAGGACCTCCTGATAACCGCTCATTCCGGTATTAAAGACAATTTCGCCCACTGCTTCTCCGGCTCCGGTAAAGGAGCGGCCGGTGAGCACGGTGCCATCTTCAAGCGCGATTAATGCTTTCATATGAAATTATATTCTGTAGAGATAGACTATGGATTTCGCCTGCGGCGTTTGAGTTCCGACGCTTTTTAACATTCTCTGTATCGCTTTGCAATGAAGATAACAGAAAGCTATCCCCGTAACGTTACGGCGACCTCCCCCATACGTATACCGAGATTCCTGGCTGTAGCAATACCTGTGGTATCGGCCTCATAGCCGTCAGGATGATTGGCCCAGGCAGCACCGCCGAAATGGTCTCCGTCACCGATAATGATCATATCATGAATCATCATAGCAGCATGCACAGCCTGCACGGTCAGCTCCTGTCCCCCGTTGCGTGATCCGCCCACGGCGATGACACCGCCGAGTTTATTTTTAAAAAGAAAACCGTTGCGCCGAAAAACAACGGTCCGATCGATAAAAGCCTTGGCTCGACTGGTCATACAACCCATATAAACCGGGGTTGCCATGATGATCCCGACGACTTCTGGGTCGGCAAGCTTGGGGATGATCGACTGAAAGCCATCATCCTGACTGCATAAGACGCCTTTCTTACAGGCATCACAGGCAATACAGCCCTGAATTTCTAACGGGGCAAGATCAATCAACTCAACCTCAATGCCTCTTTCAGATGCCTCGGTCGCACTCCTGATGGCATCAAGGCATTGTTCTAAAAGGAATCGGGTAGATTTGTTCTTTCTCGGGCTTGCTGCTACACCTATGATTTTCATTAATAATTTTTCTCTCGTGTTCGTGATTCGTGATTCGTAAAAAAAGAGACTACAATACACCGGCCGGGAGCCGGGTTAAAACCTGCCACACCATTGATCTTCGCAGGGAACACCGTCACGGTCACCATCCATCTTAGTTCCAGGACAATTCCGTAGATAAAACGTTGCCTCGGCACAGGATCTCATTTGCGAACAGTGCTTCTTTCCTTGGCAAGAAAATCTGCTTTTCTCCTGCCTCCTTGTCTTCTTTTGCACAGACCTTGCCACCGGTTGTTCCTTTTTCTTCTTTTTTACAGCCACTGCTGCTGGTCGTTCCTTAACCGGTAAACGTTTTTTTTCATCAAAAAGGTACACTCCGGAAAACGCGAGCAGCACACCAACAACGGACCAAACAAAGGGCTTTGCTGCGGCCCGCCAATGGAGGAAAAGAAAAAGCAGGGACACAAAGGGAAGCAGAAGACAACCAAGTCCCCAGAGGATATGCACCCGAAAAGCGGCGATAATGAACCAGAAGGATCCGGCAAGAATGAGGAATGCACCGAGAAGAGGAAGAAAGAGATGCAATACGCCGTTCAGGCCGTACTTTTGATACTGTTTTTCTCCGATTTTTTGAAGATCTGCAAACGATTCAACGGATTTTAATTTATGAACAAGATAACCGATCTTGCTCTGCTCTATCTGTTCAACAGCCTCTTCATATTCACAAGCACCTTGGTTTGACGCGTTGATCTTTTGAATCGCACCGGGAGTGAACCTGTTGATAAATTCGATTTTCTCCTTATCGATAATCTGAACGCCTTCCACCGCACTGAGATCATAACTGACAACCTGATTCTGCTCAATACATGCGATGTTATTCTCTCTTATTTGGAGGGAGTCACAATGTTTTTCTCCATTACCTCCGGCAACTGACAGGTAAAATTCTGTGGCATGGGATACCGAGGCGTGTAGCAAAGAAAAAAAGAGCAATACAACAAAAAAACAACCAGTTTTTTTTCTGTGATTTGAATACGCATATTTTTTTATACTGTCCATCGGAATAAAACGCTGTTTCCCATCTCGGCCTTGAAAGACCGGGCTATTGTCGGCAGTCCCTTCGGGACGCTTTTCCCCGCCGCCCCGGAGGGGCCGGTCGAAAATAGCCCACTGTTGTAACGGTGGGCACCAAAGCTGAAAAGCTCAATTTTTTCCAGTGCTGAATATATTAACCAGGTATCACCCTCGGTCCTTCATCACCCGCAAAACCATATCCGCCTGTCGCTGTGCAGCCCCCTGCTGGGTCCGCGCCAGTTGCTCCGCCGATTGACATGCCTGTTCATAGGCAGGGGATTCAGGGGGATACTCCAGCAGGCGATCAGCTAACTCATCAGGCGAGCCAACCTGAACACCTGCACCGGCTGCAAGCACCAAATCCAGGGCATCCTGAAAATCCTGCATAAAGGGGCCAAAAAAAACCGGCTTTCCCTGGGCGATGGGCTCCATAATATTATGTCCCCCCTTATTCACAAGGCTGGCCCCGCAAAAAATATAATGGCCCGCAGCATACAGGTGGGCAAGCTCGCCCATGCTGTCCAGCAGAATAATATTCTCTTGGCGCTCCTTGGTGGAACCCCGAGAACCCTGGGTGCATTGTGAAAACAGCTCATAGCCGAGCCCTGCTTGATCCAGCAAGGCCATCACTTCAGGTAAACGTTCTAAATGGCGCGGAGCAAGAATCCACAGGAGCCTGCCGGAGTATTTTTCTTGTAATCGCCTAAAGACAGGCAAGAGAAGTTGTTCTTCCCCTGTGCGGGTTGAGCCGCAGATAAAAACGACGTCATCCGGCTGAATTCCAAGCAAGCGGGCATACTTTGCCTCAGCCTGTTCCGCTGAATTCGTTCCCGATTCTTGCGGCATGAAGTCGTGCTTCAGATCGTACTTCATATTGCCGCAGACCTGAATACGCTCAGCAGGCACCCCGAGATGACGAAAACGTTCTCTGTCCTGCTCCCGAATCACCCCGACAGCTGAAAAACCGCCAAGAAACGCCCCTACGGTTCCTTTTATGCGCTGATATTGCTGAAAGGATCGCTCGGAAATGCGACCGTTGAGGAGCAGCATAGGCACCCCGGCCTTGCGCATTTTTGTCAGCATGACCGGCCAGAATTCTGTTTCCAGACAAATGTAAAGATCCGGTTGCAAAAGCTTGAGGGCCCTGTCCACGACTTGGGGTATATCCAAGGGGGCCAACTCGCAACGAACTTGGGCGGGCAGCAAAGTCCGGGCAACGGCCCTTCCCTGCCGAGTCATGGTGGTCAGGAAAATTTCAGCATCAGGCAAGGTATCAACCAGAACCGCAATAAGGGCCCGCGCCGCTTGAACCTCCCCGACAGAAGCTGCATGTATCCAGATCAGTTGCGGACGGTTTGCTGCTGTTGCTGCTGTTGCTGATTGATCAAGCTCCTGATAATGCCCAAGCCGCTGGCTAAGTTGCCAATTCGGCAAAAGGCGCTCAAAGAGCGGTGACACCATAACGAGCAGAGGATAAAGAATTGCTCCGGTTATCCGATAAAAATTGTACAGCACTGAGTGTCCTTGTCTTTCCCGGCCTGAAAAAACTTCGCTTTTTCAAAGAAGATCCGGATTTTTGCTATCTTTTCGCAAAACTGCTTATTTAAACAAGATTACCCCTCCTCGTCAAGAGGGAAGAAAGCACAATCATAAAAAAGAAATACTTCGGTTTTTCTTGACAACTGCTGCCATGTTTTGTTAGCAACCCTATACAGTTTCTCTGTTCAGGCGGACTCATTCGCTCCTGTCCTTCTTCTTCTGTTAATGTTTCAAGCGACAGAACGGGGCAGGACCGATAAACACCTGGGCAAGGCAAAAAATACATTATATCTGCTGTTGGAGGCGTCCATGCACAAACTGCTCGCAAATCGTTATATCATGCCCATTATCTTGTCGGCATTGTTTGTTTTTATACAACAGCCTGTTTCAGCAACAACCGCACAAGGGGAAGCCCCTCAGAAAACCAAGGAAAAAAACATGCAAGACGGATTATACGCAAAGATAAGCACCCCTAAGGGAGACATCCTTCTCAATCTGTATTATGATAAGACCCCGCTGACAGTCATCAACTTTGTCGGTCTAACCGAAGGCACGTTGATCTACGGCGGCGCGGAAAAACCCACCGGAATCCGTTTCTACGATGGCTTAAAGTTTCACAGGGTCATCAAGGACTTCATGATTCAGGGCGGCTGCCCGCTGGGCACCGGAACCGGAGGCCCCGGCTACACCTTTGCCGATGAATTTGACCCGGAACTGCGCTTCACCGGTCCCGGCGTTTTGGCTATGGCCAATGCAGGACCTGGCACCAACGGCTCGCAGTTCTTTATCACCCATGTTGCGACCCCGCACCTAAACGGAAAACATACAATCTTCGGCCATGTGGTGGAAGGACAGGATGTCGTTGACAGCATTGCTCAGAACGATGCGATTAAAAGTGTCGAGATTATCCGGGTCGGCGAGAAAGCGGAAAACTTCAAGACTGACCAAGAAGCCTTTGATCAAAAACAGGGAAAACTGGGTAAGAATCAGGAGAACGCTGCGGCCGACGAGAAAAAAAAGGTCATCAAGATGATCAAGCAGAAATGGCCTGGCGTCCATTTCAGCAATTCTGGCCTCTACTGGGTCGTGAACCAGGAAGGCACCGGAGATAAACCGGCTCAGGGAACTATGATCAGTGCCCATTATGCTGGTCGCCTTCTTTCCAATAACCAGAAATTCGATAGCTCCTACGATCGTGGTGAACCTCTTCAGTTTGAAGTCGGCGTGGGAAGGGTCATTAAGGGCTGGGATCAAGCCCTCTCCAATATGCGTAAAGGAGAAAAACGGACCCTGATTATACCACCAGAATTGGCCTACGGATCACGGGGAGCAGGCGGCGTTATTCCTCCTGATGCTTGGTTGGTCTTTGAGGTGGAACTTGTTGATTTCTGATTCGACCGTTATCAACCGGCTCTATGCTCCGGGTTCACAACTCGGGCTCGGGCTTACGGCATTTAAAAAATCACTTTTATATTTTGAGCACCATGCCTCTTGCAGGCTGGGTGCTCACTACCGAGGAGAACACCATGCAGGAAATTCAAACCATTATCACCCCTGTTGATTTTTCCGACAACGCAGAGATGATAGCGGAATCAGCCGCATACACAGCAGGAAAATTCGGTGCTGCACTGCATCTGATCTTTGTGGTCCAGAATTTCGAGGACTATTCCGGGTTCTTTGTTCCGCCGGTCAACCTGCCCAACCTGGAAGAGGAACTGCTGAAATCCGCGCAACAGCGGATGGATGAGTTTGTCGCCGACAAGAAAGAAGAATATCTGAAAGCCGGTGCAGCCGCTGTCCACAGCAAGGTACTGACCGGGGATGTAAGCGAGGAAATTCTTCAGCATGCCAAAGATATCGATTGTGACCTGATCGTCATGGGCACCCACGGCTATAAGGGCCTTGAGCGAATCATGTTCGGCAGCGTGGCCGACAAGGTGGTCAAGAACTCCTGCTGTCCGGTCATGACCATTAATCCGTATCGTCAGGTCTGCGAGGATAAGGCTGAGGACAAAAAAAAATAACAGGGCTGTCCTTTTGCCCCGGCATCCTGCCGAGGCTATCCTGTCTTATTGCACACCCGCCCTCTTGGGGGTGTACGGGCGGTTCGCGAACCGCCCCTGCACCTCCTCTGTGTAGCCGGGAGCTACAGCTCCTGCCGCCATTCCTCCAACAGACGCAAGGCCTGCTCCGCCCTGACGCCCCCTCGATCCCGCTTACGCATTTTTTTCTCCAACGGAGGAAAGAGCCCGAAATTAACATTGGAAGGTTGGAAATGCGCCGGATCTGTCCCTGTGAGATGATTGATTAAAGCACCGAGTGCTGTGGCCGCAGGCGGCGGGATCATCGGCTTTTCTGCCAGCAGACGAGCCGCGTTGATACCAGCCAGCAGGCCCATAGCTGTGGACTCCACATAGCCTTCCACCCCAGAAAGCTGACCGGCCAGAAAAAGACCGGGTCGTTTTTTCATCTGCAACGAGGCATCCAACAGCTCCGGAGCACAGATAAAGGTATTGCGATGGATGGAGCCGAGTCGGACAAACTCGGCCTTTTCCAAACCAGGAATGGTGCGGAAGACCCGCTTCTGTTCCGAATACGTCAGCTTGGTCTGAAACCCCACCAGATTATACATGGTCTTGTCGCGATTTTCCGCCCGCAACTGAACAACTGCATGGGCCTTTTCTCTAGTCTTTGGATGATCCAGGCCCACCGGTTTCATGGGACCGAAGCGGAGGGTTTCCTGTCCCCGCTCGCACATCACCTCAACGGGCAGGCAACCCTCAAAATATTTAGCCTTTTCAAAGGATTTCAGCGGCACCGACTTTGCTGATCCCAGCAGGTTAATAAAATCCCGATACTGCTCCTCGGACATGGGGCAGTTCAGATAATCCCCCGGCCCCTCATCATCCCAACGGGATTTCCGATAAATGATCTCCATATCCAGGGAATCTGTCGCCACAATCGGGGCAATGGCATCGTAAAAGGCAAGATGCTGCTCACCGGTCAGTTCCACCAGAGCAGCGGTCATGGCCTCAGAGGTTAAGGGACCTGTGGCCAGGATGACAGGGCACCCCTCCTCCGGCAAACTGATCACCTCTTCCCGAATAACCGTAATGCCGGGATGTTCCTCCACAGCTTGCGAAACAAAAGCGGCAAACTGCTGCCGATCCACGGCCAGAGCTGAACCCGCAGGCACGGACGTGGCATCAGCAGCCCGCATAATCAGCGAGTCAAAACGCCGCATCTCTTCTTTGAGCAGGCCCACCGCAGAATCCTGGGCATTGGAGCGCAGAGAGTTAGAGCAAACCAGCTCACCCAGCAGCTCTGATTCATGGGCCGGGCTAAAGCGGGTCGGTTTCATTTCATAGAGTTCCACGGCACAGCCGCGCTCTGCGGCCTGCCAAGCAGCCTCGCAGCCAGCCAGACCACCGCCGATTATCTGTATCGTTACCATATTTTTTCAGTAATTGGATATCGCGTAGAGTTTTTTTAAAGAAATTTTTCAAAAAATAAGATCCCCTTTCAGGTGCAGAACTGTAGGGACAGACCTGCGTGTCTGCCCGATCGGACGCACCGGGATTGTCGAAAATACAGGGCGGACACATAGGTCCGCCCCGACCTACAGCCTCCCGGCTATGACAGAGAATCTTCGGGAGGAATATCTAACAATATTAACGTGGCAAAACAAGGAGAATCTGCCCGACAGGGACGACTGAAGCCCCTCTTCTTCTTTTTCCTTCAACAGATTGAAAGGGCGGGAAATGAATAGAACAAGCAACATGATTTGACAGAAGAACTTTTTTTTGATAATCATTTCAAAATACAATTCTTCATTTTCAGGATAACCTTCTATCTCTGCATAATCTATGTCTATGCTCCTCACTGTCGATGTAGGAAACTCACACACTGTCAGCGGTGTGTTTTATGGCCAAAACCTGCTTCACCAATGGCGGTTAAAATCAGACCGGGACAAGACAGCTGATGAGCTGGCCATCCGTTACCATTCCCTCTTCCAGATGGACGGAATCCAAAAAGAGGACATAACTGCGTTCATTGTTAGCTCGGTTGTTCCCACTCTGGAAACCGGCTGGCTCCATTTTGCGGAAAAATATCTTACCGGCTGTGCCGCTCCGCCTATGGCGGTTTCCCATCAAACAGATACCGGCATCATAATCAAAACGGAAAGCCCGGCCGAAGTGGGGGCGGACAGGATTGTCAATGCATTAGCAGCCTGGGATTATTTCAAAACCTCCCTAATCGCGATCGATTTTGGTACAGCCATCACCTTTGACTGTGTGAGCAGGAAAGGGGAATATCTCGGCGGGACCATTCATCCGGGTATCGGTATATCCCTTGACGCTCTTGCCGGAAGAACAGCCAAATTACCCCGAATAGATCTGGACAGAAAACCTGTTTCGGTCATCGGCACCAATACGGTTGACGCAATCAGTTCTGGAATGCTGCACGGATTTGGCGGCATGATTGATCGAATGACCAGTCTCTTGCGCAAAGAAATGGAGCAGGAGGGCGAGGAGATTAATATCATTGCCACCGGAGGCATGGCGGAAATGATCGCCCCCTATTGCTCCTCCATCACGACCATTGACCCCATCCTGACCTTAACCGGCCTGCGCCTCATCTATGAGTTGAACCACGACTGTTGATCCTGGTAATGGAGTTTTTTTTTGGGGTGATGACGCCTTGAATTTCCCGGAGAACCCAACTGGGCAGGCACAGAGGCCTGCCCCTACGGTGCGGCACCGAATGATCTCTTCTTGATTTATTGTAATTTTCTAAACCATCGCCTTCTCCGTCCTCTGCTTCAAGCTCTTGCCCTCGTCATTCCCCACATCAAGCTGTATTCATCCATTGCAACTTTTCTGGGAATCATTATAATCAAAAGGTCGGGAAATAATCCCGTCCTTAAAAATAACTAAAGAATATTTCGCCAATAATATATGACTGTTTATAAACCATCTGCTCCGAGGGCTGTATGACCAGTGAACCAAAAGACAGTGCTGAAGCAACAGGTCCAGATGAGCAAAAAGGAAAAAAACGCCAGGGCAAGCTCCATAAGCTCTTTGACGACAACTTTCTCGACTACACCTCCTATGTTATTCGGGAACGGGCTATCCCGGATATCGACGACGGCCTGAAGCCGGTGCAGCGGCGCCTCCTCCAGACCCTCCATAATATGGACGACGGACGCTATCATAAAGTCGCCAACGTGGTGGGCGAGACCATGAAGCTCCATCCCCACGGCGACCAATCCATATTTGCCGCTTTAGTTAACCTAGCCAACAAAAACTATCTTATTGATCGGCAGGGTAACTTCGGCAATATCTATACCGGTGATCAGGCCTCAGCGGCCCGTTATATCGAATGCCGCCTGACCCCGCTGGCCCGTGAGACCCTATTCAATAAGGACCTGACCGAGTTTGTTGACTCCTACGACGGACGCATGCAGGAGCCGGTCTCCCTGCCCTCCAAACTGCCCATGCTTCTGCTACTCGGTGCCGAAGGCATCGCCGTGGGCATGGCCACCAAGATCATGCCCCATAATTTCCGGGAACTCCTGCAATGCCAGATCAAATATCTGGAGGGTGAGGACTTTATCCTGTACCCGGATTTCCCCAAAGGCGGAATCGTCGATGTTTCAGGCTATGACCACGGCAATGGTCGCCTGCGCTGTCGGGCCAAGATCGAAGTCAGCGACGAAAAAACCATCTCCATCACCGAGCTGCCCTATACCCTGACCACCCAGGCTCTGACAGATTCCGTGGAAAAAGCGGCCAAGGCAGGCAAAATTAAAATCTCCTCAATTAATGATTACACAGCAGAAAAGGTGGAGGTGGAGATCAAGCTGCCGCGCGGAGTCTATGCCGAGGAGACCATCGACGCCCTCTACGCCTTTACCGATTGCGAGCTCAGTATCTCTCCCAACCTTGTGGTGATTAAGGAGAATATGCCCTGCATTGTCTCGGTTGAGGAGGTGCTCCGCCGTAATACAGATAAGCTGAAACAAAATCTGGAAGCAGAGCTCAATATCGAGCGAGGGCGCTTGCTGGATAAACTCCATGCTCGCAAGCTAGAACAGATCTTTATTGAGGAACGGCTGTACAAGCAGATTGAGGAGCAAACCTCGTACAAGGCGGTGACCGCCACTGTGCGTGAGGCCTTGATCCCCTTTGCCGACGAGTTGATCCGCAAGGTGGCAAAAGAGGATATCGAGCGGCTGCTGGAAATCAGGATAAAACGTATTTCCCGCTATGACATCAATAAGCAGGAAAAGGAAATCCGTCTCCTGGAAAAAGGTATTGCAGCCATTGAAAAGCATCTGAAGGATATGGTGCTGTTCACCAAGAATTATCTTCAGGAAGTGCTGGACAAATACGGTGAAGCTTTCCCGCGCCGAAGCAAGCTGAAATCCTTTGACGAGATCAATGTCCGAGAGGCTGCCCTGGCCAATATCCAGGTTGCCTATCACCGGGAGTCCGGTTTCCTCGGCCATAAAATCAGAGCGGAAGAGAAGAAAAAAGATAGAGAATTCGCCTGCTCCGAGCTGGACCGTATCCTACTGATTTTCAATGACGGCCTGTACAAGGTTATCAATGTGCCGGATAAACTCTTTGTCGGCAGCGAGGTGGCTTGGATGGGCGTAGTTAATAACAGCCTGGTCTTTAATCTGATCTACCGCGCTGGTTCAGTGAACCTGAGCTATGTCAAACGCTTTAAGATGCCGAAGTTTATCCTCAACCGAGAGTATCGCCTGTTTGAGGGACATAAGCGCTCAGCTATCCAGCTGCTGCGAACCGGAGAAAAAGAAATCCGGGCTAGAATCAGCTTGGTTCCCTCCTCACGAGCTCGCTATAATTCGCTGGAAATTGAGATGGATGATTATCTGATCAAGGGGGTTGCTGCCAAGGGGAAACGGATCAGCAGCCGGGTGGTCCGTCGGGTGACAGATATTACCGGAAAGCCGAGAAAGACAGGGCCGATAGCTACATCTCTGCCGGGATTGGACAAGGTGTAATAATGGGGCCTCTGCCCATTGCCTCAGTTGAACGCCAAGAAGCACTGGGCATAAAAAACCGGCTCAGGTGCTAAGCACGCACTCGGAAAGTTGAACATGAAGACTATACCAAAATAAGCAGCTCTGTCTGCTCCTTGACCATTTTATAGAAATCACATTCACGGCATTCGTTAAACCCACCAAAACAACACGCTAATGTGCCTTCCAAAAGTTTTGCAGAGGCCACAACCCAACAACAACGCCCACCATTTTTACCATTATGGATTCCATCTGCTCTTTCATCAATTGCAGCAGGACATACTCCATACAAGATGACATTTTTACCGCCGGGTTCTCTGCCGCATTTCTTGAATTCCCAACAGTTCAAGCTGTTCTCTTCCATGATACAACCGTTATTGAAAATTAATAACTATGCTTTCACGTAAGCGATATTCAAATATTTACACGCCTCAGCACTTCGGTACAAATATCTATACCTCCTTTGTACTGAAAAAGCAACTTTTCTTGTCAGAAGACAACAACTATTTGGATGGCCCAAACGGGAAAATCACCGAAAAACAAGGGAGGAAGCCCCCCAAAAAAATAGGGGGGGGGTAGTGCAGAATGGTGCGGAACCAGACCGTCTCATTCAATTGAACTCGGCCTGAATGCTCTTAGCCGGTCATTTTAAACAGCCTCTCACGCCGTCAAAACCGTATAAAAATTATAGCGAAATAAGCTAACCAGCTAATCTGAAAAGGAATCTTTCAGGGCTCATCAATAAAGCCGAAGTTGCCCTCTTCCCCCAGCAGATGCCTAAACTGCTCCTGATTTTCCTGGATCTGACTAATTACGGAAAGGGCCACTGCCAGGGCACGACGCCCTTCCCTGCCGGAGACGGTCGGTTTCAGGCGATGGCGGATATTATTAACAAATTCTCTGATCTCCATTTCCAACACATCCTGATCACTGAAACCATGCCGGGACACATCAGGAAGCGGTATATCACCTTGGGCACCTTGTTTCAGCTTAATCGCCATGACTTCCTTTTTGCCAAAGTCAACAGAGAGGTATTTCCCAGGTTGAAAAATCCGCATCCGTCGTACATTTTCCATGGAAATCCGACTGACCGTAATATTGGCTGTGCATCCGTTCTTGAAAACAATCCGGGCATTGGCAATATCAGTGAGCTGGGTGATCACCGGTGCACCCACCGTATGAATATCTTGAATCGGTGAGTTAATAATGGAGAGGATGATGTCAATATCATGAATCATCAGGTCAAGGATGACATCAACATCGGTACCGCGATTTTTGAAGGTTGACAACCGGTGAGCCTCAATAAAGAGGGGATTATTAAGCAAGGGCTGCATAGCCAGGACAGCAGGATTAAAACGCTCCAGATGCCCGACCTGAAGCAGCAGCTTCTTGCTATCTGCCAAGGCAATCAGGTCGTCTGCCTCTTCCAGGGTGGTAGTCATCGGCTTTTCCAAAAGGATATCGACTCCTTGCTCCAGACAGGCCCTCGCAACAGCATGGTGATACACTGTGGGGACAACAATGGAGACCGCATCGACCTGCTCAAGAAGAGGCTGATAATCGACAAATGCCTTGGTGGAGCACTCTTCGGCAACGGCCTGCGCACAGATTGGATCTGCATCCGCAACCCCAATCAAGAGCACATCATCCATAGCCGCATATTTCATGGCATGAAAGCGGCCAAGATAGCCGACCCCGATAACTCCAACTCGTAATTTTTCCTCGTTCATTCCACTTAACGGCTCCAAAACAGCAAAAAACTTTGTCCAGGAGATTTCCGCTTCCTTATACTGTTAAATTCCAAGGTAGGCCTTCTGGATATCCTTGTCACCCAGCAGGGTTTCCGCCCGATCATGCATAATAACTTTTCCGTTTTCAAGAACATACCCCCGATCAGCTGTTTTCAAAGCCAGATTCGCGTTCTGTTCCACAAGAAAAACGGCTGTCTTTTCTTCCTGATTGATCTTACGGATAATGCTGAAGATCTGTTTTGTCACTAACGGCGCCAACCCCATAGAAGGTTCGTCGAGGAGCAAAAGCTGTGGTCTGGTCATTAACGCACGGGAAAGAGCCAGCATCTGCTGTTCCCCGCCGGACAGGTTGCCTCCAGGTTGATAACGGCGTTCCGCCAAGATAGGAAACAGGGTGTAGACATGCTCTAAATCCTGCCGGATCTGTCCGGTATCCTTGCGGAGAAAGGCACCCATAGCCAAATTTTCTGCTACAGTGAGCGCTGGAAAGATATGGCGTCCTTCTGGGACTTGGCTGAGCCCCAGAGCGACAATTTTCTCCGGGGGCATCCGACTGATGGAAGTACCCTTAAACAGAATTTCTCCGCTTCGGGGCGGGACAATGCCGCAGATGGACATCAGGATGGTTGATTTCCACGCTCCGTTAGCCCCGATCAGGGTAATAATTTCCCCCTGTTCCACATGCAGATTGATATCATGCAGGGCCTGAATACTACCGTAATAGGTATTGATGTTCCGCAGTTCAAGCATGTTCACTCACTTGCTCCAGATCGAATAACAACAACTCGTCTGAACAAGGTTATTTTCCTTCGGCAATAGTTCGGATAATATCTGACTTGCCGATCACCCCGACCAGCTCTTCCTTATCAAGAACTGGCAGGGTATGAATGTTTTTTTCCGCCATTAAGGTGGCAAGCTCTTCTAAAGGGGTGTCTTTTTGCACAGAGATAACCTCTGGAGCATAAATATCGCCCACCGTCATGCCAGCCATCTTTTTCATTTCCTGCTCCATTTTGTCCGGGCTTTCCAGAAAGAAAAAGGCATCCAGAATGGCAACAGCAGTGGGAATATGCACCTTCTTATTCTGGAAGATAAGGTCACTTTCCGTGACCACCCCAACAAGCTTGCCAGCCCCGTCAACGACAGGGGCCCCACTGATTTTATTTTCCGTCAGAATCTGAGCAAGCTCACGGACTTCCGTCTCTTTGGTGACAGCAATGACGCTCTCCGTCATCAGGTCTTGTGCACGCAACATTATATTTCCTTATTTTTCTCTATCTGTATCGCTTTCTGAGTTGTTGAATCCCTAACTTCCTACTGTGGTTATTTTAATCAGGCTCTTTGATCCGCATAAGTGCCTTTGGCAAAGCAGCCGCAACCTCGGAGGCGGTGAAGCCATGGTTCCGGTCTTGAGCTAGGAGATCAGCAGCCAGACCATGCTGGTACACCCCGATTGCAGCGGCATCCCAAGGTGAATAGCCCTGGACAAGCAGTCCACCGATCAGACCAGCCAACACATCTCCCATGCCACCGGTTGCCATCCCGTGATTACCGCTGCTGTTGATGGCCCAATCCCCTTTGCTGGAGCTCAGCACTGTTCCGGCCCCCTTCAGCATCACAATAATTTCATATTCATCATGCACCAGATCCCTTGCCAGTTGGCCTGCGGCATCCAAACGATCTTCTTGGATATCAGCGACTGTTTTTCCGGTCAGACGAGACATTTCACCGGGATGAGGCGTGAGAATCCGAACTCCACCGCTCCTTCTCAAATCCTCTGGCTCTGCGGCCAGCAGGTTGAGCGCATCCGCATCAATAACCATGGGCAACTTCAGCTCTCTGTACAGACGGCGAACCAGCACACCAGTCTCAGGATCCATCCCCATACCCGGCCCAATCACCACAGCGCCCCGACCGTCAAGCTGCTCACAGATCAGATCATAATCCGCAGCGCAAAAAACCTTACTCGAGCTGGGAAGAGGAACCGTCATGGCCTCGGGTAGGCCTATCTCAAAAATCGTATTCAGCTCCGCTGGAACTACCAAGGTCACCAAACCGCAACCGCTGTGCAGGGCGGCTTTGCCTGCAAGAATGGCGGCTCCTGTCTTCCCTTCAGAGCCAGCCAACATGACCAGATGCCCATACGTTCCTTTATGACCAGCTGTTCGACGTTCTTGAACACGAGGGGCTATTTCGCAACGATCAAGGACTCGGCCACGCAGATCAGCCTGCTTCATCACTAGGTTGGGGATGGAAATATCAAGCACTGTCAGCTTGCCGACCATGGGGCCTCCGTGCAGAAAATGCCCAGGTTTGGCAAGTCCGTAGGTCACCGTAAGGTCAGCCCTCACAGCACATCCAAGAGGAACTCCGGTATCAGCGCAAAGGCCAGAGGGGATATCCACTGCGACCACAGGCCATTGCTGACCACTGGCCAAAGTCTTGATAAATTCTATGACATCGGTAAAGTGCCCTGCAATATTTCTGGACAAACCTGTTCCAAACAGGGCATCAACCAAACTATGGACAGGATGTCTGAAATGAAGCTGGCGGATCAGTTCCTTTAATTGCCTGACTTCATCATCGTAATGAATGATATAATGAATAAAGCCAAGTTTGTTACAGATTCTCGCATTCGTTTCGGCATCGCCGGACAATTTTTCAGGATCAATCAGGTAAACGAGAAAAGGATGCCCTCCCCGCTGGGAAATATGGCGAGCAATAACAAGACCATCGCCCCCATTATTCCCCGGTCCGATAAAAATACACACTGTTTTTCCCTGAACAGCACCGTACTCCTGCTCCATCGCATCAACGGTCCCTCTGCCTGCATTTTCCATCAGGATAATGCTGGGAATACCGATTTCCTCAATGGAGGTTCTGTCCAAGGCCTGCATTTGACCCGAGGTTGCTATTTTCATAATGAAGAAGTGCTGTTAGCACTGTTAGGAATAACCACCCCCATCTTTCTATAAAACTCCGTAAAAAAGGGCGCAAGCGTTTTTCCGTCTGATCAGCAGGTCAAATCATTTTGACGCAGTCGTGCATACTATAAACCTTTTTCCCGTGAACAGCAAAACAAAGAACAGGTAGCCTCTGGGAAACATCCAAGTTCAGCGTGAAAAAGCGGAGAATATACAGAAAAAATAAAGGAGCAGCAGTCAGCCGGAAAAACAGAATCTTTCGTCAAACGAAGGAATGAAGGTGTCAAGATCAAACGGGATCTCGGGAAAGAGAAGGAAAGGAAAAAAAAAGAGAAGATGAGTTGCCCTAATGAACAGGGTGGCCGTCTTTCCACTCACTTTCTATCACGGTACCGTCCGGGAAAGAGATTGCCCCTTTCCCGTTGAACTTTCCGTTTTTAAAATCACCGGTGTACTTACTGCCGTCAGCATAAGCCATAACTCCGTACCCCTCGTACTTACTCTTTTTAAATCCACCGGAATAGCGATCCCCGTTAGGCAGGGTGACAGTTGCCTCGCCGCAGAACGTTCCATTTTCCCACGTTCCGGTGAATATATCACCATTGGCAAAACGTGCTGAGATTTGTTCGCCGTTATCCCATCGACTTTCTATAAGCCTACCATCGAGAAGCGTGATAATCCCTTCCCCGTGCAGCTGGCCATTGACGAACTCTCCCTCGTATTTTCTCCCGTCAGCATAAAAAAGGGTCCCCCTGCCGTGACGTTTACCGCCTTTCCATTCCCCATTGTAGGTGCTTCCGTCAGAGTATTTCATCACGCCTACCCCGTCAGTACAGGCAATTACACATCTTCCCGCCTCTGCAACCAACAAGTTACTGGAGACAAGCTGTAGACAGAGCCCACCGAGAATCAGCAATGCGGCCTTAAAAAAGGTGTATTTAGGCATAACGAAAACATGTTGTAAAAAAAATATACAGGCAAGCATCCCGAAAGACGTAAAATCGTCCTTTTATATATTTCTTATATATCACGACATAAAAAAAAGGCGCAATCTTTTTTATGGTTCAGTACTATTTTTTAAACTTTTCCCCAGCTCTCCGAGTAAAAATGACTCAACAGATTAAACCTGGCAAGAAAAAAGGGAGGGGTGAACACCCCTCCCTTGAGAAATTCTTCAAAAAATAAAACCTTTTTTCGGTACACCGTAGGGGCGGATCCCTTGTGCCTTGAGGAGAACCCAGGGAAATCGATCCTACTCCGCCCGGGGAGGTGGTACCGGACGTTTCTTGCCAGCATGTTGCAACGTACTCATGGCCGCAGCGACCATGCCGGAAACATCGGTCAGGTTGCCGGGCACAATCATGGTGTTGTTCTTCTGAGCCAGCTTACCGAACTCATCAAGATATTTCTTGGCCACCTCAAGGTTGGCAGCCTCATGCCCTCCGGGGGATGCCAAGGCCTCACCGACCTCGCGAATACCGGCTGCTGTCGCCTCAGCAACCTTAAGGATTTCCTGAGCCCGACCTTCGGCCTCGTTGATCCGCTTCATTTTCTCACCCTCGGATTTGGCGATTGCCTCAGCCCGCTCACCTTCGGCTCGGTTGATCACCGATTGTTTGTCACCTTCGGATCGAGCGATCTCGGCCCGCTTCTCCCGTTCCGCCTGCATCTGTTTTTCCATAGCGTCCAGAACAGAACGAGGCGGCTGAATATCCTTTATTTCATAGCGCAGCACCTTGATGCCCCAGTTCTGGGCTGCATCATCAATTGCCTCAACTACTTGCCGGTTTAAATTCTCCCGGGCCTCAAAGGTGTTGTCCAGACTGATCTTGCCGATGGCGGAACGAAGTGAGGTCTGGGCCAACTGAGAGGCTGCGAAATGATAATCCTCAATCCCGTAGGCCGATTGACGTGAATTAACAACCTGAATGTACATAATACCGTCAACTTCCAAAGTCACATTATCCGCTGTAATACAGGTCTGCCCGCCGATATCAACAGGCAGTTCTTTCAGGTTCCGGCGATAGGCGATTTTATCGAGAAAGGGGATCAGGACATGAAACCCCGCCTCAAGAGTCGTTCGATACTTCCCCAGACGCTCAACAACATACTCATGCCGCTGAGGCACAACAATCGCTGTTTTAATCAGAATAACGACAATAAAAACGACAAGGACAATTACGCCGAACAATAACTCCATTTTACTCCTCCAGTTAACTCACTTGTTTTCTTCAAAAGACTTCTTCTAGACTTTTTCAACTCAGGCCGTGAATTTCAGTAAGGCAACAACACCAAGCTGCTGTTCTATTTATACCAGCAATTTTAAATTTGAATATTATCCAGTCGATATGGGGTCAATCTCAAG
>CBFDDU010000051.1:0-20772 GCA_965603655.1 uncultured Candidatus Electrothrix sp. | reverse complement strand
ATTTTTGAAGCTGCTTTCTATCTGGCTAATATCGGAGCCTATAGATATTACAGAAAAATTCAGTGAAACAATGACGAACTGATTTCGATCCGCTGTGGGATGCTGGCCTATCCAGGTGTGCCCGAAAAGCTTTTCAAAGTCATCAGCATGGTTGATGTCGTAATAGGAACGCAGGATAGAGCAGAGCAGAGATTTGCCGAAACGCCTCGGGCGTAGGAAAACGGGATTCGTAACAGTTTCCAGTTTTTCCAGATATTCGGTTTTATCGACAAAATAGCCGTTCTTCCGTACGATGGCCGCGTAATTGGCTTCGCTGTACAACACCCGCTTTTTCATAACCGGCTCTCCTGTTTTTGCTCCGGCTGTACACAGGCCTGGTCAGCTCTTGCTCTTATCAGTATGAATGCGAGTGCTGTAATCTGTTTCATTGGTTTTCTACCTGATTTTCATGGGTCTATCTGAACTTGCTGAAATATTGACCAATTAATCATACCGTTAAATCGTCAGCGTGACAACCTGTATTGATGTGTATATGGCTTCTCATTGCATACATTCAGTTTGTTAGGGGCATTGGCTCCCCGGAAAGGAAGCTCTGTGGCAGAACCCCTGGGGTAGTCTTTGGTTATATCTTGACAATGCGGCATAGAGTGTCATAAGGTTTCTTTATATCTTTCTGTTTATCAGGCTGTTTAGCCTAATGTGGGCAGGGTAACTTTTTAAAAAAAAACAAGGAGAAAATTATGGCTGATATTAGTGTGAAAATTCATTCGTTATTTGATCTCACGGACAGTAGAGAAATTCGTTCAACAGAGAAGTTTGTTTTCAGTGTGACCGTAACCAACTCGTCTGAAGCGGACGCTGTTCATCTTGAAAATGTCCGTTATCATGTGAAGGTGGAAGATCCGGCCATAGCAAAACTGCTGGTTCCGTCGACAAATCCTGACGCATACGGCACCGGTTATAAAGGCGTAGATCCTGCTTCCGGCGATTTGGTCGAGCTGGCACCCAATGCCGTGGTTGACGCGGTGGTCCTCTATCCGCGTGTTACTGTTCGTGACGACAGTCCGGTGATTTTTGAAGAAGCTGGCACTCTGGGTATCGGGGACAGCGACGTGCTGACTCTGCGTGGGCAGGCCCTTGCTGTGGGCAGCACCCGGCTGACCTGCCAGGTAACCGGTGAACCTGATGTGGCCATTCCCTTGGCCAAAAAACCGCTGGATATTATCTGATCGTATTTTCTGATAGGTAAGAAGAACCGGCGCTGGGCTCCTGCTATTTTAAGATGATCAAAATGCACAGCATTTCATCTTGCTCTGAGTCGGCAGGTAGTTTATTTAACAATGAATAGATTGATTTCTGTGCCGTCCTCTATATTTTTTTGTATGCAGGGTGCCGTAGGGGCGACCGGCGGTCGCCCTGTTATTCCGGGCAGACACGTAAGCCTGCCCCTTGTATTATAAAATTGAGATGAGTTGCCATGGTTCATCTCGATAAAAGGAGAGCTGGACGCCGGGCCGCGTCACCTATCCCTGCCGTTTATCTGCCTCTGCCCTCCTGTTCTGCGCCCGCTTTTCCTCAAGCATCTCCTTCAGTAGATTCGCACACCATCGACGAATGGTCTCGTCCTTTTCGTCCCTCATCTTTTTCATTTGAAGAACGTGTTGTAAACAGGCCTTTGCCGCCGGATAATCGTCATATCCTTCCCAGAGTATCTGCGCCTTCAGGAGCAACGCCTCTGGATAATCCGGCAGTCTGTCGAGCGTTTTGTCGACAACCTCAAGGGCCTCATCAAATCGTTTTGACGCTTTCATGAGCCGTGCCTTGACCAGCTCGCCCGCAAGCCGCTCATGTAGCGTCGAGGAAAAGCAGCCATTAAACACTAGGTCGCTGAACCACCAGGATACGTCATCAAGGGACATAATGTTGGATACTCCGTGGTATAGGTTATACGGTTTTCTTTCGCCGTTCACGCTCGCTGAAACTGGCCTCATAGACCGCCTTGCGTAACCGATTTTGTCCGCTTATCGGACGATGCTCCTTGAGCGCATGCCAAGAGGTAAGGGACATTGTGTTGAACCCCTTCAGGGTTCTTTGTTTTCGGAGGGGATGTTGCCGATGTTCTGTATTTTTCGGTGCGGTGCTGTCCGGGAAGACCTGCGTGTCTTGAGGCGAAGTATCTCCGGTTTATCGGTAGAGGAGGGATCGCCGGATGCATCGTACTCCGGGTTCGGTTCTGCCGTACCAGGATCAAGGCCGGGATCAGAGCCGGGTTCCGGGGGCGTATCAGGCTGTTCAATCAGTATTTCCTTGGGATCACCGTCCCATGCCGAGTCGTTGAAATGGTGATAGGCTTGGACAAAATCATAGATGGTGAAATGATCCTTGCCCTCAAACAGGCGGGTGCCCCTGCCGATGATCTGTTTAAACTCGATCATGGAGCTGACCGGGCGCATCAGAACGATATTACGGATATTGGAGGCATCCACCCCGGTGGACAGCTTCTGCGAGGTGGTCAGAATGGTGGGGATGGTCTTCTCGTTGTCCTGAAAGATTTTGAGCCAGCTTTCACCGATGGCCCCTTCATCGGCAGTCACCCGAACACAGTAGTTCGGGTTGGGGCTGCTGCTCTGTTGGTTGATCAGATCCCGGACCGTCAGGGCATGTTCCTGGGTGGCGCAGAAGACCAGGGTTTTTTCTTGTACACCAATCATCTCCATGAACAGCCGGACCCGATACTTTTCCCGCGCCTGGATTTTAATGACCCGGTTGAAGTTTGCTTCCGTATAGCGTCGTCCTTCTTCAATGTCTCCTGCCAGCACCTCATCATCAGGGGTGTAGACATAGTCGTCTAGGGTGGTGGCGATCTGGCGGACCCGAAACGGGGTGAGGAAGCCGTCATTGATGCCCTCCCGGAGCGAGTAGGTAGAGACCGGTTCGCCGAAATAGGCATAGGTGTCCTTGTTTTTTGCCCGCTTAGGGGTGGCGGTCAGGCCCAGTTGCACTGCCGGGACAAAGTACTCCAGGATTTTCCGCCAGCTGCTTTCGTCCTTGGCTCCGCCCCGATGGCACTCGTCAATAACGATGAAATCAAAGAAATCCGGCGAGTATTCGCCAAAACTGGGTTGCGCCTCGCCCTCTTGATCCCTGCCGCTCATAAAGGTCTGGAAGATGGTAAAAAAGATGCTGCCGTTTCTGGGCACGGTTCCTTTTTTGCGGATGCTTGCCGGGTCGATGCGGACCAGGGCGTCCTCGGCAAAGGCGGAAAAAGCATTGAAGGCCTGATTGGCCAGGATATTGCGATCAGCGAGAAAGAGAATCCGGGGTCGGCGGAGGGGTGGGGTTGTTTTGTGGCGATCCCGCAGGTTCCAGCGGCTGTGGAAGAGCTTCCAGGCCAGTTGAAAGGCGATGCAGGTTTTGCCGGTGCCCGTGGCCAGGGTCAGGAGGATGCGATCTTGTCCAGCGGCGATGGCCTCCAGCACCTTGTTTATGGCGTTATGCTGGTAGTAGCGGGCCTCCCAACCACCGCCTCGGTTTTCAAAGGGGATTGCGGCGAAGCGATCCCGCCAGATGTCCGTTTTTTGGAAGGTGGCATCCCAGAGTTGTTGCGGAGTCGGGAAAGCGGCAACATAATCCTCCTGCCCGCTTTCCATGTCGATTTGGTAGATGCCCAGGCCGTTGGTGGAAAAGGCGAAACGGGTTTGGAGGCGGGTGGCGTAGCTCTTGGCCTGGGCCACGCCCTGGGTGCCCGGAAGGTTGCGGCGCTTGGCCTCGATCACCGCCAGTTTATGGCCTTTGTAGATGAGGACGTAATCGGCGATCTCGGCTTTGCCGCGTTTGTTGTTGCCGAGGATGCGGCCCGGCGCGATGACCTCTCGCCGGACGCGGCTGCCTTCGACTCTGCCCCAACCGGCTTCGGCCAAGGCCGGGTCGATCAGCTCTGCTCTGGTTTCCGCTTCGTTCATGGCATCGTCGTCGTTATGCCCACCGTTAAAACAGTGGGCTCTTATCGGTCGGCCCCTCCGGGGCGGCAGGGCACCAGCGTCCCGGAGGGACTGCCGAAAATAGCCCGGTCTTTTAAGGCCGGGATCGGTTTGTGTCTACCCGAATATGCAGCGCCGAGGGTGGTGGCGATACGGGCGGACACGCGGGTCCGCCCCTACAATATTCAATTGGTTATTTGAGGATCAAAATCTGATCAAGAATCAGGTGACTTGGCTACCAACTTGAGGTGGGACAGCCTGCAAAATTGAGCAATTGCACAGACCGTCGCAGGCTGTTCATTGCCAAACTCAGAGACTTCGGAACCAGGATCTTTGACCCGGTTTAAGCTGGTAGTCGCTGACTTTTTTTATTCTTCCGCGATAACTCACAATCATGTTTTTTTCTATGAGTTTATCAATAGTATAGTGCGTTATGTCAGTAATCCTTGTTTTATTGTGCTTCGTTGAGGAGGAGTGAAGGTGGTTTATAATTTCTGCCACTGTTGCCTCATTGTTATTTTGATCAAGGTAGTCCAATATCTTTAGCTGAATTAAGAGTGCAGCTGACCGTTGTGTGAGAATAACCACTCCTAATCCACAGAGTAAGATGATGCTTGTGGCGAGGATATAGTGTTGTTGTATAATCAGATATGCTTCTACAGTGATAATAGAGGCGATAATGGCGTACAGTATGTACATTGCCTTCTTGGATTCGTTCATGTCAGTGTACCTCTGTAAGTTCCTGTTTCGGGATTTGGGCCAGGGCTGGGTCGATCAGCTCTGCTCTGGTTTCTGCTTCGTTCATGACATCGTCGTCGTTATGCCCACCGTTAAAACAGTGGGCTCTTATCGGTCGGCCCCTCCGGGGCGGCAGGGC
Organism: uncultured Candidatus Electrothrix sp.; assembly: GCA_965603655.1. Classification (GTDB taxonomy): domain Bacteria; phylum Desulfobacterota; class Desulfobulbia; order Desulfobulbales; family Desulfobulbaceae; genus Electrothrix. Next base: position 15,915 of record CBFDDU010000051.1, on the reverse strand, counting down.
AACAGCGTCCCGTAGGGACAGCCGAAAATAGCCCAGTCTTTCAAGACTGGGGCTGGTCAACACGCCTCAGCAAGTTCCTGTTCCGGGGCCTGAGTGAGTTCACCGATGAAGGCCTTGTGGAGGATGGATTGTTTGAGTTCCGCCAAGGCGGTGAGCTTTTTCTGGTAGATGGATTCGAGGAACTTGGTTTCTTTCCAGATCGCATCAAGTTTTTTGACGACGGTTTCCTGCTTTTGAAGGGTCATCCGTGGAACGCGAATATTGCGCAGAACTCTCAGCCCGACAGTTTTTTGCGCGGTACCTGTAGCTCCTTCTGTGGCCTGTCGAAATACCAAGGGAGACAATAGCATGTAGTAAAGCCAAGAGCTGCTGATGTTTTTATCAGGACGCAACAAACCGATATGGCGTTGGAAACAAAATTCTATATTCTCGGGAACCTGTACCGGTATGCCGTAAGATCCTGTAACAGTGAATAGAACATCGCCGGATTGAGGTTTACGAGTGGATTTTAACTTGTTGTAGTAATCCTCAGAAACTTTGAACGTATTTGAAAAGTCGATTTTTCGACTTGTCTTGTTGATATTTGAAATAGTAATAAACGGGATGCCTTCAGATGCCTTGGGCGGCGGTGAATGATCTCCGTCGGTGATACATGTGGTTATTTCTGAAAGTGGAACTGACGCTGTTTTCTTCTGTATAGAAAAAATTTCGTTAAGATAACTCTCAAATACCTCGCAAGCATTAGCAAGATTCTTCTCGGTATTGGCAACAGCTTGGTCGATGCCTGCAAAGGCTTCATCCAGGATGGCGACAATGCGTTTTTGTTCCGGGAGAGATGGAAAAGAAATTAATTGCTCTTGAACATCTCCATTGTTTACCGCTGGGTAGCTTGCCCCTTTCTGTCTGCTTTCCATTGCAGACATAAAAGTTTCAGTAAACAAGAAATGATACAGGAACTTGTTGTTAATAACTTCTTCTTTCGGACGAAGAACGAAATACCCTGTGCTGCAAACCTCGCCATTTAGCACTTCGGGAACAATTGCAATTCGTTGCAGAGTTGGCCGGATAGTGGCAAACAGCACATCACCTGTTCGTACTTGTCGTCTTGCCCGACTGGGCGCTTCTTTTCCTTTTAATGAGGATGTTTTTTCAATTGAAAATGTTTTACGAGAGATACTTGAAACATCAATATATTCAAACCCGTCATCTGGATTTTTTCTTGGATCGATTGACCCTGTCTTTTGGAGTACATCTTTAAGCGGCTTGGTTTGCCATCCTTCCGGTAACCCCCTCACACCAACCCCCCAATCCGTTCCAAAACCGCCGCACTTTCCCGATCAAGCGCCGCAATTTCCAACAAGATTTCCTGCGGCTCCCGCAAGGGCGCTTCCTCCTCCGCATGGGGATTCCGAACCGACAGGTCAAGGTTCTCCTGATCAAGATCAGCCACCTGAACCGACCAGGATTTCTCACTATCCGCAAACCCGGCTTGCAGCGCGACAAACTCCTCCAAATCCCCATCATTGAGCGGATTGGTCTTGCCCATATTCCGTCCAGGATCAAGCTGATAATACCAAATCTTCCGGGTGGGCTCCCCTTTCTCAAAAAAGAGCACCACCGTTTTGACCCCAGCCCCCAGAAAGGTGCCGCCAGGGCAGTCCAGCACCGTATGGAGATTACAGGATTCCAGCAGCTCCCGGCGCAGGGCCTTGGCCGCATTATCCGAGTTGGAAAGAAAGGTATTCTTGATCACCACCGCAGCTCGGCCCCCGGCCTTGAGGAACTTGATGAAATGCTGGAGAAAGAGGAAGGCGGTTTCGCCGGTCTTGATGGTGAAATTCTGCTGAATCTCCTTGCGTTCCTTACCGCCAAAGGGCGGATTGGCCAGGATGACGTCGTAGCGGTCTTTCTCCTGCACATGGGAGAGATTGTCGGCCAGGGTGTTGGTATGGAGGATATTCGGCGTATCAATCCCATGGAGGATCAGATTCATGATGGCGATCACATAGGCCAAGCTTTTCTTTTCCTTGCCGAAAAAGGTACCGGTCTTCAGGGCCTCCAGCTGGGTGGTGGTCAGGCTCGCCGGTTTACCGTCTGCTGTATAGCGGAGATAATCATGGGCTTCGCAGAGGAAACCAGCAGAGCCGCAGGCCCCGTCATACACGGTTTCGCCGAGGCGGGGTTGGCAGACCCGGATCATCGCCCGAATCAGGGGCCGAGGCGTGTAGTACTCGCCCCCGTTGCGCCCGGCATTGCCCATGTTCTTGATTTTGCTTTCATAGAGATGAGAAAGCTCGTGCTTTTCCTGCTGGGAACGGAAGCGGAGCTGGTCCACCAGATCCAGGGCATCCCGTAAAGAATAGCCGCTCTGGAATTTATTGCGGATCTCGGAAAAGATCTCCCCTATTTTATACTCAATGGTGTCGGCGGAGGCAGCCCGTTGCCGGAATCCCCTGAGATAGGGAAAGAGCTTGCCGTTCACGTATTCAATCAGATCGTCCCCGGTTAGACCCGCATCCGGATCAGCACTGCCGTCGGCTTTTTTCAGGGCCGCCCATCGGGACCAGCGGTGCTGTTCTTCCAGGATAAAACTGTAGTCCCGCCCTTGTAACTCGGCAGCTAGGGCTCGTTCCTGCTCCAGATCATCCAGGTATTTGAGAAAGAGGAGCCAGGAGGTTTGCTCGGTATAATCCAGCTCTGAGGAGCAGCCGCTCTCTTTCCAGAGTACGTCGTCTATATTTTTAAAGGTTTGTTCAAACACAGTTGGGTTTCCTTGTTAGGTGCAGGATCGTAGGGACAGACCTCTGTGTCTGCCCTTTATTTTCCAGATGGAGGAAGATCAGGGTGAGACGCTGCTGCCTTGCAGAGCGGAGCATTGTCTTCCGGCTGTCTGTAGAAAAGCGCATCCCGCCCAGAGGGTTGGAATAAGGGTTATATTGAAGGGTCTTGCTTCTTCGGTCGCATCAGCTTCCGGACATTAAGTTCAGTAAAGGAGATCAGGCCGTGGGGCTGGAAGATCATGATGAGGATCAGGATGAGGGGGATGATGATCCACTTGAACAGCTCCAGCGGGCGCAGGGCCTCGCTGAGCACAGAGATGCTGACCGCGCCGACAATGGAGCCGACAATGGAGTTGAGGCCGCCAAAATAAACCATAGCCAACATTTCGGCCAGTCTCCTGATACCAAAACCGCCCGGACTTATAAAGCTGTAAATATGTGCATACAGACCCCCTGCCACCCCGGCCCAGAAGGCCCCGAACATGAAGGAGGTCATCTTGGTCTTACGGGTGTTGACGGTCATGGCGTCGGCAGCAGCTTCGTTATCGCGCACCGCATTGAGGGCCTTGCCCATAATCGAGGTGGTGAAGTTATGGATGATCCAGATGCAGAGGACGGTCCAGATAAAGACCATAGGTAAGGAAGAATACGTAGGCTGGCTGCTCATGCCGCGTGGCCCGCCGATGACCTCCATATTTTCAATAGCGCTTTTAACAATGAACATGAAGGCCAGGGAAATGATGGCCAGGTAATCACCTCGGGTGCGGAAAGAGGGAATGGCGACAATCAGCGAACCCAGCGCAGCGATAGCGCCTCCGGCAACGAGGACCAGCGGAAAGAGCCAGGGGCCGAGGGCGGGATTGAGCAGGGCCGGGCCGAACAGCTTGTCATCGGCAAAGAGCCAGAGGGTCAGGCTGGAGGAGGCATAGGCCCCCAAGGCCATGAAACCCGGATGGGAGCAGGAAAACTCGCCCTGATAGCCGTTGATGATATTCAGGCTGATGGTCAAAATGATGGCAATCATGGTCAGCTTGACCACCAGAACCCGGTAATCATTCATCCCGGCCCAGAGATGGAGGATGCCGTAAAAGGCTACCAGATGAATTAGGGTGGCGGCCCAGACAGGGAGTCGGACAAGTCGCTCGGCAAGTCGGTTGGTTAACCCGGCGGATAAGCGAGCGACCAGGAGGATCGGGAGGATATAGATCAGCAGGTCATAGGCCAGCACCGAGGGAATGAGCGTGGGGTTTTTCAGCATCATCAGGGTGCCGAACATGACCGGTATCTTGGGCAGGTAGAGATGGTAGGAGAGTGGATCGCCCAAATAATATTCTAGTAATGCAGCAACCAGTCCGCCGAGGAACCAGCCCACCAGGGGAATGACTGTGAAGGTTTTGAGGAGCTTGCGGAGTTTTTGCACAATGTCGTTTTTTTTAGGAGTCTTCTTCATCGTACAATATCAGCCCATGTCGGTTGTTGCCATCTTATGCAGGCATTTTCTGATTACAGGGGCAAGCAGTTCTCTCGCAACCGTTGCTTTCTCTTCAATATCATTGACTCTTGGACCATCATGGAATATTTCGTTTCTGATGCCGTAGATGCAGAGAACGGCTTTTTTCAGTACCAGCAACCAATCTGGATTATTTGACTTTGCATCGATTTCCAGATTTTCTGAAAAAGCATCACCGTAATCAGAAATGATATTGAAGGCTATCAACTTATCAATAGTTTTTTGCTGGTCTAGCTGAGTTATTATATCTTTTGCCTCCTCGGAAGTGATAAGTCCTCCTATTGATATCTTTATCTTTTCTTTTTCATTTTTTCTTGATTTTCCCTTAAAATCAGCATAAATCGTGAAAAGCGAATTAAACGCCGACCAAAGTATTCTGAACCTCTCAACATCCCCTGATGCCGATTCACAGAACTCCAGCCATCTTGATATTCTCAGCACAGCATCATCTTTTGTTTCAAGATGCGCTCGTTGGTCATAAAAGGTTAATGCTTCCTGTAAACTATCGCCTTTGTTAACCGATATGTGCCTAACGGTAAAAACTTTTATTAAAGGTTTTAACAGGTTCATTCCTGCCCGTTCTAGTTCCTCACGATTACGCAGAAAAGGTTTTGTTATAATCACGATATTTATCGGCTGGAAATACTCTTGATAAACCATCCTGATGAGCAGCAGACTTTTTATTTTTTCAATATGCTGATTACAAATTGTTTCTTCTGCATATTCAGACGCATCCACCCGCTCCGGGTGCCTCTCGGTGACCGATTCAGTTGAAAACTGTACTGTCACGCATGTCCGATTTTTCTCATCAAGAAAAAAATGATAGTCGCCTATGGTTTCCGGCTCGCTTACACCCGGAGAAATTTGAAATGTTGCTTCCCATTCACAGCGCATAATTATTCCTCTTTTATTATTGGACCGCCGCCCTTGAAAAAATCAAGGATGTCCCGCTCAATACATTCCTTCCTCATCGCAGTCGGGGCCGTAGGTGCATTCAGCCCAGCGGACTTTTCCTTTCCGAGGCCCGTCTCCAGTATCAATTTTCAGATCTTTCGCTCGGCATTCATCTGTCGGCAGACGAGTGTACATGATGGCCTGGGAGTGTTTCAGCCGTTGTCCGGTGAACTGCCCCTCGTCCTCAACAACAATACAGTTTGAGGTCCCAGGCTTCCGGCAGAAATGTCCTCCTGTCAGAATAAATACTCCAATAAAGCAAAGAATGGTTGTCGCGGCAACAACCTTCAGAATGCCCTGGAGTATCTTCTTTATGACTTTTGGCATAAGGGGAACTGCACGCTGGTCGATTCAGGATTATTTCAACACTTCGGGTGGCTTCAGTTTTCCGCAGAGAAACTTTGCTCCTTTGTTTTTTACAAACAGATAATAGTATCCTGTTGCATAATGCGGAGATATAAACTCAATAAAGTGATAAGGATATGTGGTTGCTCATGAGCTTGAAATGCTTGTCATGACTGTACAGATCCAGGTTGTTGAATATGGCATTCTGGGCGATGATAAGATCGGGAATGCCTGCCTTATTGATCCCTTTTCGGATGCATTTGGTTTGCATCTCGATAAGATGATCCCAATCAATATTGACTGGAATTCGAGAGAGTGTCTTTAACAGGGAGATAATTCGACGTTGGTTCCTGATATTGAGGGGCGGAATCAGCTCCGCGAGGATCAAGTCGTTGGTAACAAGAAGCCCTTCATCAATTAAATAATCCAGTTTATCGGGTCTGTCGGTATTGTTTGATCCACGGAAATAATCAATCCATACAGAGCTATCAACCAGAACGCTCATTTGCGATTTCTTAAAACATCAAGATCCACATCCAGGTCGATCCTGCCTTTGTATTTTTTGATTTCAGCAATCTTGTTCTTTCGGACAAGTTCCTCTAATGCACGGATAATCAGAGCTGTTTTTGTTTTGATACTGGTCAGCTGCATTGCTTCGGCAATAAGATTTTCAGGGATATCCAAGGTCGTTCTCATATTAGCCTCCTTATGCATAAACATTAACGTTTATATGCATGCCTGTCGAGTGCTATTTTTTCTGCGCTTCATCCGGTTAATCCGCACTTACGTGAGCTGAATATACACAGAAGAAGAGAGGAGGGCTACGCGGAATTTTTCCCGGCACCCTTCACCTCCTGCCTCGCAGCATCAAATTTCCGGAGTGCCTCTTCCGAAGGCATTTCCGTCAACGCACTGACAATGATAATTGTCAGGAATGCGACAATAAATCCCGGCAGTAATTCGTAAAGATATTCCCCTTCAACGGTGATATATCTTTTTACAACAAAGATTGTAATCGCTCCGACCAGCATCCCGGCCAGTGCACCGTATTTTGTGGTCTTCCGCCAGATCAGAGAAAGAATGATCACAGGGCCAAAGGCGGTACCAAAACCTCCCCAAGCATAGCCCACCATCATCAGGATGGTATCGTTGCTGTCCAAGGCCAGAGAGTAGGCAAGCAGGGCAAAACCGACCACCCCGAGCCTGCTTATCCAGGCCCGCTGTTTACTGCTGAAGCGTTTGAATAAGGGGAGATCCTCGGTTAAGGCCGAGGTAAGGACCAGGAGCTGAGAGTCTGCTGTGGACATAAGAGCTGCCAGGACCGCTGCCAGCACAAAGCCTGCAAAGAGGGGGTGAAACAGGGCGCTGACCAGGGCCAGGAAAACCAGCTCATTATTACCGCCCGGACTGGTAATCCCGTCCAGCGGGGCAATGGCATGATAGCCGATGCCGAGCAGGCCGATTTCAACCGCCAGCACAAGGCAGACGATCATCCAGCTCATCCCGATTCGGCGGGCGGCAGCGATGTCCTTAACGTTTTTAATGCCGATAAACCGGGCCAGAATATGCGGTTGCCCGAAATAGCCCAAACCCCAGGCCATGAGCGAGGCCCCGGTGAGCCAGGTGGTTTTGAGCTGAAAGGCTTCCGGCCTTACTGCGGTGATATCCACGCCTGAACCGGCAACGGCGAAAAAGGCCATCAGGGAGCAGGCAGCCAAGGCGCAAAGCATGAGCAGCCCCTGGATCAGGTCTGTCCAGCAGACAGCCAGGTAGCCGCCGAGAAAGGTATAGGAGACAACTACCAGGGTGGTTACAAGCAGGGCGGTTTGCTCGTCGGCCCCGAAGCTGTGGGCAAAGAGCAGGGTGCCGCCCTTGAGTCCTGACGCAACATAGAGGGTGAAAAAGATCAGGATCACCAGGGTGGAGACGGTTTTGAGGATGCCTGTGGTATCGTCAAAACGGTTGGCCAGATAGGTGGGCAGGGTGACGGCATTGAGCTGTTCACTGGAGGCTCTGAGTCGCGGCGCAATAATAAGCCAATTGAGGTAGGCGCCGAGGATCAGGCCGAGGGAAATCCAGATGCCGTCGACCAGGCCGCCAGCAAAGACCGCTCCGGGCAGGCCTAAGAGCAGCCAGCTGCTCATGTCCGAGGCCCCGGCACTGATGGCCGTTGTTAGCGGCCCCAGGGTGCGATTGCCGATAATAAAATCTTCATTATTTTGGTTTCGGCGCATGGAGTAAGAGCCGATGCCCAGCATGAGGAGCAGGTAGAGGCCGAATTGTATTGTCATAACCATGCGATATTCTCCAAAGCCTGGGCTTGGTTAAGCTGGCTAGGATTTTTTTGTATGTAGGGTGCCGTAGGGGAGACCGGCGGTCGCCCTGCTCTTTCGGGTAGACACGCAGGTCTTTTCCTACAGTACTACATTGAAAAGATGAGTCTTATTTATTGAAAAATTCTTAGCCTTCATGCCAGCAGCTGATAAAGCACCGGCAGGGTCGCAAAACTGAGAATAATCCCTATGCCGACCAAGGCAGCAGTCAGGGCGGGCGAAAGGTTCGCGAGGATAGCTAATGCCCCTGCTGATACCATAGGCGGCATGCCTGCCTCAAAGATCGACACCTGAACCGCCTCACCTTTTAAGTCGGATATCTTGCAGATCAACAACGCTGCCAAGGGCGCGATAATGAGTTTTATGGCAAGCCCTATACTCAGCTGAGACATGACTTGTTTATTCAGCCTGAGGGTGAGCTGAAAGCCCACAGCCACCATGACCAGGGGGACCAGCGTGGCCGCCATCATTTTGAGCAGATTGGTAAGGGTATCAGGATAGGTGAAGGACTTCAAAAGAAAAGCGAGGATCAAGGCAATAAAGGGGGGAAAGGTTACAACCTTTTTTATCGCGCTGTGCAGGCTTGGTTTGTTGTTGCCTGTTCCATACAGAGCCAGGATCAGGGAGCCGTAGGTCGCCAAGGCCAGGAAGGAGCCCAACTGATCATAGATTAAGGCGTAGGAGAGAGCTTCTTCGCCGAAAAACGCCTTGACCATAGGGATGCCCAGGAAGGAGGTGTTGCCCAAGGGGATGATCAGGAGAAGGCAGCCGGTGGTTGGCCGATCCCAGTGGAAGAGCTTGGAGAGCACGAGAATCAAGGCGCTGGAGAACAGGAGCATGCCCCACGGCATAATCGCAGGAACCAGGAGGTCCTGGGAAAAAGCCAGCTCCGGGATTTTGAGCAGAACCAGGGCCGGGAGGGATATGTAGATGACAAAGAGATTAAGGGCATTTCCTGTCTCGTCGGGGAAGTTCGGCAGGCGTTTTATAAGCATGCCGATGAGGAGAAAGGTTATCGTGATGATAAAATTTTCCATAGGGTATTCTGTGTGCTGAACGGTGATCTTCGGCGAGTCAGAGAGAGATTTTTTAGAATGTATTCAGTCGGAAACAAGAAACGGGCCCGGAACGGATCTGATGCCTATCCTTGCTGTTGGATAATCTTACACTTCAAATACCAATCCCGCAAGATTCCGATCCATCCGGTAAGAACGACAGCACTTATCCAGCAGAGACTGAGAATGGATACGATTTTCAATCTCATCGTACTGCTTTCTGCAACGATATAAAATGAAGTCTCCGCCGGAGCAGGTTCTCTCGGCAATAGTGTATCCACAGTCCTGTATCGACTTCTGCGCAGCCGGTATCACCAGATATTGACTTTTCCTTCGCTTTGTGTTCAGCTAAAAAGATAAAATCGAGCCGTTTTATTGATCAAAACGTTACAGGGGAATGCAACAGGCCCGCCAAAGGATGATATGCAATGAACGAGTACCGTCAAGCCCACAGTGTCGCTCTCTATGATGCCGGTGTTACGATAAGCAATGCCTCAAGGTCAAATATTGCGGATAATCAAGGTTACCCCTTGGCAACAGGAATACCGCCGGGGAGCCTTCGCATCTCGGAAAACGACCTCAGTGCCTTGACGAGTGAATTTAAAGCCAAGCAGCGGTCTGCTCTACCCACAGGAAGAAGACAGGGCTCTGCACTCAATTTTAATAAAACGCTTTCCTCATATAACGAGACCCTGGTCCAAGGAGCGCGCGTCAAGAATCTCCTGATACGGGTCGACGGCCCGCAACTGCTTTCCATCCATATTGTTGAAGAGCTGCATAGTGCAGAGGGTAAGCATAGCGAGACCAAGGAAATAACCTATTGCGGATTTTTTGCTGTTGAATGGGCAACTCCAGAGCTCTAGCCTGAGCTTTTACTGCCTTTTTGCTCGTTTTTAGACTTCCTGACGAAATCTTCTTTTTGGATGCCGTGTTTGTTGTGTGTGTTTGTTTATTAGCTGTGGGCGGTGATCTTGCCCCGGCCCGCATTCTTGCCGCCTATTCGCAGGGTATCTTTCCCTGGTATTCTGATAGCGAACCCATCCTTTGGTGGTCTCCTGTACCGCGACTGGTCCTACTCCCAGAAGAATTTCATCTCCCCAAGCGGCTGGCCCGAACAATCCGGAAAAATATCTTTGAGGTCCGTGCAGACACGGCCTTTGCAGAGGTGATTACCTCCTGTGCTTCAATACGTGAGGACGCCGGAGAAGGAACCTGGATTACCGAAGAAATGCTAGAAGCCTATATTCATCTCCATGAGTTGGGCTTTGCCCATTCTGTGGAATCCTGGTTTGAGGGAGAGTTGGTGGGTGGGTTGTACGGTATTGGTCTGGACCGGTTTTTCTTTGGCGAGTCCATGTTCAGTCGCAAGGACGATGCCTCAAAGGTCGCCTTGGCTGCCTTGATGGAGAACGCGGAGCGCTTGAATATCCGTGCTGTTGACTGCCAGATGACCACAAAACATATGCTTCGTTTCGGCAGTCGGGAAATGAGTCGTGAAGAATTTGATGATCTGCTGGAACAGTTTATTCAGCAGATTGTTCCGCAGCAGCTGTGGCGGTTTGCTGGGTAACGTGTAGGGCTGTAGGGACACGGCATGCCGTGTCCCTAGGGTTCTATGGGTTTATTGCTCAAAATCAAAGGAGTAGCGCAGGTCTGAGCGATCCAGGTGGCGGGTAATTCTTTTTAACCCTTGGAGATTGGTGACCGTAAAACGCACTTCCCAGGACGGGATAGCCGTGGATTTTTTTCCGGTTCGCAGGACATCCGTAACTTGCAGGGCATCTGGGGCAATAGAAATGAGTTTGAAAACACGTTTTGCCGTTGCTGCGAGAATGGTGACCTTCTGCTCTTTTTTTACTGGGGTAGCAGAGAGTTTCCAGTGCACCTCAACCGCATCTTCCCGCTGAAATTTCATCTTTTTTAACTGAAAGCAATCCTTGCAATGCAGAGAAATTCCTCTCCTGCTGAGCAGGCCCACGCTGCCTTTGTCAAGGGGGGTTGGTTTGCAGCAGGCTGATGATTTGACCACAACCGGATCAACTGTGGTTAACTCAATGCGGTTGAGGATGCCGGTGGGCTGCGGTAAGATGTCATTGCTTCTCATCTGGAGACCGTTGCGGATCTCGTAGATCAACTCCCGCAAGCGTAGCTGTCCTTGGCCGACCTCTTGGAGGAGCTCTTCTTGGGAAGCGAGGTTGAAGTAGATCAAGATATTTTCCATGCCCTGCTGTTCAAGCAGATCGTAGGAGAGGCCGTAGCGTCGCATTTCCTGCTCCAGAACGGAACGACCTGTTTCCATCGACACCGCCTGAATCCTCTTGCGAAAGACCTTGGTCAACTCGCTTCTGGCTCGTGGAGTCTGGCAGCAATGCTGCATGCTCAGATCAAAATTAATCGGCTGGTTTCGGCGAAGAATCCTGACCACATTACCGTCTTGCAGCACCTCATCCGGCTCCACCTTTCGATCGCCGATAATTGCCCCTGTACAGGTGTGGCCGATATCTGTGTGAATACGGAAGGCAAAATCCAGCACCACAGAATGCACGGGCAGGCAGATAAGATCACCCTGAGGCGTATAGGTGTAGATTTCCTTGCGCCCACCAGCAGCGATCATGTCCCGGTAGGAAACAGCATCGTTATTACCGAGGATTTCGAACATCTCCTGGATTTCTCGAACGAAACGGCCCTGATTTTTCTCGTTGGGGTTCCAGTCCTTGACCAGGCCGCGCTGGGCACTGCGGGCCATGTCTTCGGTGCGGATCTTAAAGAGGTATTTATTTCCTTCAATAATCGCCCGTGCATGCAGTCCCTGGTAGCCAGTGGGCTTGGGGTTGGCGATAAAATCGCGAATGGTGCGAGGAATAGGGGGATAGAGTTCGTTGAGGATGCCAAGGCTCTGGTAGCAACCGGTTCTTTGTTCCACTGTAATCAGGATTTCTTGGGGCACTTCCAGTTCCTTTTTGAGGATCTGGTTTCTGATATCATAATAGCCCCAGAGTCCCTTGGTGCGGACGGCTATCTCTGCCTTGACACCTGCTGCGGCGAGGCCCTTGTTCAGATTGGTTGTGAGGCTGGCTAGGTGAGGATTTTTTTCTAACCTGTTGATATGCTGCCTCAGTTTTTGTCCTTGTTTGGGGAATTTATAGGCAAGGGCCCGGGTGTAGAGCTCTCGTTTCAGGGCGAAGAGGCCGAGGATGGTGGCCAAGGGGGCGTAAAAATCCAGGGTTTCTTCGGCAATGCGTTGTCGTTTATAGCGGGGCATGGACCCAAGGGTGCGCAGGTTGTGCATCCGATCAGCCAGTTTGACCACCATCACCTCGGGCCGGACCGCTGCCCCGGTGAAGAGTCTGCGATGAACGAGTTTTTTCAGGGCCTGCTTATCTCCGCTATGGTGCTTGACCTTAGTGCAGCCCACCACAATGGCTTCCACATTGGGGCCGAATTTTTTTCGGATCACCTCCGGCGTGATCTCATCCACATCTTCGATAGTATCATGAAGCAGGCCAGCAGCAAGGATTTCGCAGTTATGGACATCCATTTCCTCGGCCAGGATGCGGGCGGTTGCACAGGGATGGATAATATATGGGTCACCTGATTTGCGCATCTGACCGTCATGAGCGGAAAAAGCGAAGTCCATAGCCTCGTAGAATACCGAAGTCTCATCTCCTGAGCCTATGAATGATGACATCTCCTGTCGATATTTTTCCAGATCAAACCGCCCCATATTCCTTTCCTTTCCTTAGACGTTGCTTTTTATTTGTTGAAAAGTAATGTACACTACTCTTCAGGATAATTAAACTAAGATAACTGAAGAAACTATGGAGAAAATCTGTCCTCCCCTATCTGAAAAAACGAAGGATCAGGGAAAAACAGAAGACGAATGGCAAAAAAAAGAAATAGAGGGTCCAGGAAGACAACTGGCTTCCCAAAGACTCGGCAGCACAACGATCAAGAACATTCCCTGAGCAAAACCTTGCTCTCCTTTTTTCAGAAACAGACAAAACCGGTCTCTCTGGATACAATCATAAACGAGCTGGCTCCAACCCAGCCTTCCCGAAAACTCCTTAAGGAAACGCTTGCTCGCCTGGAAAAAGATGGCAAATTGCATCGGCGAAGACAGCGTTGGGTCATCGCGGACAGGAAAGAACCGGTCCGAGCCACCCTTTCCCTTACTGCCAAAGGTTTTGGTTTTGCCGTGCTTGAGGGCAATGTGGCTAGGCAGCAGAAGGATATCTTTATCCCTGCCGCAGCCCTGAACGGGGCAACCCACGGTGATACGGTTCTGGTCCAGCCTGCTGGCTCTCCCAATCGTCCAGAGGGGGAAGTTGTGGAGGTGGAAAAACGGGCCTTCACCCATGTCTGCGGGATTTACATGAGCGGGAAGAATACCGGCTATGTGGCCCCGGATAATGAGAAGCTGCCCACCAGTATCCAGGTCCGCCGGAATGATGCTATGGATGCTGATGACGGGGTGGCGGTACGGGTAGAGATCCTTGATTACGGTGCCAAACAGCGGATGCCGGTGGGCAAGGTTGTAGAAATCCTTGGGTCGGCGGAATCGGTGCAGGTGCAGATCCGTATGGCTGTGGAACAGTTTCAGCTGCCCCGTTCTTTTCCGGAAAAGGTGGAGCGGGCAGCAGCCGAATTGGTGCCGCTGACCGAGCCTGAGCCGGGCAGAAAAGATCTGCGTTACCTTCGCCATGTCACCATTGACGGGGCCACGGCCAAGGATTTTGACGATGCCATTGCGGTCCAGAAAACCAAAAAGGGCTTTCGCCTCTTTGTCTCTATTGCGGATGTCAGTCATTATGTACGACCGGGATCTGCTATTGATCAGGAGGCCTATCAGCGCGGTACCAGTGTGTACCTGCCGGATCTGGTCTTGCCCATGTTGCCGGAGCGGCTTTCCAATGATCTCTGTTCCTTGGTTCCTGATCAGGATCGGCCTGCCTTTACTGCTATCTTGGATTTCGATCAACAAGGCCGCCGGACCGGGGCCCAATTTACCCGGAGTATGATCCGCAGCCATCAGCGTTTTACCTACGAGACGGTTCATCAGGCGATCTATCTCCGCGACAAGGAAGCGCGTCGGGAACATAAATCTCTGCTGCCCATGTTGGAGAAAGCCAAAGATCTTTCTGACCTGCTCAACAGGCAGCGCATGCAGCGAGGGGCCTTGGGCTTTACTGTCCCGGAGAGCAATATTGCGCTTGAAGGAGACCGTGTCCGTTCTATCACTCGGCTGCAACGGAATCAGGCCCACCTGCTGATTGAGGAGTTTATGTTGGCTGCTAACGAGGCAGTGGGCGAGACCCTGGATCAAGCCGGGGCCTCAGTCCTGTTTCGGGTGCATGAAGAACCGGATGAGGCGAAGGTAAAGGATTTTGCTGAGCTGGCCTGGTCGCTGGGGCTCAAACTTCCTAAAACGGAACTCACGCCCTCCTGGTTTGCCGGGGTGCTGGAGATGTCCAAGGATTCGTCCACGGAATACGTGGTCAATAATCTCCTGCTCCGCACCATGCAACGGGCCAGATACACGCCGACAAATTACGGGCATTTCGGGCTGGCTGCGGAATACTATATCCATTTTACCTCGCCTATCCGGCGTTATCCGGACCTGGTGGCTCACCGGGTTATGCAGAATCTGCTGCTCAGAAAAGCCGGGAAATCTGGAAAAACCGCTAAAGGTGCTGGAGGAAAAATTCTGCCCGCCGGAGTCAACGCGGAAGCAGCCGGGACCTTTCTTTCTGCCCGTGAACGGGTTGCGGTGGAGGCGGAACGGGATGTTCAGGCGCGGCTGGCTGCCCTGTATCTGCGCGATAAGGTGACTGAGCAGTTTGAGGCGATCATTTCCGGGGTGACCTCCTTTGGCCTTTTTGTGGAATTGGCTGACTGTCTGATCAGCGGAGCAATTCCGGTCAGTGAGATGAAGGATGATTATTACCGCTATGATAATAAGGGCCATAAACTGGTCGGTGAGCGGACAGGAAAGAGCCGTCGGTTGGGTGATCGTGTTCAGGTGCAGCTTGATCAGGTTGACATGTTGAGCAGAAAAGTCACCTTTTCCTTGGTTGATCAGAAAGAGAAATAAGCAAATCAGGACGCGGGGCCATCTGTTCTTTTCTTGACGAACCCGACGAATTCAAATAAGAATATTCTTTTTACACAATCAGGCGGAATGGAGAGCAGGCTCTCTGGACAGCCCTGATGCGTCTACATCTCCCGCCGTCCCGAAGAGAAAGGGAGGGGCGGGGGAGCTTCGCAATAAAATAACTTTTCGTTTACGAGGTCTCTTATGGAAGAATTAGCAAGTATTTCTGACTATCCTTTTTTATTCGGCTTGGCGATCGGCCTGGTCCTGGCTGTGGTCTTCTGGTTTCGCTCTCTGATCAAGGCGCGGGTACTCAATGCGGAGATCAGAAAGCTGCGTGATCATCTGCACACCAAATTCGAAATTGAATCCGCAGATAATGAACGCCGCAAGGAACAGCTTGATCAGGTCAAGCAGGAGCGGGACAATCTCCGCAATATGATTCAAGTCCTGAACCAGAAACCGACGAAACAGGAAGTCCGTCAGACCCAGGTGTATCAAAAGGCCATCGAGACCATGTTTGAAAAATCTCCCGGTTTTGCCCCGGCTTGGCAGATCACCTTGAAAGAGGCGGAGGAAGAGATGCGCAATGCGGAAAAAGGGATCCTGCCCTTTTTTAAACGAATGACCGGATCCTCTCCGGCCTCGTATTCCTCTTCCTCAGCAGAAGAGAAAAAACCCGTCAACCGGCATCTGGAGCTTGAAGATCCGGCCAACCTGTAAACAATAAAAAATACCTTTTCCTTTAC
The DNA here is from genome assembly GCA_965603655.1 of uncultured Candidatus Electrothrix sp. Lineage (GTDB taxonomy): Bacteria > Desulfobacterota > Desulfobulbia > Desulfobulbales > Desulfobulbaceae > Electrothrix. The sequence continues at coordinate 98 of CBFDDU010000051.1, read as the reverse complement.
GCCGCCCCTCGCAATCTTCTGTATACGCATGATGCCGTAGGGGCGAACCTGTGTGTTCGCCCTTTTATGCCGGGCAGACACGCAGGTCTGCCCCTACA
>CBFDDU010000050.1:0-21075 GCA_965603655.1 uncultured Candidatus Electrothrix sp. | reverse complement strand
ATAACAGTAAAAAATTGGAGATCAGTAATAAACAAGCTGTTTCTCAAATGGAAATAGCTAGCATTAAAGAAATTTCAAAACTGATCCCACAACTTGGTTCCAAGAATGCAAACGAGCGCAAATTCAGCGCAATCACCCTGTCGCTTTACGGCAAAGATGCAGTCCCGGCTTTAATTGCCCTATTGGATGATGAAGAAGTGGATGTACGCACTGCCAGTAGCAAGGCCTTGTCTTTGATAGGAGAACCTGCTGTTTCGGAATTAGAAACAACATTTAATGACAGACAAAACTCAGCAAACTTACGGGGCAGCGCCATCTACACCCTAGGTCGTATGAAATCCTTCAGGGCAGTCCCTTTGGCTCTTGAGACGGTTGCCGACAGCTCCGAAAATAAGATTGTCCGTAAAGATGCGGCTAACGCTCTGGGAATGTTGAAAAGCACCAGGGGGCTCCCTGTCTTACTCAAGGCAATCCAATCAACCTCAAACACGCTCCTGGTTGAAGCAGGAGTTTGGGCTTTAGGGGAAATTGGGGATAAAAGCGTAACAGGACAACTCTCCACCATGTTAACCCATCCTAGCGACAAGGTGCGGATTCAAGCGGTATGGGCCCTGACAAAATTAGAAGATGAAACAACAATACATCTTCTTGAAAATGTTATCATAGAAGATGCAAGCCTAGAAGTTCGTGATGCGGCGATCAATGCTCTTGAATGGATAAAGTAACAGACGAGCAACATACATAAACAAAATACGCTCAACATCAAGGCTATAATGTAAATATCAATTCGCTAGTATCTTTAACTATATTGTAAAAATCACATTCATAGCACTCGTGTAATCCTCCAGCGAAACAGCCGTAGGTACCTTCCACACCATTATATCGCGACGCCACAACCCAACAACAACGCCCGCCATTCTTGCCGCCATGAATACCATCTGCTCGTTCATCAACTGCAGCAGGACATACGCCGTACGGGGTAACATTCCTTCCTCCAGATTCTCTGCCGCACTTCTTAAACTCCCAGCAGTTCATTTTTTTTCTCTCCATAGTACCCTATGCTTGAAAATGAATGTTTATACGGTGTAACATAAGCAGACGTTTAAATATCCACACAAAATCAATTTTGATGGTTTCATGAGAAGTCCATTTTTTAAAAATCCTCCTCATAACCCTTTGAGTCGCCGTTAACGCCTTACCATTTTCTGACTTTTACCAGATCATTAATTTTAAGGATATGAAATTTCATCCCGTTTTTACAGCAAAAAAATATCATCGACAAAAAATAAAAAAATTCCTCATCTCCAGCCCGGCGAGCCGGGACGACAAAACATGAAAATCGTTGGTGACTCGGGTGAGTCACCGGCCACTTTCATATCAACAAAAGGTGCAATAACATTAAATACAGCATTTCACCATCCTGCCATTTTTTTTCTGCAAAAAAGAAGAAGTATGGTATTATACGAAGGCTTTCTGAGCCATTCTTCAATAGGGGAAATCTATGTCCGACCGTATTGCCGCCATTGCCGCAAAATATGACAACGACCCGACCCGGTTGCTTGATATATTGCTTGCCGTGCAGAAGCAGGAACGCTGTATAAGCGATACCGCCGCCCGGCAGCTTGCCCAGAAGCTGGACCTGTCCTGGGCGGATATCCAACAGACCGTCTCTTTTTATCACCTCCTCTCGCAAAAACCACGAGGACAATACACCGTCTACCTCAACAACGGCCCGGTCTCTATCATGCAGGGCTATGAGGAGGTGGCGGCAGCCTTCAGCGAAACAGCGGGCTGTCCCATGGATTCGGTGACAGCAGACGGTCGTATCGGCCTCTTTGCCACAGCGGATATGGGCATGGGGGATCAGGAGGTTGCGGCCCTGATCAACAATGTCGTCTTCACCTGCCTGACTCCGGAAAAGGCCCGTGCCTTAGTTAAAGCCATGCAGGAAGGCGTGTCTGTCCGGGACATGGCTTTGAAAAACACAGAGTACGGGGACGGGAATAACAGCCTCCCGTCCATCGGCTCGATGGTCCAAAATAATATCCAAAAGACCGGTCCGGTCTGTTTCGGCCCCTACGAGATTGGCGCAGCCCTGCGTAAATGCGTGACGCAATCCCCGGAGGAAATTCTTGCCGAGATCAAGACTTCCAAGCTGCGGGGACGCGGCGGTGCGGGTTTTCCCACCGGGATGAAATGGCAGTTCTGCGCCGAGGCCGAAGGGCCTGACCGCTTTGTGGTGGCCAATGCCGATGAAGGCGAGCCGGGCACTTTTAAAGATCGGGTGCTGCTCACGGAACGGGCGGAACTCCTCTTTGAAGGCATGGCAATCTGCGCCTATGCTGCCGGAGCAACAACCGGGGCGCTCTACCTACGCGGAGAATACACCTATCTGGAATCCTACCTCAATCAGGTTCTGCAACAGATGCGTGCGGACAACCTGCTGGGAAAAGATATTGCGGGCAAGCCGGGATTTGAATTCGACATCCGGGTGCAGCTGGGTGCTGGCTCCTATGTCTGCGGCGAGGAATCAGCCCTGCTGGAATCAGCCGAGGGCAAACGGGGCGAACCAAGGAATCGCCCTCCCTTTCCGGCCCAAAGCGGCTACCAAAACATGCCCACAGTGATTGATAATGTGGAGACCCTTGCCTCTGCGGCCCAGATCATCGATAAGGGGGCGGCATGGTTTCGCAGCCTGGGCACTGAGGAGTCAACCGGTACCAAGGTGCTGTCCATCTCCGGAGATTGCGACCGGCCAGGGATTTACGAGGTTGAGTTCGGCATAACCTTGGGCGAGCTGCTGGATATGGTCGGAGCCCGCGACCCGCAAGCGGTCCAGGTGGGCGGACCCTCGGGCAGCTGTCTCGATGCTGCGGCAAGAGATACCGTGATTAGTTTCGAAGGCTGCCCCACAGCCGGAGCAATCCTGATCATCGGGGCCCAACGTGACCTGCTAGCAATCATTGATAATTTCATGGCCTTTTTCACCGATGAGTCCTGCGGCTCCTGTGCCCCCTGCCGGACAGGCACTTGGATGCTGCGCAACACCCTTAGACGAATCAGGCAGGGTCAGGGAACTCGGGAAGACCTGACCGCCATGCGCCAACTCAGTGCTGTTATGCAAAAAACCACCAAATGCGGGCTGGGCCATACTGCACCCAATCCCATTCTGAATACTCTCGATAATTTCCCCCATCTCTATGCTGCGCTGATCCCTGAACAGAGTGATATCCGCTCGTTTGACCTGGATGCCGCAGTCCGGGCGTCCTCTGCCGCTGTCAACAGGCCGTCTGTTCAGCATCAGTCTGTTCAACATCAGCAAGAGGAGGAGCAAATATGAGCACAGGTACGGACAACACCCTAACCGCCCCCCTGACTCTGACCATTGACGGACAGGAAATCCAGGCGGAAAAAGGACAGAACATCGTGGAGGCCGGCCAGCAAAATGGGTACGATTTCCCCACCCTCTGCGCCCTGCATGCAGATCAACAAAATGGCCTGAAGCATGATATTGCTCCCGGTACCTGTCGCATCTGCACGGTCAAGGCCAACGGACGAACAACGGCTGCCTGCACCACCCCGGTCAGCCAGGGCCTTGTTGTGGAAAACGACACGGCGGAACTCAACGACCTGCGCAAGACCATTGTTGAGCTGCTCTTTGTCGAAGGCAATCATTTCTGCCCTGCCTGTGAAAAAAGCGGGAGCTGCGATCTTCAGGCCCTTGCCTATCGTTATCAGATGCTCTCGCCCCGGTTTCGCTATGCCTTTACCTCCCGTGAGGTCAATGCCGAATCGCCCAAGTTCCTTTTGGACCACAACCGCTGCATCCTTTGCCGACGTTGCGTGCTGGCCATCCGCACCGATGAGGGCAAGCCGATCTTTATTTTTATCAACCGGGGGGATAAGAGCAGGATCACTATGGATCCCGAGCTCATTGAGACAATCTCGGATGAACAGGCCCGACAGGCTATGGAGATCTGCCCGGTGGGGGCGATCATCCTCAAGGGCAAGGGGTTTGACACCCCTTTCGGCCAACGGAAATACGATCACAGCCCCATCGGTTCGGACATGGCCTGCTCGTGCTCGTCTGGAGAGACAACAGGAGAGGAGAAATCATGAGCAAACCGATTATTGCCACCGCCTCGCTGGCTGGCTGCTTTGGCTGTCACATGTCCTTTCTGGATATAGACGAACGGATCCTTGATCTTGTCCATCTGGTCCGCTGGGGTAAAAGCCCGATCAATGATATCAAGACCTTTCAGCAGGACTGCGACATCGCTTTGATTGAAGGCGGCTGCTGTAATGATGAGCATATCCATACCCTGCGCGAGTTCCGCAAACATTGCCGAATCCTGGTGGCCGTGGGTGAGTGCGCCATCATGGGCGGCCTGCCGGCCATGCGTAATAATATCCCCATTCAGGAATGCCTGGAAGAAGCCTATCTGAACAGCCCGTCCACTGCCTCGGCAAACCCGGAAAGGATTTTACCCAATGATAAGGAACTGCCCATGCTACTGGACAAGGTCTACCCCTGTCATGAGATCGTGAAGATGGATTATTTTCTTCCCGGCTGCCCGCCTAGGGCTGACCTGATCTACGGGGCATTAACTGCCCTGGTAACTGGTCAGGAAGCGGAACTCCCCTATGAGATCGTCAAATTTGATTAAACGCCACAGAAACCGGAGCTGCTGAACCATTATGCCGAAAAAAATCACCATTGAACCGCTCACTCGGGTTGAAGGACATGGCAAAGTAACCATTCATCTGGACGCTAATCATCAGGTGACGGAAAGCAGGTTACATATTGTCGAGTTTCGCGGTTTTGAACGCTTTGTCTGCGGCCGTCCCTTCTGGGAAGGGCCGGTCCTGGTTCAGAGACTCTGCGGGATCTGTCCGGTCAGCCATCATCTTGCCGCAGCCAAGGCTATGGATATGGTTGTCGGGGCCGGAGACGGCAACGGCCTGACCCCGGTGGCCGAGAAAATGCGTCGCCTCATGCATTACGGCCAGATCTTTCAATCCCATGTCCTCCATTTCTTTCATCTGGCCTCGCCCGACCTGCTTTTCGGCATTGATGCGGACCCGGAACAAAGAAATGTCATCGGGATCATCATGGAGCATCCCGAGCTGGCCAAACAGGCCGTGCTCATGCGTAAGTACGGCCAAGAGATCATCGCGGCCACAGCCGGCAAAAAAATTCACGGTACCGGGGCTATTCCCGGCGGCATCAATAAGAACCTCAGCCTGGAGGAACGGGATGCCTTCCTCCACGGTATTAGTGGCAATCCCGACCTCTCCATTGATAAAATGATTGAGTGGTCGGAAGCGGCCCTTGCCCTGCTGAGTGATTATCATGGCAGTCACAGAGAATTTCTCGATGGCTTTGCCGCCTTTCCCTCCAATCATCTCTCCCTTGTCCGACCTGACGGGGCCCTGGATCTCTACCACGGCGTCATCCGTGCCGTTGATGCGCAGGGAAAGCGCATTGTCAATGATGTGGACAGCCAGGAGTATCTTGAGGTCGTGGCCGAAGAGGTCCGTTCCTGGAGCTATATGAAATTCCCGTATATCAAGGAACGGGGACCAAGGGACGGCTGGTACCGGGTCGGGCCCCTGGCCCGGCTCAATGTCTGCGATTTCATTCCCACGCCTCGGGCCCAAAAGGAGTTTGAGCGGTTTCGTGCCTACACCAAGGGCAAACCCAATAATATGAGCATGCATTACCACTGGGCCCGCCTGATCGAGACCCTGCATGCGGCGGAGATGATGAAAGAGTTGCTCCTGGATCCGGATCTCCAGAAGACCGATCTGGTCACCAAGGGAGAGCGTTGCGGAGAGGGCATCGGGCTGCTTGAGGCACCCAGAGGAACCCTGTTCCACCATTATCAGGTCAATGAGCAGGATCTGATCACCATGTGCAATCTCATTGTCTCGACCACCAATAATAACGAACCCATGAACCGAGCCGTCAATGCTGCCGCTGTTGCCCAGATGACCGGCAAGGCCGAGATCACTGAGCCGATGATGAACGCGGTTGAGGTGGCTATCCGCGCCTATGACCCCTGCCTGAGCTGCGCCACCCATGCCATGGGCCAAATGCCCCTGGAAGTCACCCTCTACGATGCGACCGGGGCTGTGGTTGATCAGCAAAGGAAGGGCATGTGAAGGCGCTTCCTTCTGTGCTTGTCTATGGCTTTGGCAATCCGGGCCGGGAAGATGACGGAGCCGGGGTGGCCCTGGCAGATCGAATCCGGGCAGCAGCCCTGCCCAACGTGACCACGGACAGCAATTATCAGCTCAATGTGGAGGATGCTCTGGTGCTCACAGAGCACGACATTATCATCTTTGCCGATGCCACCCGCTCGCCGGTTGATGGTTTTCGATTTTCCCGCCTGAAGCCTGACCCCTCTGTGTCCTTTACCACCCATGCCATGTCACCGGGATCGGTGCTGGCCCTCTGTTCCCAGCTGTATGGAAAAACCCCGCCTGTTTATATGTTGGAGATCGCCGGGGTGTCTTTTGAGTTACGTGAGGGTTTGACGCCTGAAACGGAAAAAAATATCGCTGCGGCTACCCGGTTCCTGACCGAGTTATTGAAGAAGCCCGCTGCTAAGCGGTTGGCAGCCCTTGCTGAGGCGGCATGCCATGTATGAATTCAGTAGACATTATAGAGATTTAATCTACTGAATCTATAACTAACTAAGGGTCTTAGGAATCTTCAAAAAACAAATTTACCCATCTGAAGGAGCAATAGTAACATCCCATTTGGGCAATAAGCTTAATCGAGCAATCCTCTTGGGTAAGATTGTTTTTTGGAAGTTCCTTATTTGAAAAGTAAATTAATCGGAGCTTTGCCACGCTTCCGGGCATTATGAATAAAAAACCGAGCCCGGCGGGCAAGGTTTTCACTGTTAGAATAAAAAAATAACTATGCAAAAAACAACAGCTTTATTGTTTATATTATTTAGTTTTATTTGCCCCTTTGCGCATGCAAATATTTTTGACGAATTAGAAGATGAGCAAAGGCAAAAAATACTTACTGACCTGAAAGACCAACTTCCAAAGATGATAACAGTTGATGATGGGCTGCAAAAATATGCAACATATGTAACAAATAATGTGCCTTTGTTTGCTATAAATCTAGGAAAACTCAGTGCTGGTGAATATTCCCCTATTATATCCCAATCTATCTCCCTAGGTGGTGACCACCTAGCTGGCTATTTTGAAGACACACTTTCTGACGACGGGCTTGGTAAAATCAGCTTTTCTTATCTGAGAGAAAAAACCGGTAGTTTCAAGAAAATCGCATTATCTCTAATGGATCTCGACAAAAGCTGGGGAGATGTAGAAGATATTATCTGGAATGAAACGAAGACTGTAATAATGGAAGATGCCCAGGGATGGGCTGAAGATGCTGCCAAGGGGGCATTTAATTGGGTACTCGGAGATCCCAGTATTGTTGGCCTTGGTGCTGCTGATTTGTACATCATGGCGATCAAGGTTGAAATGATATTTATTAATGTCAAAACACGTAGATTTACAATCGAGAAAATAAATAACTTCTATGAGCCATATCTGCAACTTCGGAAAAATGGCGAAGGTCACCGGAGTGCATGGGAAAATAGCAACCGAGGACCGTACAGCGTGGGTGCAGATGTTTTTTTTGCACTGGGAGACATGCCGGAAGAAAAGATCAAGAAGCTTTTTGAACAATGCTACCAGGATCCAACTTACGGTCATAACCTTTACAGTTTTATGAAATACATGCTGGACAGAGATGTTGCTGCTGAAAAAAATAATCTGGCCAAAACATTTCGGAAACCTAAGTCGGCATTTAGAAACAATGTACAAAAGTTCTGGGAACAGTATCGTAGTGTATTAAAAAAACTCATTGATGAAGCAATAGAAAGGGATAAAAAGCTAAAAAAACGTTACGAAAAGGCTCTTCAAGAAGCTGAAGTTCTTTTGATAAAAATTAAAGATGACGATGAGAGGCGACAACCCGCTTGTGATAACTATCTAAAATATAAAAAAATAAGGAGAAAAGCTCTTGATGCCGCATATGATATTGAATTTGCAGTTGAAAAACTTGAAACCCTTCTTGAACAGCTCGATCAATGCCCTGAGATATTGAGTGAAATCAAAGAAACCAACAACGATCTCGAAACCCTGAAAAAACTTTACGCTGAACATGAAAATTTTGTGAAGATCTTCCAGCAATCAGCAACAAAGGTGTGTACGGTCGCGCATTCTATAAAGGAAAGTAAGGATAAAGGTGAAGCAAGACAAGCGTTAAACAGAACAATGGATCTTGCAAGAAGTGCTAAGAAAAAAGGAACAGAGGCAAAAACAATCAAGGAAGATCTTACTCAGAAAATTGGCACTTTGACCAAACGAGTGTCTTCTTACAGAAAAGGATATTTTACAGGTAGGAGTATTGAAGAGCAACTATCAGAAGCCAAAAGCATCATGAAATCAATAGGAAAATTGGAAGAATCTGAAAAGGATTTTCGTGATGCCGAAAAACGGATGAAAAGTGCATTGATGAAGACCAGCAATCTCACCTTAACTATTAATAAATATTATAAGCAACTTGAGGGTTTTTTATCTCCTTTTAGAGGATCTGGCAAAGCTGATGATATATTTGATTCGGCCCAGGAAGCAAAAGAGAATATCAACAACTGCGATGAACGTATCAACCAGGAAGCCGTCTCAAAAAGGAAAAAGAAAAATAGAAGTAATTCATTGATGGGGAAGTTCATGGAGTATGTGCCTGATTTTTCCAAGACAGACTCTGCCGATGAGTATAATTCGTGGCCTGACTTTGATTTTGGAAGTATTAAAACAAAATATGAACGAAGCAATCGAGGATGCAATATTTCGGACAAGCTTCAGGATCCCATTGAAGTTATAAAAGCACTCAGTTCATTAAGCACACGAACAGGCCTGGATATGGTCTGGGACGTTGATATATACATGGATAAAATAACATTATGTACCGCAGATGCGCTAATCAGTTTCAATGAGAATTTCTTAGGAAATGACAAAAATAAGAATGGGGGTATCGTCGACGAACATACTGCGATCCAGAAAGCCCAAGTATTATGTGATAAACGCTTGCCGGGAAGTTCCCCAGCTCTCGATAAAAATGGCAGGCTTGAGACTGGTGTACTCTGTCAGTGTCCAGATGGTGAAATTGATTACTTTAATAAATGCACCGTTTGCTCTGAGATTAAACAAAGTTTCGATAATAATGTCGCTGATGGAAAACACGACCAGGCCAAGAGAATTCTGGCTAATGCCTTTCAGTGTGACTGGGTGCGGGAACGCCAAGATATAGTTGATCTTACCGACAGAGAATACTGCCCGGATAGAAACAGTGTAAGACTCAGTGATGAAATTGGAAATAACCAGTGTGTACATTGCGATACGTTGGAAAAAGACTTTGATGCTGTCGTAGATGGTGGTGATCGCGATTATGCAGAAAGTCTTCTTGGCCTTGCGTCCACTTGTCACTGGTTTGCAGATGGGCAGGAAAAATTAAACCAGGCAAAACCATGTCTTCCGCATGAGGTTAAACTCAGTAATGACAACGGCCGGAATCAATGTGTATCCTGTGATGTTCTACAAAGTGATTTCAATGCTGCAATAGATAGCGGAGAGCTCGGATATGCAGAGACGCTCCTTAGCCTTTCGTCCACTTGTGGCGGTTGGACTATAATCGGTCAAAAAAAATTGAATCAGGCAAAACCGTGTCCAGCAAATACAGTTAAGCTCAGTGATGAGAACAATAAAAATCAATGTATCCCCTGCAGTACCCTGCAGGCTGATTTTAATGCGGCACTTATACGCGGGGACAAGGGATATGCTAATACATTGATTGGCTTGGCATCTTTATGCTCCTGGCCGAGGGCAGTTGCTCAACAGATGAACAGGGCAGAGCAACAGGCAAATTTGGATCGAAGATGTAGACAGCAGCTTCCTGGCAGTCATACTGTGATTAATGGAGATCAATACAATTGTCGTTGCGATGATGGGATGTTGCTATTAACCAGTGCAAACGGTAACCAGTCCTGCAAAAGCTGTGAGCATGTAGTGGAACTTGTTAATGCAGCACTGAACCGGAATGACCTGAAGGGTGCAAACGGTTTGATCTCCGGTGCCCAGAGTTGCAGTTGGTATAATGAAGCCGTTCAGGTGCTGATAGATATCACTCGAAATCGCAAGAACAGCCAGCTTCAACCGGATGCCAGGGTAAGTTCGCAACAGAATAACATCTTGACAGGTACGTGGGATGCAAAAACAACTGATTTGAATCCAATATTTTACGGAGAAGATAAGCTCTTTGATTCTACTGGGACTGGTACACTGACTATCACTCAAAACGGATCAAGAGTCCATGGTTTATTGGTGCTGAAGAAAGCTAGTGTGTCATTTAAAGTTAAAGGGAATGTGAACGGTAATCGTTTACGTTTAATATTATATTTTGATGATGGAAGCGAGATACTTAATCTTCAAGTTAATTACAACAAGTTGACGCTAACTGGAATCAGCAATAATAAAACAGGAGAACCATCGATGAAGTGGTTCGCCTCGAAACGAAGATAACTCGCAACTTAATGCAAAAACCTGCAACATTGAGGAGATGAGGCATGCCACAAGCAAATTCCTTTATAGTTAATATTTTTACTATTCTCTGCATCAGCAGTTGTGCTCATGCCATAGTGGGAGATTTTACGATTATTATGAATGGCAGCGAAATGGATAGAAATGATTACAGTATAGTGAGTCGTACCTGTGAGCACAGTAGATCCGGTCAAACAATTTCCTGGGTGAATGAAGATTCTGGTCAGCACTATGCTGTCACTCCCAAACCTGCTTATTCACATCAGCAAAGCAACCTACCATGCCGGAAAGTCGACATTAGAGCCACTTTGAACAACAGAACTGAGCAGGTGACAATTGCTTCCTGCAGGGATAATAACGGAAACTGGATAACTCAGGAAACATCATCTCCCCAAATTATTAATCAGCCACATTCCGTCAGTCCTCCAAAATTCAGGCCGACACAGCCTCCATCGGGGCATCGCTGGAAAAAGGCGAATTGATTTTCCTATTTATAAAAAATACTTCGCGCCAGGTGGAAAAGCACTATCTCGCCATGATTATCGCGAAAGAATGCATTCTCGGTACCAAACTGACGGAATCAGTTTCTGAATTCATCCCGAAGGAAGCTTACAAAATTTTTGCCAACGAGGTCTGGTCGGTCAACCCCGACTATATAAAAACGCCCATCGGACCAACAAGATGGTTAATCGGCTGTTGAAATTCATAGACCGGGCCTGCTTTGACGGTATGTATTTTCATGGGACTTTCGAATCAGAAAATCGTCGTGTCAGGGTGCCGGGCTTTCCTTTGGAATTTTTGCCCTTCGTCTTCGGCGACTGTCAAAAAACACGGCGGAACGCCTGAAGCGGCAAAGAATACCGTCGCTGCGGCCCGATTCATGACGGAGCTGCTGAGGAACCCCGATATTGAGCGGTTTGCAGCCCTTGCAGAGGCGGCATCCCATGCATGAATTCAGTCTCTGCCATACCTTGGTGGAAAAGCTGCTGGAAGAGGCGGAAAAGCTCACGCCGCCCTCTGTCCGGGTGACCAGAACCGTCCTGGCCTGCGGCAGGCTGCGCCAGATCGTGCCGGAATACCTGCAAGCCGCCTACGAGGTGCTGACCCAGGGGACTGTTGCCGAGAACTCGGTTCTGGAGATTCGGGAAATACCCGTTGTCGGTCGATGCACCGCCTGCGGCCGGGAAGGAGAGCTGGACATGTCCGAAGGATTCATCTGCCTGCAATGCGCCGCCCCTGTTTCGGAGATGATCAGCGGTCGAGAATTATTCCTTGAGCAAATGGAGATTGAGCAGGATGAGACAGATTAAGATCTATCAGGATCTGATGGGCGAAAATGATCGCTGGGCCAGAGAAACACGGGAATTGCTGGCAGGGCACGGGATTGTCATGGTGAACCTGATCGGTTCTCCGGGCTGCGGCAAAACCGCCCTGCTGGAACAGCTTGCCGACAGGCTGCATCAGACGCTTCGTTTTGCCGTCCTTGAAGGGGATATCGAGACCGCCAACGATGCCCGACGACTTGCCCGCAAAAATATCCTGGTGAGCCAGCTGCTGACCAAGGGTTCCTGCCATCTTGAGGCCAAACTGGTCCATCATGCGCTTCGCGACCTGCCCTTAGCCGAGCTTGATCTTGTTGTGGTGGAGAATGTCGGCAATCTGGTCTGTCCGGCTGAGTTCGATATCGGCGAACAGGTGAAAATCGCCATGCTGAGCGTGACCGAAGGCGAGGACAAGCCCTTGAAATACCCGCTGCTCTTCCGTGAGGCCGGGGCTATGCTGCTCTCCAAGACAGATCTCCTGCCCCATCTTTCCTTTGATGTTGACGCCTGTGCCGCCAATATCCGCAAAATCAATGTTGACGCCCCCCTGTTTCAGCTTTCCTCAACCTCCGGGGCAGGTGTTACGAATTTCTTTGCCTGGCTGTCCAATCTAAGGCTCACCAGCTGATATGGCGCAACGGGTTCGCCTGACCATAAGCGGACGGGTGCAGGGGGTAGGCTTCCGACCGACCCTGGCCCGCTATGCAGGAGAGGCGGAACTGAACGGTTTTGCCGCCAACACCTCGGACAGTGTTGTTGCTGAAGTCCAGGGGGAAGCGAAGCGTATAGAAAAATTTCTCTGCCGTCTTGCAGAGAGCCCACCGCCCTTGGCCCGGATCGACACCTTGACAAGGGTCTATATCCCGGAAGAGCCTGCAAGCGGATTTCAGATCCTGACCAGTACTGCCGGTAAGGCATCCGGCAACCCGATTTTCGCTCTGCCGCCGGATTTGGGAACCTGCGAGCAGTGCCGTCAGGAGATCTTTGATCCGGACAACAGGCGGTATCGCTATCCCTTTACCAGTTGCACCGATTGCGGCCCCCGCTTCACCCTTGCGGAGAGCCTGCCCTATGACCGGGAACGCACGACGATGAAGGGCTTTGCCCTCTGCCCTGCCTGCGCCGAGGAATATGGTACGGTAAATGACCGTCGCTTTGAGGCCCAACTCAATGCCTGTGCAGTCTGCGGCCCCGTCCTGACCTGCCTTGATGCGCAGGGACGCCCCTTGGAGGATACCTCGGGCACTGCCCCGGACAGTCATCCGAACAGAGACCCGCTTGATCGTGCCGCAGCCCTGCTGAACAAGGGCGAGATCCTGGCGATCAAGGGGTTGGGCGGCTATCATCTGGCCTGTTCCGCCTTGGACCGAAAAGCGATTGCCCGATTGCGGGCCGCCAAAAACCGACCGGCCAAGGCCTTGGCGGTTATGTTCACCTCTTTGGAACAACTGGAGGAATTTTGCAGAGCCAACAAGGAGGAGCGTTCCGCCCTTGTCTCCTGGCGGCGTCCCATTATCCTCTGTGCAAAAAGATCCGACTGTACCCTGCCAGCGGAGATCGCGCCGGACACCGGAAATATCGGGGCCATGCTGCCTTCTACCCCGCTACATTATCTCCTGCTGGAGGCAACCGGCCCCCTGGTAATGACCAGCGGCAACCGCTGCGGCAGGCCCATTGCCCGTAATGAAGAGGAGCTGGCCGATATCCTCGGCCCGGCAGCCTCCCATGCCTTGGTTCATAACCGGCCGGTGCTGCGACGCTGTGATGATTCGGTGCTTTGTTTTGTCGATAAACAGCCGCTGCTCATCCGCCGTTCCCGAGGCTCTGTTCCCGACCCGATCTCTCTGCCGTTCAGCGGCCCGCCTGTGCTTGCCTGCGGAGGAGATCTGAAAAACACCTTTTGTATCACCAGGGGTGAGACAGCCTTTCTTTCCCAGCATATCGGCGATCTTCAGGAGTTTGCTGTTTTTCGTTTTTACGAAGAGGCGATAGAGGATTTCAGAGGGCTCCTGGGGGTGCAGCCGGAGATCATGGCCTGCGACCTGCATCCGGAGTATCGCAGCAGCCGTTTTGCCCATAATCTGAACGACCTGAACGGCATCCGCTGTTTTCCTGTCCAGCACCATCATGCCCATATCGCCTCCTGCATGGTGGAAAACGGGCTGAACGAACAGGTCATCGGGGTCGCCTTTGACGGCTCAGGTGCCGGACCCGATAATACTGCTGATAATACTGTATGGGGCGGAGAGTTCCTGATCGCTGATTATTGCGGATTCGAGCGGGCCGCCCATTGCAAGCCCTCCCCCTTGCCCGGCGGGGAGCAGGCGATTAACCAACCGTGGCGAATGGCCTTGAGTTATCTGGTCACTGAATTTCCTGATTCCTTTACCGCCTCCTTTGCCGCCCACGCCCGGACTTTTCTTCCCCACGTACCGGAGGAAGAATGCAGCGGAGTTATTTCTCTGATCAGGAGCGGTTCCGCACCCCTGACCTCCAGCTGCGGCCGCCTCTTTGATGCGGTAGCGGCCCTGCTGGGCCTCTGTTTGAAGAGTTCCTATGAGGGGCAGGCGGCTGTCCGACTGGAAAGCCTGACTGTACCGGGCATCAGAGAGCGATACGCCTTTATCGTGGAGACGGCAAACAGCCCGGCTCAGCTCTCCTTTGCCCCGACCCTTGCGGAGATTATCGCTGACCTGGACAAGGGGATTGACCCGGCGATTATCGCCACCCGCTTTCATAATACGGTCAGCGCAGCAGTCGTGGCTACCTGTGAATATCTCCGGCAGCAACGGGGGATAGAAACCGTTGTCCTGTCCGGCGGGGTCTTTCAAAACGCCTTTCTTCTCGACCGGGTCTGTGCGGGTTTGCGCGAAAAGGGCTTTGCCGTGTTCCGCCATCATCGTGTTCCGCCCAATGACGGAGGGCTGGCCCTGGGGCAGGCAGCGGTGGCCCTGGCCCGGTATAACAAAACAACAAAAAACGGATAAAAACCATGTGTCTTGCAGTCCCGGCAAAAATTATCACCCTGGAAGGAGAGCGTGCGGTTGTTGAGCATAACGGGGTACAGCAGCAGGCCAATGTGGCCCTTATTGCCGACCCGGCTCCGGGCGACTACGTCCTCCTTCATGCCGGTTTTGCTCTCCAAAAATGGGCGCCGGAAGATATGGCCGAGTGGCGTGCGATGATGAACAGGAGAATCGTTGATGAATAAACATGCAGCACAGCTCCTGCGGGAGATTGAACAGACCGCTGAGCGGATCAATCGTCCGGTGCAGTTCATGGAGGTCTGCGGAACCCATACTATGGCGGCCTTCAGAAGCGGGCTCCGTTCCCTGCTGCCGGAGACGGTCAGCCTGCTTTCCGGGCCGGGCTGCCCGGTCTGTGTGACCCCGAACGCCTATATCGACCATGCCATTGCCCTGTCCCGGCGTTCCCAAACCCTGGTCGCGACCTTCGGCGATATGGTTCGGGTGCCGGGCACGGAATCCTCCCTGGAATATGCCCGTGCCCAAGGGGGATCAATGCTCACGGTCTACTCGCCTTTGGAGGCCCTGCGCAAAGCACAACAACAGCCGGAGCAACAGGTGGTCTTTCTCGGCCTCGGGTTCGAGACCACGGTACCAACTGTTGCCTGGACCTTGCAGGAGGCCTATCAACAGGGGATTGAAAACTATTCGGTTCTCTGCGCCCATAAACGCATCCTGCCAGCGATGAATGCCCTGCTCCGTTCCAAGACCTGTATCGACGGCTTTCTCTGCCCCGGCCATGTCAGCGTGATTATCGGAACCCAGGCATACCATGCCCTCTGTGAGGAACATCAGATCCCCTGTGTGATCACCGGCTTTGAAGCGGTGGACATGCTGGCAGGAATCCTGCGGCTGTTGCGGCAGGTACTTGACAAGCGGGCCGCAGTGGAAAACCAGTACGCCCGTACAGTCAGCCCGCAGGGGAACATCATTGCCCGGGATCTGATCGACAAGGTCTTTGCGCCCTGCGATGCCCAATGGCGGGGGCTGGGAACCATTCCTGCAAGCGGCTCGGCAATACGTGCCCCCTATGCCGATGCCGCGACCCTGGAACTGGCAGAGAAGCTGCCCCGAGCGCAGGAGGATCCGCGCTGTTGCTGCGGCGATGTGCTCTGCGGTCGCATCGCCCCGCCCGCCTGTCCGCTCTTTGCCACGGCCTGTTCGCCGATCAAACCGGTCGGGCCCTGTATGGTGTCCGGCGAAGGAACCTGTGCCGCCTATTACACCTATGCCCGTTCCAATCGAGCATCCAAACACAAGACCGAACAGAATACTGAACGAAAGACTGAGGAAAACAGGGGAAAAGCAGATGCATGACGACATTATCACCCTGGCGCACGGCGGGGGCGGACTCCGCAGCCAGCAGCTTATCCAGGAGCTGATCTTTGCCCAGCTAAAGGATGGAATGCCTGCCCGGCTCGACGACAGCGCCTGTTTTGCAGCACCCGGCAACACCCTGGCCATGACCACGGACTCCTATGTGGTTTCGCCGCTGTTTTTCCCCGGAGGGGATATCGGCATGCTGGCCGCCTGCGGCACCCTCAACGATCTTGCCATGCAAGGGGCGCGACCGACCCATATCAGTCTGGCCATGATCCTGGAAGAGGGAACCCGCCTTGCCGATCTTAAGCGGGCTCTTGCCTCCTTTGTCGCGGTCTGTCAGGAGATCGGGGTTACGCTCGCGACTGGAGATACCAAGGTGGTGGAACGAGGCAGGGGGGACGGGATATTCCTCAACACCACCGGCATCGGCCCGGTCCTGCCCGATGTTGATGTCTATGTCGGCAATGCCCAGCCCGGTGATTCGCTGCTGGTGAGCGGAACCATGGGGGATCACGGCATTGCGGTGCTCAGTTGTCGGGAGGAGATGGGGATCACAACCTCCGTGGAGAGTGATGCGGCCCCCCTCTGGCCCATGGTGGAGCAGCTCCTGACAGAGATGCCCTCAATACACTGCCTCCGCGACCCCACCCGAGGCGGTCTTGCCGCTGCCCTCTGCGATATCGCTTCAGCGTCGCAGGTCGGAATTCGATTTGCCGAACAGGCGGTCCCGACCCTGCCCCAGGTCGACGGGGTCTGCGACCTGCTGGGGCTGGATGTGTTCTCTGTGGCCAATGAAGGCAAGGCGGTTATCGTCTGCCCGCCTGAAGAGGAAGAGAAGGTATTGGCCCTGCTGCGCAGGCATCCCTTGGGAAGAAAGGCTGCGGTGATCGGGACCGTGGTGTCGGAACATCCCGGCATGGTGGTCTGTGCAACCCGGTCCGGCGGGGAACGCATCGTTGATATGCCCAGCGGCGAGAATCTACCGAGGATCTGTTAGCTCCAGGCCGGTGACGTGCACATATTACATCCTGCAAAACTCGTAGAGCAATAGAGGAAGCGTTATTTCAAATCCCAACGTTCACACCCCATCAACCATCACCCCAAAACCTTGCCATGAAAAACTACCACGTAAAAATGTCCCTGCCTGAGTTCAACGAATACATTCAACAGGTTGTCCAACAGGGAACCCTAGACACGATCCTGCAACGCTATGACCAGGAAGAACTGACCCTTCTTGCCGAAAAAATGTCCACCGACCTTGAACGATGGCGGGACAAAGAAAACATGTACCCTGAAGACTGGGAACAGTTCATTGCTGCGATCAACAGCAATAATTCCTCCGAACCATCCAAACCGGACACCATTTTTCAAGAGGGCGGATGGAAATTACACCTCTCCTCCCGTGCGGTCGGTACACGAAGCGAGCATAAATACGGAACGCTCAGCTATAAAGGGGAGGTCGTCCACGGGCAGGAACTCGGGGAAGAGAAAGACACGGATCTGGGATTAGTTCGATATTACGGCGAATCACCGAGTGAAATGTCGCCCTGGGAGCGTGCCGGTTGGTATCTTTGTTGAGGCACCTGTTCTTCTGTCTGAAAGTCATAACAAAGGATTAATCATTTTAATCCCAGAATAATATTGTCCCGCATTTAGGTCTTCAGAGTAGATACAGTCGCACCCGGCTGATTCAGCCGCACTGATAATGCAGGAATCCCAAAAGCTGATACTGTAACTGCTTCGTATTTCGATCGCCCGCCGAATCAGGGCGGGCTTAATGAGAACAACATCAAATGATTCCAGCAAGGTGAGCTGGCGGAGGACGATGGCATGATCCTGCTTCAACTTATTGAGGGCGACACTGGAATATTCCTGCAGAACCTGTGAGGAAATAACCCCCAGCCCGTTATCCATAAGCTCTTTAACCAGTTCAATAGCCTTACGCTGTTTTTGTGGATCACGGCGATCATTGGCGTAAACGATCAGATTTGTGTCGATGAATATTTTTTTCATGCCCTACGACTCCGGTCATGAATTTCATCTCTGTCAAATTTGTAGCCGGGTTCCGAACAACCAGCCCCGGTTTCTGCCAATTGAGCAAATTCCTGAGAACTTGCTCTCCTGTCATTTTCTCCGCTGATATTTTTCAGAAAATCCCTGATGATACTGTTCAGCGAGGTGCCCTGTTTTTTTGCGTACTGTCGACTTTTTCTTATGAGTTCCTGGTCTGCTGAAAGTGTAATATTCACCCTGCCCTCCTTTGTATAATTTAACCCTTATGTGCATCCTGTGTATTATAGTAAGGTAAAACTTTGCTAAAGTCAATATTGACAGCAAGTGCTTTGCAGCGTACTCTTCAGCTGGACTAGCCAAAAAGTACCAAAATGTGGAATGTGAACGGGAGGAACACTAATTTTGAACTCAGACCGATACGTCTTGGCACCCACTCTGAAAAGAAGATTCTTTATGCGTACTGGATTAGTTTTTGTCAATAATCGAAACCAAGTCGAGCGTGTTGCAAAAAAGATCGCGTGCTTTCTCCGGTTGAAAATACCTGGGACAGTTTTTTCATGTCTGACGAAAAAGTAACAGATGATTTTGTGACAGAACGCGCTTCGCAGGAAAGGGAAGTGTTCTGATGCTGAAACGGGTGGAAAATTGGCTGGAGGAAACAGCCTAATTCGGCTCAAGAATGAGGCAAGTAATCATACGTAAGCAAGAGGGAAAATCATGACAAAAGTAATTGCACAGCAGGCCAGTGATCTGTGGGCCTTAAAAAAAATACAGTCCCTTGTCGGTTTGGAAGCGACTCTTCTGAAAAAACAAATCGTCACGGTTCAGGACAGGATCAGCGAGTTTGAGACCAGATACGGAAATCTCGACGGGAAAACGATGTACGGACAGGTCGATGATATGGAACTGATTGAATGGGAAGGAGAGGTTGAAACGCTGGAGCGCCTGCGCAGCAAACTGACCCGTCTGGAAGAAGTCGGTTTTGAACATGAATGAGTATATTACCCGGCTTGAGATGCGGATTCAGTCCTGCTTTCTCATGGCGGCGTATCAGTTGAATATCGACAGAAAAACGCAGGATCTGGCATTCGTTGCCGGACAACTTGACTTCATTGACGGTTCAACGCTGGACTTCAAAGAGTTTGTCGAGAAAGAAGATGACGAGATCGAAAAATACAAGTACGGATATAATTACCGCAAGGATTCCGATTTGCTGTTTCGGTATGATAATGCTGCTGATCCCGGCGCGAGACACTTGGCCTCATACCCTCATCACAAGCACACCGCAGACGGCAAAATTATTGCGTCTCATGAGGTCGGTTTTGAAGAAGTGCTCAAAGAAATTGAGGACTATATTCAGGACAATTGGGAACATTGAGCGATAGAGACGAAACAGGAATAATTCAGAAATCGCCCTACGTCGCTGACCTCCACATCCAATCCTTCTCCGAGAGATTGGGTAGTTGCGTAGGTCTGATTGAGGGCAACGAAATCAGACGATTCGAGCAGTGCGTTGTCCGCTTTCGCTTCACTCAAGCAGACCTACTTAACTGATGCGGGGTCAGTATTACACAGCTGCTTGATGTGCCGAATATGAGGGGCGGATCAATAAGCAGGCAGGGTGCGGTTGCCACTACGGATGAATACGAAAAGAAGGCGGAAGAGACACATGGGGACACGAGCAAAGATTCGGATAGAAACGAAGGGGAGATATGTGTGTGCGAAATATTTTAATATGGATGGACATGTCGAGAATTGGGCTCCGATACTCATCACCGCATTACGACAGACGACCCTGGAAACGATTCTGAAAAATCGACAGTTATTCAAGTTTATGTGTGACGACTATGAACGTGATGAGTATTTGGATTATCTCTGTGAAGTTGATGTATCCGAGGAGCATTACAAGGTAACCATCTATGGTTATAAGAAAAAATTGCTTTTCGAAGGAACATTGGACGAATTTTCCGAACATTACGATGAGATTTGAGTCTGTACTTATGTAACCTTATGAAAACAAGAACTAAATAGGAGACACTCCCCGTTAACCCACATAAAACACAAAGTTAAATAGGTATAAATATGCATCTTGACAGCAAGGTAATTGGCTATTTCGCTTACAAATCAAAAACAGAAGTCATTTGCGATGGTGATGCTTGCATAATCTCTGGTTCAGAACAAGAGATGAAAAATTACATAAATTATGTATCACCAGAATATTTAAAGAAAACAACAATAAAGAAAACTAGATTTGGTGAAATAACCAATGGGATAAAATTGGGCGCCGCATATGCTTTCGATGAACAGTCATATAATCGTTTTTACCCTCTTGCTAATGAAGTAGGCTTTAACTTTAAAGAAGAAAGCTTTTCAGGCGAAAGCGAAACGGGGTTCCACTTTGTAACAATAAGGCTCTAGTTGCGTAGGTTTGATTGAGTGCAACGAAATCAGACGATTCGAGCAATGCGCGTTGTCCGCTTTCGCTTCACTCAAGCAGACCTACTTGGCTGTGTACCTCCAAGATTAAGGCCGACGTGTGAGTCACGCAGACAAAGTGAACCCGGCAACAACGTCGCGATAGTTTCGCATAACAAAAAGGTTAGCTGCCTTATGATCCATCATCTTATCTGGAAGCAATTATTCCGTGTTAATGTCCGGTCGGTATATCTGGAAAAGTTGCTCAAGCACAATGAAACGACTGATCGCTATATCCAGACCTCGTAAAGAAAGCTGTCAGGTTTAATTAACGACGATGCAAAATCAAC